>NZ_MBET01000102.1:0-758 GCF_001954215.1 Mycobacterium sp. IS-2888
AGCAGCCGAACATAGTCCGGGATGGCCAGCGCATCGCGCTCGGGACCGCTGGCCGCGTAGATGACGCAATCGGGTTTGAGGGCGATCAGCGCGTCCGCGTCATTGGTGGCGGCGAGGCCGATCGGCTCGCCATTGGCGAGTTCGCCGGCGTCCCTGCCGACCTTCTCCGCGGAGTGCACCCACACGCCGACCAGATCCAGATCGGGGCGTCGGTGGATAGTGCGGATCGCGATCGACCCGATGCCGCCGGTCGCCCAGACCACTACGCGCTGAGCTGCCATTTCGTACCTCCTGTTAAGAGAGCGCACACTATCCTAACGAACAAATTTTAGGTTATGGTGCTGTTGATGTTCACGCTTAGGTTCGACCTGCGTGCGCCGGAGTGGGCCGGGCCGCCCGATGTGGCGTGGCCATACCTCGAACGCGCCGCGGCCGCTCATGAGTAGGGAGGTGAACCCCGTGCGTACCGTTGTGTGGTCGACGGGGGGAGTTGGGTCGATCGCCATCGATGCGATCCGCCGCCGGCCCGACCTGGAACTCGTTGGGGTATGGGTGCATTCGCCCGACAAAGTCGGCCAGGACGCCGGGGAATTGGCTGGCATCGAACCGTTGGGTATCGCGGCCACCAACGATGCCGACGCCTTGATCGCCCTGGCGCCCGACGCGGTGGTGTATGCCGCGAGCGGTCCCGAGCGCGATGCGCTGGCCATCCCGGACTATGTTCGGCTGCTCGAAGCCGGAATCAACGTCGTCACGAC
>NZ_MBET01000103.1:0-662 GCF_001954215.1 Mycobacterium sp. IS-2888
CGCGCTGCGCGCATTCGCGGACTCGCTGCGCGACGACGAGCCGGAATTGCGGGTCACCACGATATATCCGGGCCGCACCGACACGACCATGCAGCGTGAACTGGTCGCGTTCGAAGGCGGCGAGTACGACGCCGCCAACTTCCTGCGGCCCGGATATATCGTGGTGACCCGCAATTCCGGCTCGTCGTCGCGCAGCGAGTCCGCGAATGCGCGCAGCGCGAACTTGCTGGCCGAATAGGACGCCATGCCCGGCGAGACTTTGCGCCCCGCCCCGGAGTTGACGAATACCACCTGACCGCGGGCGCCCCGCAGTGCCGGCAACAGCGCCAACGTAAGAGCCACCGCGCCAAAGACATTCACGTCGAAGGTGGCGCGCCACTCCTCGACACCCGACTCGGCGACGTGGCCCGGGATCGAGACTCCGGCGTTGTGCACCAGCACGTCGAGAGCATCCACGATTTCGCAACTGGATTCGATCCCGTCGGCATCGGTCAGGTCCAATGGAAACGTTGTCGCGTCGAGGCGCTCCGCGACGGCATCCAGGCGATCAGAGGGCCGACCGGCCAAGAGCAGCGTGTGCGTCGGCGCCAGCGCGGTGGCGATGGCAGAACCGATACCGCCGCCGGCCCCGGTGATGAGAGCAGTTGGCATGCAGCCAGGCT
>NZ_MBET01000104.1:0-141987 GCF_001954215.1 Mycobacterium sp. IS-2888
GACCCCAACCACCCCCGCTGCCACAACGCATAATCCGCATACTGCACCCCCAACGGCACCCACCCCGGCACCCGACCCATCCGCCGCGCCCGATACGCCTGGCCCACATCCCTGACCATCGGCGCCGGTGACCATCCGTCAAAAGCTATGTGGTGCAATACAATCCCCACGACATACTGCTCGCGCCCCACCGAATAGATCTGCGCGCGAATGGGGATCTCGGTCGACAAATCGAATCGGTACCCCGCCAGGGCCATCAACTCGCCGCGCACATCGCGCTCGGGCAACGACACCACCGCTGGGCCGCCGCGCCGCCACATGCCAGCCTGGGCCGGCAACACCTCTTGGAACGGCACTCCGTCGATTGCGCGAAATATGGTGCGCAGCGATTCGTGGCGGGCGATGACGTCATCCAGGGCCGCACCCAACGCGTCGACATCCAGCGCCCCGTCGATCCGAAACGCGGTCGGCATGTTATAGGTCGGAACCTGGCCCTCGAACTGGTTGAGGAACCACAACCGCTGCTGGGCAAACGACAACGGAACCCGGGCCGGGCGCGGCATCGCCCGCAGCGGCGGGACGCCAGGCCCGCCACGATGACGGTCCAGATAGTCGGCGAGCTGACCGACGGTGGAAGCCTCAAACAGGTACCGCACCGGCACTTCCCTGCCCAACGTCAACTGCAGGCGCGCGGTCACCCGTGTTGCGATCAACGAATCGCCACCGAGGGCGAAGAAATCGTCGTCCAGCCCGACCCGGTCCAGGCCCAACACTTCGCTGAACACCTGGGCAACGATTTTTTCGTTCTCGGACTGCGGCGCCCGGAAAGATGCCGCGGCAAATATCGGTGCCGGCAGGGCCCTGCGGTCGATCTTGCCCGAGGAGGTCAACGGGAACTCGTCGAGCACCATGATCTGGGCCGGCATCATGTAATCGGGCAGCCGTGCGTTCAACCACTCACGCACTGCGCTGATCTTGATGTTGGTTTGCGGGTCATTGGCATTGGTGCCGCGCAGGCGAGCGGGCGACAGATACACGTCGGTGACTGCAGGTGGGTGCGGGCCGATGGGGATGATGAAAACCGCCTCCACAGTGCCGGGCTGGGCACCCCAGGTCACCGCCACCTGGTATCCGGTGGTCTCGCCGAGGCGGTACAACGCTTCGGGCACAACGGCGTCGGCGGCCTCGGCGGTGGCATCAGCTAGCGCGTCGGCTAGGGACCGTCCGGCGGCCACGGCGGCTTCGACGCGGACGTCGGTGATCAGTCCGGCGCGCGGGATGTCGGTAACGCGAACAGTGGCCGGATGTTGGGATATCAATCGGTCTTGCAACCCGTTCAGGCCTTCGCAATGGGCCCACGTCCAGGTGGGTGCGGTGGCCAGTGAGCGCAGCGGGGTGGGGGCTTTGTGGACGATGACGTCATAGCGGTAGCGGATGAGTTCGTTATCGGCCAATCCACGTTTGACTTCGATGGCTAGTCCGGCCACGTGCGGATGGTCGGCGGCCCAGGTGGTGAAAAACTCTGGGGCCAACAGCAATTCGGGCTCGCTGACCATGGCGCGATAGACGCGTGCCCGGATCTCAGCGGTGTCGGTGGCGGTGGCGCGGGCGAGCGCGACTCCAGTTTGCAATGCGCCTTGCAGCGTGTGGTTGCGCACATCGCCGATGAACAATCTCCCGCCGGGCGCTAGCAGATCCACGGCGTAATCGATGATCTCGGCCAGATAGTCCGCATTGGGGAAATACTGGACGACCGAATTGAGAATGACGGTGTCGAAATGGCGCCGGGGCAAACCCTCGGCGACGTGCGCGGGCTGTGTCAGTAGCTCGACTCGATCACGCCATGGAATCTGCAATTGCTCCAGCACGTGGGCCAGATTGTCGATGGCGACCGGCGAAATGTCGGTGGCGACATAGTGCTCACACTGAGGGGCGATCTGCGACAAGATCAGTCCGGAGCCCGCGCCGATTTCCAATACCCGTCTGGGCTCGAGGGCGATGATCCGATCCACCGTGGCCGAGCGCCACTCGACCATCTCCTCGAGCGGGATCGGCTCATCGGTGTAGCTGCTGTTCCAGCCCCGGAAATCCCTGCCGAAGTCCCCGACCTCGGCGCCGTAGAGCTGGTCGTTCACGTGTTGCCACTGTTCGACGCTTTCGGCGACGTGATCCGCGGTCGCGGTGTGTTCGAGGGTGATGTAGGCGATCAGGTGTGTGCCGGCGGAGTTGTGGTGCACGGCGACGGCGGCCTGGGTGACCTGCGGGCAGGCCAGCAGGGAGTTTTCGATTTCGCCAAGTTCGATGCGCTGCCCGCGCAGTTTGATCTGGGTATCGGGCCGACCCAGGTAATCGAGAGTGCCGGCGGAGGTCCACCGCACCAGGTCGCCCGTGCGATACATCCGTGCGCCACCACCTCCGTGCGGATTGGCCACGAACCGTTCCGCGGTCAACTCGGCGCGGCCCACGTAGCCGTGCGCCAGCGCGGGCCCACCGAGATACAGCTCGCCCACCACCCCGATCGGCGCCGGGTTCAACCGTGCATCGAGCACCAGCGCGCATACCCCCGGGATCGGAGCGCCGATGCTGACCGGCTGCCCCGGCGACAGCGGCGCGGTGGAGGTGGAGCAGATGGTGGACTCGGTGGGACCGTAGCCGTTGAACATCCGCCGGCCTGGGGCCCAGGCGGCCACCACTTCCGCGGAGCAGGCCTCTCCCATCGTGATTAGCGTGTCCAGCCCGTCGAGCCGGGTCCGATCCAGGGACGACAGCACCGTCGGGGTCAACGCCGCCGCGCTGACACGCTGGTCCTGTACCCACGCGGTCAACGCCTCCCCGGCGTACACCTGCGGCGGCGCGACCACCAACGCCGCTCCGGATCCCGCCGCCCACAACCAATCGAAGATCGACGCATCGAAGGTCGGTGCCGCCACCATCAGCACCCGCGCACTCGCGCCCAGGCCATATATCGCGCGTTGCGCCGCGGCTAGCCCCAGCAGACCGGCGTGACTGACCGCCACCCCCTTGGGTGCGCCGGTGGATCCTGAGGTGAACATGACGTAGGCGGTGTTATCCACGCCCAGCGGCGCGAGGCGATCGGCGTCGGTAATCGGCTCAGGCGCGCGATCCGACATGTCCAGATGGTCGACGCGCAGCACCGGGCGCGTCCCGCCCCCGGGCACCGTGTCGACGCCACAGGTCAACAAACACACGGCGTCCACCGCATCTAGCACCGTGGCGATCCGCTCGGCCGGGTGGACCGGGTCGACCGGCACGTACACACCGCCGGCCTTGACCACGGCCCACCACACCGCGACCAACTCCACACAGCGGTCCATCGCCACCCCCACAGCACGCTCGGGACCCACCCCGGCCTCGATCAGTACCCGCGCCAACCGCGTCGACCACTCGTCAAGCTCGCGATACGACAGCTCCCGGGTGCCGTCGATCACGGCCGCCGCATCGGGATCGGCGGCGACCGTCGCCGCCAACAACTGCGGCGCCACCCCAATCGGCGCGCCCACCCCAGCACCGGACCACGCCGACAACACCAGCTCGCGCTCATCGCGATCCAGAACCGACACCTCAGCCACGACCAGCGACGCATCCGCCACCAAGAGGCGGTCCAGCAGCATTTCCAGACGCCTTGTGTGCCTGCCGATTTCGTCGGAGGTGTAGCGGTCGGGATTCCACATCAACTGAATTCGTGGCGTGCCGTCGCCCAGCCGCGGATAGATGTTGACGGCAATGTCCTGAATGGGATAGATGCTCAATACGTTGTACGCCGTCTCCGACGGCCCGAAACGAAGCGGGGCAATGAAGTCGAGCACGTTGATGGCCGCGCCGAACTCGACGTTCATGTCGACACGGGTTGTGCCGGCGATCAGGTCCGGCCAATGCCGGAATTGTTGGTGGCGCAGCGCACCGACCAAAGCCTTGGTGGCTCGATCGGTCAGTGCACCAAGAGTGTCGCGGTCCTCGACGTCGATCAGCAGCGGCACCATGTTGGACACCATGCCGGCACATGTTTTCAGCGCCGCCGTCGTGCGCGCCGAAACCGGCAATGACAACGAGATGGTTTGGCGCCCTGTGGTTTTCGCGATAAACACCGTCATTGCGGCGACAAACCTCGCGACATCGAACTGGTCATGCGGGGACGCCGAGAATCCCTGACCGCACGCCAGCTCGCGCACCAGGGGGTGGCGCGGTGGCACCGACCTCCGCGTCCCGCCCAAGTCGATAATGTCCAGAGGTCCGCGCACGACGCTCTTCCAAAACTCGGCGTCAGCGTGACTGCGCGAAGACTGCCGGTATTCCCGGTCGGCTTCATGGAGCAGGGCGAACTCGGAAAAGTCGACTTCGCCGCGTTCGGGCGCGGACCCGGAGTAGACGGCGGCGATGTGCCGGACGAAATTGTTGGCGCCGTACCCGTCGCAGAGCAGGTGGTGGGTACGCAGGTAGAAATACGACAGGTTGTCGGTGATCCGCAGCAGTGTGAAGTTTGTGAGTCGGTCATGGAGCAGGTCGACTGGTTGGCGGTAGTCGTGGTTCATCCAACTGCGAGCGGCGGCTACCGGGTCGCGCTCGGCGCGCAGATCGATGCAGTCGGTGATTCCCGTCTGGGTAAGGGAGCGGTCGACGATGAAGACCGGTTCGCCGTCGGCGAGGGCTAGCCGAGCGCATGGCGTGCCGAACCGCGTTGCCGCCGATTCGCAGGCATCGATGAGCCTGTCGGCGTCGACATCGTGATCGATCGGCAGAAAAGCGGCGAAGTTGTAAGGGATTTCGGGCTGGAGCTGTTGGGCAGCCCATATCGACCGCTGAGCCGCGGTTAGTGGTCCGACGAAGTCTGGCTGCGTGCCGTAGTTGAGCATGATGACGGCGGACCCTATTCAGGGCTGGCGTGCCGGCGGGATCGCAAGCGCCTTACTGACTTTCGTGCAATAAGGCTGTCGTTCGCCTCGCCAAAGGCGGTCAAATACGCGCAGCCCTCGAGCAGCCGTGCCAAATGGCGGCTGGTGGCCTTGAACTCGAAGGCCTCAAATCCCGGAAACCTCAAAATCATTCGACGACCTCATGCTGCGCGACGTTGCGGTGGCATGCCCCCCGGCGGCGATGACACTTAAACTCCCCAACCACACCTAGACACGAGCATCGGCGCCGGTCGGTTCAATCGGCTCGAGGACGCGCTTACGAATCAGCCCTTCGGCAACCGGGGCGGTCTACGACAACGGCGCTGGGTTGCCCGGCCGTGGGCTTCGCCAGCAGTGCGGTCAGAGAAAGTTCCGCGGTCGCGGAGCGATCATGTTCCATGAACCCCGGCGTCAGGTGCCGCGTGCAGTGTCGGCGGACGCTTGGCCATTCCGGATCGGCGGTTGGCGGTGACCAGGCGGATCAGGAACGAGGGCCGCATCAGCCGGGCTGGCGGGTCGACAAAGTGCATCACACGAAGCAGTTCTTCGGCGATTACCGGATCGGTCGCGGCAGCCGCCTGGGCCTTGTCCATCGGCCAGGTCATCAAGCGCCTCAGCACCCAACGCCAACCGCCCGCCTGGGACACGGTGAAATCGCTGAGCCGGTTCCCCCGCCAAACGGGCGCGATCTGCTTGGCGGTCTGTCTGAAGAAGCGCCGACGGACGTCGCCCTCGCCGTCGGCCAGGCAGTTTCGAAGGGCGAGGGCCTGCTGCGCGGCCATCGTCATGCCCTGCATGTAGACCGGGTTGAAGCTGCAGATCGCATCACCCATCACCAGCAGCCCCGCCGGGAATCGGCGCATCTTGTCATAGCGCCGCCACGTGCTGGCCGGGTAATGCTGCAACGACAGTGCACCCAGGGGCTCGGCGGCCCGCAGCGCAGCGATCAGAAAAGGCGGCGCGAACTGCGCAGCGCACTCGATGACGCCAGGCAGATCATGGGGCAGCTCGACACCGCCCACGCCGAACAAAGTCAAAATCCAGGTGCCGTGCTCGTAGGCCACGGCCACCACCCCGGTGGGTCGTTCGGGCGTCGGGCCGACCGAGAAGCCCAATTTCTCACCCAGGATGCCCGCGGGAATCCGCAGAAATTGGCTGGCATAGCTCAGCTGCACCGGATACCGCTGCTCGAGCGGTCGCTGGTAGCCAAGCTTGCCCAGGAACGCCGGCATGCGCGCGGAGCGGCCCGTCGCATCGACCACCATGTCGGCTTCCAGCGCGGTTTGCACACCCGTGGCGCGGTTGACCACCCGCACACCCGTGACCCGATCCGGCCGGTCTCCGATCGGCTCGACGACATCGTGGCCCTCCAGGAAGCACACGTTCGTGAGGTCACGGACCCGTCGCCTGACATGGGACTCCAAAAACGGCCGGCTCGGTTGATACAAGACCAGCGACGCCGGGTCGGCGAATTTGCCCGAGAGGTCAAGCTCGTGGCGCCCCAACCGGACATACACGCGCGAGGGCTCATTGTCGAGGACGTTCGCGCCGCCGGCGACGAGCTCGTCGAGCAGACCCGGAAATAGCTCGCCCAGGGCTTTCGACCCTGTGCTCAGCAGGGCATGGAAATGCCGTCCCTGGGGTACGCCTCGACGCTGCTCAGCACCGTCGGGGAGTCGGTCGCGCTCGACGAGCGTGACCGTCTCGTAAAAGTCCGACAGCACCCGAGCGGCCAGCAGCCCGGCCATACTCGCACCACAGACAACGGCTCGCCGCCCCCGCTTACTCATCGGCACTCCCTCGCAAGAACCCGATGAGGTGCCGGCCAGTACGACCGCCACCGTGGTTATCACGATCCGGACCAGCCGCCGGTTCATTGAGTCAGAGCCGCTGGACGTTAAACTTTGCGCCCATGCGGAAACTCATCGCCGCGGCCGCCGCTGCGCTCACGGTCGGCACCTTGGGTGCCACTGTCAGCCCGGCCACCGCGGGGGCCGACAGCATGCAGCCTGCCGGCTCGGTCCCGATTCCCGACGGCCCGGCCCAGACCTGGATCGTGGCCGACCTCGACAGCGGTCAGGTGCTGGCCGGCCGTGACCAGAACGTGGCCCACCCGCCCGCGAGCACCATCAAGGTGCTGTTGGCGTTGGTTGCCCTGGACGAGCTGAGCTTGGATTCCACCGTCGTCGCCGACGTCGCCGATACCCAGGTCGAGTGCAACTGTGTCGGCGTCAAACCCGGCCGCACCTATACCGCGCGCCAACTGCTCGACGGGCTGCTGCTGGTTTCCGGCAACGATGCCGCCAACGCGCTGGCACACCAGCTCGGCGGCGCGGACGTCGCGGTCGGCAAGATGAACGCCAAAGCGGCCTCACTCGGGGCGACCAACACCCACGCGGCGACGCCATCGGGGCTGGACGGGCCCGGCGGCTCCGGGGCCTCCACGGCCCACGACCTGGCCGTCATCTTCCGGGCCGCAATGGCCAATCCGATGTTCGCGCACATCACCGCCGAGCCGTCGGCGACGTTCCCCGGCGATCACGGCGACGAACCGATCACCAACCAGGACGAACTGTTACAGCGCTATCCCGGCGCCATCGGCGGCAAGACCGGGTTCACCAACGCGGCCCGCAAGACCTTCGTCGGCGCCGCGGCCCGCGGTGGTCGCCGCCTGGTGATCGCCATGATGTACGGGATGGTGAAGCAGGGCGGGCCCACGTATTGGGATCAGGCGGCAAGCCTGTTCGACTGGGGTTTCGCGCTCAACCCGGAGACCGGTATCGGCGCGCTGTAACCGCTTGTCACACAGTCTCGTTCGGCAACAACCCGGTTATCAGCGCGGTCAGCAGCGCGATCCGGCGCTCCTCCACATCCGGTTCTGGCAGCACCCCTCGCACGATTGCCGCCCCGTCGAAGACGTTGGTCAGCAATGCCACCAGAACCGGAAAGGTGTCCTCCGGGATGGTTTCCGCGCCGGGCAGGGTGCGCGCGGCGTCGAGAATCTTCGCCGAGTACTGGGCCATCACGTCGGCCAGATGCGCGTTGAGCTTCTCGTCGGTGCGGGCGGCGACCATCAGCTCGTACAGCACCGCGTTGGTCGGGCCGCTGGTGATGTCGCGCAGGATCGTCAGCGCGGCTTCCAGCGCCGGGCGGTCGGCCGGGATTTCGGCGACCTGCTTGGTGAATGACTCAACCTGCCGGCGCAGCACCTCCGATGCGGTGGCGGCCATGAAGTCGCCCATCGTCTCGAAGTGCCGGAACAGGGCACCCACGGAGACGCCGGCGCGCTTGGTGATCACGGCCGCCGAGGCGCGGGCGTAGCCGACCTCGATGATGCTGGCGATGCACGCCTCGAGGAGCCGTCCGATGGTCTCCTCGCGGCGTTGCTGCTGCGTCCTGGCCATCTCAGTCGCTCACACCAGCGCGGCCGAGCGCTGCTCGCGCCGCGGTCGCGCACCGGCCCGCAGGTACCGGCCCGATTTGGCGGTCTGGCCGTAGCCGTCGCGGAATTGGCCCTTCTGGAAGACGACGGCGCCGTTGACACCGGTCGCGACGACGGCCTCGTCGTTGCGATTGACCATGCGCCGCAGGCCCCCGTAGAAGGGAACCTCCTCCTCGTAGTAGCCGTCGACCGAGTCGTTCAGGCCGGCCGGGTCGATCACCACGAAGTCCGCGCGGTCGCCCTCGCGCAGCGTGCCGGCGTCGAGTCCGAACCACTCGGCCAGCTCGCCGGTCAGCCGGTGCACCGCGTGTTGGGTGGACATGAACGGCGCGCCCGCGCGGTGGGCGTCGCGAGTTCGCTTGAGCAGCTTGATCGGGAAGTTGTAGAAGGCCATGTTGCGCAGGTGGGCACCGGCGTCCGAGAAGCCCATGTGCACGCTTTCCTCCTTGGCGAGCGCGTTGAGCAGCTTGGGCCGGTGGTTGGCCACGATGGTTGTCCAGCGCACGTTGCGTTCGCCGTTTTCGACGAGCACATCGAGGAACGCGTCGAGCGGGTGCAGCCCGCGTTCGTCGGCGATCGTGCCAAAGCTCTTGCCGATCAACGACTTATCGGGGCACTCAACGATGACCGCGTCGTGGAAGTCGCGGTGCCACAGCGACGGTCCGAGTTTGACGCGGTCGAACTCTTTGCGGAACTTGCGGCGGTAGTCCCGGTCGGCCAGCAGCTCGTTGCGCTCCAACTGGTCGCGCAGATGCAGGGCGGCCGTGCCGGCGCCGAATTCCTCGAAGACCGGCAGGTCGATTCCGTCGGAGTACAACTCGAACGGCACCGGCAGGTGCTGGAACCGCACGCTCGAGCCCAGCAGCTTGTTCGCCAGGCGAGTCGCCGGCCCGAACACGTAGACGGCCAGCGGGTTCGACTTGGCGTCGGCGGACACCAACAGACTCATCCGAACTCCCTTGCGGCGTCCGAACATTCGGCTGCTGGTCAGGAAGAACATCAGCGCCGACGCGGGGTTCTCGACGTCGGGCGCGCTCTGCAGGATCCGCCCGCGCTTGCGCAGCACCTTGATCAGCCGGCGCCGTTCCCGCCAGGTCGCGAAGGTGGACGGCAGCGCCCGCGACCGGAAGCGTTCGCCGTCGAGCTTGTCGATCGCCGCGTCCATGCCGGACATGCCCAGCATCCCGGCCTCGAGCGCCTCGTCGAGCAAGGTCGCCATCTTCTCCAGTTCGGCGTCGGTGGGCTTGACGGTGGCGTCGGTCGCCCGGTCGAGCCCCAGCACCGCGCTGCGCAGGTCCGAATGACCAAGCAGCGAGCTGACATTCGGCCCGAGCGGCAGCGAGTCGACGGCCGCGATGTATTCGGCGGCGGTGGTCCAGGTCCGGTTACTGGCCAGCGCGCCGTGGACGTACTCGCGCGGCACGGCCTCGACCCGGCTGAACAGGTCGGCGGCATCCTCGGAGTCGGCATACACCGTCGACAGCGAGCACATGCCCAGCAGCACCGTGGTCACACCGTGGCGTACCGACTCCCGCAGCCCGGGATCCAGCAGCACCTCGGCGTCGTAGTGGGTGTGCACGTCGATGAAGCCGGGCATCACCCACTTGCCCGCCGCGTCGATCACCTCGGGGCAACCGGTCTCGTCCAGCGGCGCGTCCGAGGGGCCCGCGACCGTGGCCACCACGCCGTCGCGAATCCCGAGCGTGCGGGTTTGCGGGGCACCGCCGGTGCCGTCGAACCACAATCCATCGCGAATGATCACGTCGTAGGTCACTGTCTTCCTCCGGTTCATTGGGTTGCGACGACTGTAACATAGATAGCAAGCGCTCGCAATCTTTTTGAGAAATTGCCTGCCACGCGGCGAATGCGCAGGTCAGGGCCGAAACATGGCGCCGCGCAGGATCACCAGGTCGGGCCGGTTCAGCACGCCGGGACCCTCGCGTGGATCGTCGGTGTAGCACAACAGGTCGGCCGAGGCCCCGTGATCCAGACCGGGGCGGCCCAGCCAACGACGGGCATCCCAGCAGGCCGCGCCCAAAGCCTGCGTCGGGCTCATCCCGATCCCCTTGAGGGCTTCGACCTCGTCGGCGATCCGGCCGTGCGCGACCATGCTGCCCGCATCGCTACCGGCATACATCGGGATTCCCGCGTCCAGGGCCGCCGCGACCCGCTCACGGCAGCGGGCGTGCAGGTCGCGCATGTGGGCGGCGTAGGTCGGATAGCGCTTGGCGGCCTCGGCGATGCCCGGAAAGTTTTCGGTGATGTTGACCAGCGTGGGCACCAACACCGTTCCGTGCTCGAGCATCAGCGCGATGGTGTCGTCGGTGAGCCCGGTGCCGTGTTCGATGCAGTCGATGCCGGCCTTGATCAGGCCGGGCATCGCCTCGTCGCTGAAGACGTGGGCGGTGACGCGGGCGCCGTTGGCGTGCGCGGTGTCGATCGCGGCCGCCAGCACGTCGTCGGACCACAGCGGGGCGAGGTCACCGACGCCGCGGTCGATCCAGTCGCCGACCAGCTTGACCCAGCCGTCGCCGCGCCTGGCCTCCTCGGCCACCGCCGCCGGCAGCTGGGATTCGTCCTCGAGCTCGACGGAGAAGCCCGCCTGGTAGCGCTTGGGCCGGGCCAGGTGCCTTCCGGCGCGGATGATGCGGGGCAGGTCGTCGTGGTCGTCGAGGCTGCGGGTGTCGGTCGGCGCGCCGCAGTCACGCAGCAGCAGCGCGCCGATGTCGCGTTCGGTCTCGGCCTGGGCGATCGCCTCCTCGATCGGGATCTCGCCGTGGTGACCAAGCCCGACGTGGCAGTGCGCGTCCACCAATCCCGGCAGGATCCAGCCGGCCCCGAAAACGGTGTCGGCCCCGGCGACCGGCTCGGTGCTGATGCGGCCGTCGACGATCCACAGCTGAATCTCGGTCTCGTCGGGCAGGCCCAGACCTCGCACGTGCAGGCGCACGGTGCGGCTACTTCTTGCCCGGGAACTTCAGCTTGGACAGGTCGAAGTCGGCCAGCGCGGGCGGCAGCTCGTCGAGGCCCTCGGGCATCTGCGACAGGTCGGGGAACCCCGGGGGCATCCCCGCCATGCCCGGCATGCCGGCGCCCAGCGGGTTGCGGACCTTGGGCGGGGTCGGTCCCCGCCCACCCTTCTTGCCCTTTTTGCCCTTGGCGCCCTTGCTCTTTCGCGTCGCGGACTTGCGGCCGATACCGGGGATTCCCATGCCGCCCAGCATGGACGACATCATCTTGCGGGCCTCGAAGAAGCGGTCGACCAGCTGATTGACCTCGGACACCGTCACGCCCGAGCCGTTGGCGATGCGCAGCCGCCGCGAGGCGTTGATGATCTTGGGGTCAGCGCGCTCCTGCGGCGTCATGCCGCGGATGATGGCCTGCAACCGGTCGAGCTGGCGGTCGTCGACCTCGGCCAGCGCCTCCTTCATCTGCCCGGCGCCGGGCAGCATGCCCAGGAGGTTGCCGATCGGGCCCATCTTGCGGATGGCGAGCATCTGCTCCAGGAAATCCTCGAGCGTCAGCTCGCCGGCACCGATCTTGACCGCGGCGGCCTCGGCCCGCTCGGCGTCGAAGACCTGTTCGGCCTGTTCGATCAGGCTCAGCACGTCGCCCATGCCCAGGATGCGGCTGGCCATGCGATCGGGGTGGAAGACGTCGAAGTCCTCGAGCTTCTCACCCGTGGAGGCGAAAAGGATTGGGACACCGGTGACCTCGCGGACCGACAGCGCGGCGCCACCGCGGGCGTCGCCGTCGAGCTTGGTTAACACCACGCCGGTGAAGCCGACGCCCTCGCGGAACGCCTCCGCGGTGGTGACGGCGTCCTGGCCGATCATCGCGTCGAGGACGAACAGCACCTCGTCGGGATCGATGGCGTCCCGGATGGCCGCCGCCTGGGCCATCAGCTCCTCGTCGATGCCCAGCCGGCCGGCGGTGTCGACGATGACCACGTCGAAGTGTTTGGCCCGGGCCTCCTCGAGACCCGCGGCCGCGACGGCGACCGGGTCGCCGGGTCCGGATTCCGGGGACTCGCCGGGATGCGGCGCGAACACCGGTACGCCGGCGCGCTCGCCGACGACCTGCAGCTGGTTCACCGCGGCGGGACGCTGCAGGTCGCAGGCCACCAGCAGCGGCGTGTGCCCCTGCCCGCGCAGCCAGGCGGCCAACTTCCCGGCCAGCGACGTCTTACCGGAACCCTGCAGGCCGGCGAGCATCACGACGGTCGGCGGCGCCTTCGCGAACGCCAGCTGGCGGGTTTCGCCGCCCAGGATGCCGATGAGTTCTTCGTTGACGATCTTGACGACCTGCTGCGCAGGGTTGAGCGCGCCGGACACCTCGGCGCCCCGGGCGCGGTCCTTGATCCGGCCGACGAAGGCCCGGACCACGGGCAGCGAAACGTCCGCTTCCAGCAGCGCGAGCCGGATTTCGCGGGTGGTGGCCTCGATGTCGGCGTCGGTCAGTCGGCCCTTGCCGCGCAGCCCGGCAAGGGCGCCGGTCAATCGGTCGGACAGCGATTCAAACACCCCGTCAGCCTAGCGGCTGGAAAGTTCGGCCCGAGTGTGCGGCCAGCCGCACATTCGACGCCGCACGTGCGGCCAGCCGCACGTTCGGATGGGTTCTAGACTGCGGATTCATGCTCGAGGTGATCGACAAGGGAAGCTGTACCGACGCGCATCCGGTGCCGCTGCTTTTCGTCCACGGCGGCTGGCACGGCGCCTGGTGCTGGGACGACGGCTTCCTGGACTTCTTCGCCGACGCCGGCTACCGCGCGGTCGCGATGAGCCTGCGCGGGCACGGCACCAGCCCCACTGCCAAGCCGCTGCAGCACGTTTCCATCGCCGACTACATCGACGACGTCCGTTCTGTCGCCGACGACCTGGGTGGCGCGCCGGTGCTGATCGGCCATTCCCTGGGTGGCTACACGATCCAGCGCTATCTCGAGGACCGAACCGCGCCGGCCGCGGTGCTGGTGGGCTCCCTGCCGCCGTCGGGCGTGCTCGGGGCGGCGCTGCGCGTCTGGCGTCGCCGGCCGTGGATGACGGTGCACTCGTTTCACGACCCGACGTTGGTCAAGTTCCTGCGCACCCAGGCGCTCGCCCGCGAATACCTCTTCTGCGCCGACACGCCCGAGGCCGTCGTCGAATCCTGCTGGAAACGCGCCGGGCCCGAGAGCATCCGCGCGGCGATGACCGATCCGATGTTGCGGCGGGTCGATACCGCGCGGGTGACCACCCCGATCCTGGTCCTAGGCGGCCTGCACGACGGCTTTGTCAGCGTGCGCGCGGTGCGTGCGACGGCGCGCGCGTATGCGACCGAGCCGGAGTTCTTCGACATGGGACACAACATGATGCTCGAACCGGGCTGGCCCGACGTCGCCGCACGAATCGACGAGTGGCTGCGAACCCGCGACCTGGCGGGCCACGCCGTCTAGGTCGCGTCGCTTCAGCACCGAAAAGCGTTGGCATGCTACATTTCACACCCGCCGCCGCGTCGCGGGCCGGGCGCAAGACTTGTCAGGGCGTGACCAGCTACGGGGGGAAGTTTGTCTGTGCAGCCGGTTGGCGCCCATGCGTTGCGGGGCTGGCAGCGCCGGGCGTTGGTGAAGTATCTGGCCGCCCAGCCGCGCGACTTCCTCGCCGTGGCCACCCCCGGTTCCGGCAAGACGACGTTCGCGCTGCGGGTGGCGGCCGAACTGCTCGCCCATCGCGCCGTCGAGCAGATCACCGTCGTGGTCCCCACCGAGCACCTGAAGGTCCAGTGGGCGCAGGCCGCGGGGCGCCACGGTCTCGCCCTGGACCCGCGATTCTCCAACACCAACCCGCGGACCTCGCCGGAGTATCACGGTGTGATGGTCACCTACGCCCAGGTCGCCGCGCATCCGACCCTGCACCGGGTGCGCACCGAGCAACACAAAACGCTGGTCATCTTCGACGAGATCCATCACGGCGGTGACGCCAAGACCTGGGGTGATGCCATTCGCGAAGCCTTCGGCGACGCCACCCGCCGACTTGCCTTGACGGGCACGCCTTTTCGCAGCGACGACAGCCCCATCCCGTTCGTCACGTACGAGCCGGGCGCCGACGGGGTGCTGCGGTCGCAGGCCGACCACACCTACGGTTACGCCGAAGCGCTCGCCGACGGTGTGGTCCGGCCGGTGGTGTTCCTCGCCTACTCCGGGCAGGCGCGCTGGCGCGACAGCGCCGGCGAGGAGCACGCGGCACGGCTCGGCGAGCCGCTCTCCGCCGAGCAGACCGCGCGGGCGTGGCGCACGGCGCTGGACCCCGCCGGCGAGTGGATGCCCGCGGTGATCGCCGCCGCCGACCAGCGGCTGCGCGGGCTGCGCACCCATGTGCCCGACGCCGGCGGCATGATCATCGCCTCCGATCAGGCCGCGGCGCGCGCGTACGCCGCCCTGCTGAAGAAGCTGACCTCCGAGGCGCCGACGGTGGTGTTGTCCGACGACCCGGGATCCTCGGCCCGCATCACGAAATTCGCCGAAGGCACCGGCCGGTGGCTCGTCGCGGTGCGCATGGTCTCCGAAGGCGTTGACGTGCCACGGCTTTCGGTCGGAATCTACGCGACGAGCGCCTCGACACCGCTGTTCTTCGCGCAGGCCGTCGGCCGGTTCGTGCGGTCTCGCCGGCCCGGCGAATCCGCGAGCATCTTCGTGCCGTCGGTGCCCAACCTGCTCCAGCTGGCGAGCGAGTTGGAGGCGCAGCGCAACCACGTGCTCGGCCAACCACACCGCGACACAGGCGACCCGCTCGACGGGGATCCCGCAATGCGGGCACAAACCGAAAAGACAGAAACCGACCAGGGTTTCACGTCGTTGGGCGCCGACGCGGAACTCGACCAGGTCATCTTCGACGGCTCCTCGTTCGGCACCGCCACACCGGCCGGAAGCGACGAGGAGGCCGACTACCTCGGCATCCCAGGTTTACTCGACGCCGAGCAGATGCGCGCCCTGCTGCACCGCCGCCAGGACGAGCAGCTGCAGCGCCGGGCGGCCGCCAATCAAGGCGCGCCGATGGCCTCGGTCACGGTGCACGGGCAGCTGCGCGAACTGCGCACTGAACTCAACACTTTAGTGTCGATAGCGCATCACCGCACCGGGAAACCGCACGGGTGGATCCACAACGAACTGCGGCGCCGCTGCGGGGGGCCGCCGATCGCCGCCGCAACTCGCGAGCAGCTCAAGGCGCGCATCGCCGCTGTGCGGCAACTGAATTCGGAGCACTCGTGATTGCGGCCTAGATGACCGCCACTTCGTCCGCGCCACCTAGGACGGCCAGCAGGTGTTTTTGCACCTCGGCTCGCGCGGTGTCGTCACCGCCCGGCTCGGGCCCGGGCGGCAGCACCACCGAGAACACGTCGGCGGCCGTCGACCCGAACGTGTTGACCTTCGCCCAAACGATATCCGCCCCAGCCCTTTCCAGCGCCCGGGTCAGCAGGGCCAGCAGGCCGGGCCGATCCATCGCGCGCACCTCGACGGCCAGCTGCCCGTCGGAGGCGGTGTCGAGCCACAGGATGTGCGGTGGGGCGGTGGAACGCGTCAGGGGCGCTCCCGCCTGTACCTCACCCGCCCGCGCCGACGCCGTGGCCTCGGCGTGACGTTTCTCCACCATCGCCAGGACATCGATGTCGCCGGCAAGGGCGCCCACGAACTGCTGGCGCAGCAATTCCGCCGCGGGCGGGGAGCCGAAGTGCGGCGACACCACGAATTCGGTGACCGCGACTCCTTCGTGGCTGTTCACCGTCGCCGAATGGACGCCCAGCGAGTTCAGTGCCAGCACGGCGGCCGCCTTCGACACCAGTCCCCGCTGGTCCGCGGCGACCATGACGACGTGATAGGCGCGCGAGCCGTCGACGGGCGTGATTTCCACGTGTACCCCGCGGTCCGTCGCCAGCGAAAGATAATGCGGCGCAGTCGGTTCGACCCGCGGAAGGGGCTCACCGGCCATCACCAGCCGGCAGCGACTCACCAGATCGTCGACCAGCAGGGCCTTCCATTCGCTCCACACCCCGGGGCCGGTGGCCTTGGAGTCCGCTTCCGTCAGCGCGTGCAGCACCTCGAGCAGTTGTGGATCCCCGCCGAGTGCCTCGGATACGCCCTCGATTGTGGCGGGGTCGTTCAGGTCGCTGCGAGTGGCCACGATCGGCAGCAGCAGGTGGTGGCGCACCAGTTTCGAGAGCAATTCGATGTCGGGGGGCGCGATCCCGAGCCTGGCGCCGATCTCCCTCGTCATCTCGGCGCCGAGCACACTGTGATCGACGCCCCGGCCCTTTCCGATGTCGTGCAGCAGCGCGCCGAGCGCGAGCAGGTCGGGGCGCGCCACGCGGGTGGACAGTGGTGCCGCGTGGACGGCGGTCTCGACCACGTGACGATCGACCGTCCACTTGTGTGCAACGTCGCGGGGCGGAAGGTCGCGAATCGCAGCCCATTCCGGCAACAATCGCTCCCATATCCCGGTGCGGTCGAGCGCTTCGATCGTCGCCACCGTAGTGGGCCCGGCGGAAAGCACAACCAGCAGGTCGTCCAGCGCCTCGCGCGGCCAGGGCGTGGGCAGCTCGGGCGCCCCGGTCGCCAGGCGGTTCAATGTGGCTGCGCCGATGGGCAATCCGGTGTCGGCCGATGCGGCCGCAACGCGGAGCACCAGGCCGGGGTCGGTTTCGGGTTGGGCATCGCGGGCGAGCACGATTTCGCCCGCGTACTCGACCACGCCCTCGTCGAGTGGTCGCCGTTTCGGGCGCCGCACCAAAGCCGACACGCCGCGGCGCGGCAGCGCGTTTTCCGCGGTGCGCATCCCCGTTTCGGCGTGGTAGCCGATGGTGCGGCCGGCGCTGGAAAGCTTGCGCGACAGGTCGAATCGGTCCCCGATGTGCAAGGCAGCGCTGATCTCGTCCGCGAACTGGGCCAGCAGCTGATCGCGTCCGCGCCCCGACACCCGGTGCAGCTCGGTGCGCACATCGAGCAGCGTCAGGTAGGCATCGTCCAGTGAACCCCCCGGTGTCTCCGGGCGGCCCATACCGTGACGGTCGATCAGCTGGGCGACCCCCAGCGCGTCGAGCAGTTGCACGTCGCGCAGGCCGCCGCGGCCCGATTTCAGGTCCGGCTCGGCCCGCTGCGATATCCGGCCACAACGCTGCCAGCGGGCCTGCGTTATTTCGACGAGCTCGTCCATCCGGGAACGAATTGCGCTGCGCCACTGCTTTCTTGCGCCGGAGATCAATTCGTCGGACAGCTCGGGATCGCCGGCGATGTGGCGGGCGTCCAACATGCCCAGTGCCGCGATCATGTCGGAATTGGCGACGCCAAGCGCCCCGGAGACCGTTCGCACGCTGTGGTCGAGCCGGACGTTGGCGTCCCACAACGGATACCACAACCTGTCGGCGACCCGCTGCAGCACGTCCGCAGACTTGTTGTCGTGCAACAGCATTAGGTCCAGATCGGAATACGGCAGCAGTTCGTGGCGGCCGATGCCGCCGATCCCGACGATCGCGAAACCACTGGCGTCGGTGATCCCGATCTCCGCCGCCTTGGCGGTCAGCCAGGACTCGTGCAGATCCAGCCATGCGTGCCGCAGCTCGGCAGCATGCAGTCCAACGCCATCGGAAAGCAGCTTGCGCCGCGCCTCGGCCAAATCGCCTGCCTCGCAGGCGCTTTCTGCTCCGCTCCCGGACGGATCGGGTGGGTCCGGATTCATACCCTCCCGGCCCGTCCGGGTCGGATCAGCAATGTGCGGCTGCTGTCACAGCGCATCGGTTCCGCGTTCACCCGTGCGGACCCGCACTATGGTTTCCACGGGACTCACCCAGACCTTGCCGTCACCGATCTTGCCGGTGCGCGCCGACCGAACGATGCTGTCCACGACCTTGTCGACGATCGAGTCGTCGACAACGACCTCGATCCGCACCTTCGGCACGAAGTCGACCGAGTATTCCGCGCCCCGGTAGACCTCCGTGTGGCCCTTCTGCCGTCCGTAGCCCTGAACTTCGCTGACCGTCATCCCCAGGACGCCCGCCTCCTCGAGGGTGGTCTTGACGTCATCAAGGGTGAACGGCTTTACGATCGCGGTGATCAGCTTCATGCGTGCTCTGCCTCCACTTTCTCGTCCACCCAGTCCTCAGAACCGTTACGGTCGTCCAGCGCGGTTCGTGTCGGGAGCCCAGACCCCTGGCCGCCGATCACTCCAAAATCGTAACCGCTCTCCGCGTGCTCGGCCTCGTCGATACCCGAGGATTCCGCCTCGGGGTTGAGGCGCAACCCGATGGTGTACTTCAGGATCAGGGCCAGGATGAGCGTAACGATGCCGGAGTAGAACAGGACGGAGAACGCGCCGACCGCCTGCCGCTCCAGCTGCGCCCAGCCGCCGCCGTAGAACAAGCCCTTCGATACACCGGCCACGCCGTTGATCGCCGGGCTCTCCGGCGCGGCGAGCAGGCCGACCAGCAGCGTGCCCGCCAGACCGCCGACCAGGTGCACGCCGACCACATCGAGCGAGTCGTCGAAGCCCAACCGGAACTTCAGCCCGACCGCCAGCGCGCAGACCACGCCGGCCACCGCACCGACCGCGATCGCGCCCAGGATGTTGACCGACGAGCACGACGGGGTGATGGCAACCAGCCCGGCGACGATGCCCGACGCTGCGCCCAGTGTCGTGGGCTTCCCGTCGCGGATGCGCTCGGTCAGCAGCCAGCCGAGCATGGCGGTGGCAGTGGCGACCGTGGTGGTCATGAATGTCGATCCGGCGGCGCCGTTCGAGCTGGTCGCCGACCCGGCGTTGAACCCGAACCAGCCGAACCAGAGCAACCCGGCGCCGAGCATCACGAACGGCAGGTTGTGCGGCCGGAACAGCGTCGTCGGCCAGCCCTTGCGCTTGCCCAGGACGATCGCCAGCATCAGGCCGGCCACACCGGAGTTGATATGGACCGCGGTACCGCCGGCGAAGTCGATCGCGTGCAACTTGTTGTTGATCCAGCCGCCGTGCTCGGAGGCGAAGCCGTCAGCCGCGAAGACCCAGTGCGCGACCGGGAAGTAGACCAGCGTCGCCCACAGCCCGGCGAACACCAACCACGCGGTGAACTTCAGCCGGTCCGCCACCGCACCCGAGATCAGCGCGACGGTGATGATCGCGAACATCAGCTGGAAGGCCACGAAGACGGTGGCCGGCATGGTGCCGGCGAGCGGGATGTCGACCTGCGCGACGCCCTTGGTGGCGTCGGCCTTCACGGCATTGCCCCCGATCAGCTTGGCCAGACCCCAGTAGTCGGTCGGGCTGCCTACGACGCCACCCTTGTCGTTACCGAACGACATCGAGTAGCCGTACAGCACCCACAGCACTGTCACCACGCCCATGGAGCTGATGCTCATCATGATCATGTTGAGCACGCTTCTGGTGCGGACCATGCCGCCGTAGAAGAAGGCCAGACCCGGTGTCATCAACAGCACCAGAGCGGAACTCGCCAACATCCAGGCGGTATCACCGGTATCGGGTTGGCCCAATTGCGGGAAACTCACTCGCTTTCACCTCCGGTCGACATGAGTAGGCCGACAGGCAGGTGCCTGTGGCCTGCGAGAACCATGCGCAATTGTTGTTTCGGCAATGGGGCCGCCATGTTTCGGCGGTATTAACGTCCCGCGTGGCATGTAAGCGGTCTCAGCCGAGCAGCGCGTCCACGAATGCGGCGGGCTCGAAGGGCGCCAGGTCGTCGGGTCCTTCGCCGAGTCCGACCAGCTTTACCGGCACGCCGAGCTCTTGCTGAACGCGGAAAACGATGCCGCCCTTGGCCGTTCCGTCCAGCTTGGTCAGTACCGCGCCAGTGATTTCCACGACCTCGGCGAAAACCCGCGCCTGCGCCAGCCCGTTCTGTCCGATGGTGGCGTCGAGGACCAGCAGCACCTCGTCGACGGCGGCGCGCCGGGTGACCACCCGCTTGACCTTGTCGAG
This sequence comes from Mycobacterium sp. IS-2888, assembly GCF_001954215.1. Classification (NCBI taxonomy): domain Bacteria; kingdom Bacillati; phylum Actinomycetota; class Actinomycetes; order Mycobacteriales; family Mycobacteriaceae; genus Mycobacterium; species Mycobacterium sp. IS-2888. The sequence continues at coordinate 20,301 of NZ_MBET01000104.1, forward strand.
TTCGTCCATCAGCCCGACCTTCGTGTGCAACCGGCCGGCGGTGTCGATCACAACGACGTCGGCACCCGCGGCGATCCCCTTGTCGACCGCGTCGAAGGCCACCGACGCCGGATCGGCGCCTTCGGGGCCGCGCACCACCTCGGCGCCCACGCGCGCCGCCCAGGTCTGCAGCTGATCGGCGGCCGCGGCTCGGAACGTGTCGGCGGCGCCGAGGACGACGCGGCGCCCGTCGGCGACCAGCACCCGGGCCAGCTTGCCGACGGTGGTGGTTTTTCCGGTGCCGTTGACGCCGACGATCAGCAGCACCGACGGGTGGTCGGCGTGCGGCAGGGCGCGGATCGACCGGTCCATGCTGGGTTGCAGCTCGGTGATCAGGATGTCGCGCAGGACCGCCTTTGCGTCGGCCTCGGTGCGCACGTTGCCGCTGGCCAGGCGGCTCCGCAGCTGCGAGACGACCGAGTCGGCGACCACGGGGCCCAAATCGGCGACCAACAGCGTGTCCTCGACGTCCTGCCAGGAGTCCTCGTCCAGGTCGCCGCCGCCGATCAATCCGAGCACGCTGCGGCCCAGGGCGTTCTGCGATCGGGCCAGCCGGCCGCGCAGTCGTTCCAGCCGGCCTTCGGGCGGCGCGATGGCCTCGATCTCGGCGGCGGCCGGCGCCTCCGGGGCCTCTGGTGCCACCGGCTCGGGTTCGGGCACCGCGGGTTCGGGCGCCGCCTCCGGGAGGTGGACGTCGGAGATCGTGCGCCGCGGCGCGTCGCGGGGAACGGTGGCGTCGTCGCCGACGGCGGGCAGCCCGGCGGTGTCGAGCCGGTCTGCCGTCGGTGCGGACTGGCTGAAGGTAATGCCCGACGAGGCGGTGTAGCCGCCCGAGCGGTCGATCGCGCCCGGTTCGGCCGTCGTCGTCAGGCTGATGCGGCGGCGGCGGTAACGGCGCAGACCCAGGACCAACGCGACGATGATGAGCAGGGCGGCGATGGCGCCCAAGACCGCGATGGCGATCCAAAGACCTTGCGACACGCTGACATTCTTCCAAGCGGCCGCGCGCCGGTTGGACCGGCCCTAGTTGGAACTGGAGACCAGCTGCTCCACCTGCTGGCCGCGCATGCGCTGCGAGATCACCGCGGTGATGCCGTCGCCCTGCATGGTCACGCCGTACAGCGCGTCGGCGACCTCCATCGTCGGCTTCTGGTGCGTGATGATGATGATCTGCGACTGGGCGCGTAGCTGTTCGAACAGGCCGATCAACCGGCGCAGGTTCACGTCGTCGAGCGCGGCCTCGACCTCGTCCATGATGTAGAACGGCGACGGGCGGGCCCGGAAGATCGCGACCAGCATCGCCACTGCGGTCAGCGCCTTTTCACCGCCGGACAGCAACGACAGCCGGGTGATCTTCTTGCCGGGCGGACGCGCCTCCACCTCGATGCCGGTGGTGAGCATGTCGTCGGGATCGGTGAGCCGCAGCCGGCCCTCGCCGCCGGGAAACAGCGCGGTGAACACGTCGGAGAACTCGCGTTCCACGTCGTTGAAGGCGTCGGTGAACACCTGCAGGATGCGGGCGTCGACGTCGGCGACGACGTCCAGCAGATCCTTGCGGGCCGCCTTGACGTCCTCGAGCTGGGTGGACAGGAAGTTGTAGCGTTCCTCCAGCGCGGCGAACTCCTCGAGCGCCAGCGGGTTGACCCTGCCCAGCTCGGCCAGCTCGCGCTCGGCGCGTTTGGCCCGGCGCTCCTGGGTGGCGCGGTCATACGGCATCGGCGCGGGCATGGTCACCTGTTCGCCGCGCTCGCGGGCCTGCTCGAATTCGGCCATCTCGAGATCGGTGGGGGGCAGCGCGACCTCGGGGCCGTACTCGGCGATCAGGTCGGCCGGCGCCATGCCGAACTGCTCCAGCACCATCTGCTCGAGCTGCTCGATGCGCAGCGCCGCCTGGGCATTGGCCACCTCGTCGCGGTGCAGCGAATCGGTCAGGGTAGCCACCCGGGCCCCCAGCTGCTGCACCTCGTCGCGGACCGCCGCCATGGCCACTGACCGCTCCTGACGCTCCGCGACCAGCGCGTCGCGGATTTGCGACGCCGCGTCGACCACGCGGTCGAGCCGCTCGGCCAGCAGCCGCCCGGCATCGGCCACCGCCGCGGCCACCGCGGCCGCGCGCAATCGCGCCGCATGCGCTTGCTGGGCCCGGATCCGCGCCTCGCGTTCGGCGGCGGCCGCGCGGCGTAGCGAATCCGCCCGGCCGCGCACCGCGTTGGCCCGCTCCTCGGCGGTGCGGACGGCGAGCCGCGCCTCCACCTCGGCGCCGCGGGCGCTTTCGGCGGCGGCCGCGATCTGCTGGCGATTGACGGGGTCGGCCACCTGCACGTGCTGCGTTTCTTGGGCGTTGCGCAGCCGCGTTTCGAGCTCGGTGACCTCTTCGACGGTCTGCGCCCGGCCCGACTCCAACTCCTCGCGCTGGTGCAGCAGCCGGTTCCACTCCTGATCGGCGGTGCGGGCGTCCTGACCGAGCCGGCCGAGCTGCTCGTACATCGCCGAGATCGCGGTGTCGGATTCGTTGAGCGCGGCCAACGCCTGCTCGGCGGAGTCTTGACGGGCGCTCTGCTCGGTTAGTGCGCCGGACAGCGCCGCGCTCAGCTGAGCCACCTGCGCCTCCGCCGCGGCGAGCTCGCTGCCGGCCTTGTCGATTTCCGACGTGAGCTCCAGCGTGGACAGCTTGCGGTCGGAGCCGCCACTCACCCAGCCGGCGCCCACCAGGTCACCGTCGACGGTGACCGCGCGCAATTGCGGCCGCGCCGCCACCAGATCCAGCGCCTGGCCCAGGTCGCCGACCACGGCGACCCCGGAGAGCATGGCGACCATCGCGCCGCGCAGCCGCTGCGGCGCCTCGACCAGATCGAGCGCCCATAGGGCGCCGCCGGGTAGCTCACCGGCCGGTGCGGGATTATCGGCGGGCCAGTCGCCCAGCACCAGGGCCGCGCGGCCGCCGTCGGCCGCCTTCAGCGCGGAGACCGCCGAACGGGCGGCGCCGAAGCTTTCGACGGCCAGCGCGTCCGCCGCGGACCCGAGCACCGCGGCCAACGCCGTCTCGTAACCGGACCGAACCTTGACCAACTTGGCGACGGGGCCGAAAAGCCCTGCGACGCTGTAGTTTTGCGTAAGCCACGCCGCGCCGTCCTTGCGCTCGAGGCCCACCGAGAGCGCATCGATGCGGGCCCGCAGCGACGCCACCTGACGTTCGGCCTCCCGCTCGGCGGACTGCAGCTCGGCGACGCGTTCGTCGGCCAACCGCAGCGCGGCCACCGTGCGTTCGTGGTGCTCGTCCAGGCCGACCTCGCCCTGGTCCAGTTCGCCGACGCGGCCCTGCACCGTTTCGAACTCCGCCTTGGTCTGCTGCGCGCGGGCGGCGGCGTGTTCGATGCGTTCGGTCAGGCGCGCGACGCTGTCGTCGATCGATTCGACGCGCGCTCGCATCGTCTCCACCTGACCGGCCAGTCGCGCCAGACCCTCCCGCCGGTCCGCCTCGGCCCGGACCGCCGCCAGGTGGGCCCGGTCGGCCTCGGCGGCGGCGCGCTCGCGCTCGGCCAATTCCGCGCGGGCGGCATCCAGCCGGGTGCCCGCCGCGGCCAGCTCGGCCAACAGCCGCTGCTCGGCGGCCGCGACCTGCTCGGCCTCGGCTTCCAGCGCGTCGGGGTCGGTGTCTCCGGTCGTCGCCGGCTCGACGTCGAGATGCTGGGCGCGCTCGTTGGCGATGCGCACGGTCGCGCCCACGCGTTCGGCCAGGGCGGAGAGCCCGAACCACGTGTGCTGAACCGACTCGGCGCGGCCGGACAGGTCGGCGAGCGCGGTCTCGTGCGCGGTCAGCTCCTCGGATGCCACCGCGAGGCGGGCGGCGGCCTCGTCGTGTTCGCGGCGCATCGCCGCCTCGGCCTCGAGGATCGCGTCGCGCTCCACCTGCCGACTGACCAGGTCGTCGGCGGCCAGCCGCAGTTTGGCATCGCGCAGATCGGCCTGGATGGTTTGGGCGCGGCGGGCCACCTCGGCCTGCCGACCCAGCGGTTTGAGCTGACGCCTTAATTCGGTTGTCAGATCGGTGAGCCGGGCGAGGTTCGCCGACATCGCTTCGAGTTTGCGGAGCGCTTTTTCCTTGCGCTTGCGGTGCTTGAGCACGCCGGCGGCTTCCTCGATGAACGCGCGGCGATCTTCGGGTCGCGACTGCAGGATCTCGTCGAGCTTGCCCTGCCCGACGATCACGTGCATCTCGCGCCCGATGCCCGAGTCGCTTAGCAGCTCCTGCACGTCCATCAAACGGCAACTGGCGCCGTTGATTTCGTATTCACTTGCGCCGTCGCGGAACATCCGCCGAGTGATCGACACTTCGGAGTACTCGATCGGCAGCGCATTGTCGGAGTTGTCGATGGTGACGGTGACTTCGGCGCGGCCCAGCGGTGCGCGCGACGAGGTGCCGGCGAAGATGACGTCTTCCATCTTTCCGCCGCGCAGCGTCTTTGCGCCCTGCTCCCCCATCACCCAGGCCAGGGCGTCGACCACGTTGGATTTGCCGGAGCCGTTGGGGCCCACCACGGCGGTGATGCCGGGCTCGAAGCGCAGAGTCGTCGGCGATGCGAAGGACTTGAAGCCCTTCAGCGTCAGACTCTTGAGGTACACGGCTCGCCAGACTACCGGTCAAATTGCCCGCGTCCGGCTCTACCGAAGGGTGTCGGCCAGCACGAAATTTGCCTGCCGTTCACATATCGGCGCACTGGCCACACGGGCCACATCAGTCACTCGGTCAGCGCTCGACGAAACCGTCGAACTGCTCGGTCGGCGCCGACCAATCGGCGACGACCTTGTCGACGTGTCCGGGCGTGCCGCCGCCGTCGAGCAGCTGCAGCAGTTTCTCGCCCGCCTCGCGCGGGCCCTGGGCGACCACCCGGACGCGGCCGTCGGGCTGGTTGGCCGCATAGCCGGTGAGGCCCAGCTCCAGCGCGCGGCAGCGGGTCCACCAGCGGAAACCGACGCCCTGGACCCTCCCGTGCACCCAGGCGGTGAGCCGGACTTCAGGATCCGACGTTGGATTCGACACTGGCGACCTCGAACTTGACTTCTGTGCCGGATTTCAGCGTGCGCCCGACCGTGCAGACCAGGTCGATGGCCCGGTTGACCACCACGAGCAGGCGTTCCTTTTCCTCCTCGGACAGTCCCGACAGGTCGAGCTCGAGGGTCTCCTCGAGCAGCGGATAACGCTCTTGTTCCCGGTCGGCGGGCCCGGACACCTTGACCACCGCGTTGTAGTCGTCTCCGAGCCGGCGGGCCAGCGGCTCGTCGCTGGCCATCCCGCTGCACGCGGCGAGCGCGATCTTGAGCAGTTCGCCGGGGGTGAATACGCCCTCGACGCCTTCGGAGCCGACGAGCACCTGCGCGCCCCGTGAGCTGCGTCCGGTGTAGCGGCGCGATCCGGTGCGTTCGACCCACAGTTCCGTCATGTCTTCTTTCTACCGGGCGACGGGGCGGGCCGGTATCAGCCCGTTGAGTGTGCGTCCTGGGCGGCGCCGCTCGGCGTGTCGCCGCCGTGGGCTCACGCTCAAGGCCGTCGACGCGCACTCAAAGGGACGCCCGGCATACTGCGTTCCATGGCCACCGTCGTCGCGTTCCATGCCCATCCGGACGACGAGGTCGTTCTCACCGGCGGCACGCTCGCGCGGGCGGCCGCCGCCGGGCACCGCGTCGTTGTGGTCACGGCGACCGATGGGCGCGTGCATGACGCGGACGATGACGTCCGGCTGGACGAATTACGTTCGAGTGCAGACATTCTCGGGGTGCATCGGGTCGAGTGCCTGCACTATGCCGACAGCGGCTACGGCCCGGATTTCTATCCGGATCCGCCCGGCCGGGTCAGATTCGGGCGCGCGAATGTCGATGAGGCAGCCCAACGGCTGTCCGACATACTTCGCGACGAAGACGCGGACCTGCTGCTCAGCTACGAGCGCAACGGCGGTTATGGGCATCGTGATCACGTGCAGGTACACCGCGTCGGCAAACGGGCCGCCCAGCTTGCCACGACCCCGCGGGTGCTCGAGGCGACCATGCCGCGCGAATTATTGCGCCGTACCAGCGATCTGGCTCATCTGCTACGGCTACCCGCACCATACGAGCAAGACATCGTCCGCACTGCATACGCTCCGCGGGCGAGCATCACCCATCGCATCAACGTCTTTCGTTTCGCGCGGCAGAAGCGGGACGCGCTCGCCGCACACCGCTCGCAGATCGGCGGCTCCGGCCGGACCGCGCGCCTGTTCGAGGCGCTGCTCCGAGTGCCACCCCAACTCTTCGGTCTGATATTCCCGTGTGAGTGGTTCGTGGACCCGGCCCTATCGCCAGCATCGCCAGTAGCTTTGCGCCGCGACATTTTCGATTGATCGGCATGCACACTCAACGCCGGGGCCGCGGCTGGCATTTCGGGCAGTAGTACGACGACCGGTTCATGAACCTCTCCCGGCGCATGACCGCGCCGCAGCGCCGGCAGCTTTCACCTGCACGGCCATAGGCGTCCAGGGAGCGGTCGAAGTACCCCGACTCGCCGTTGACGTTGACATACAACGAATCGAACGATGTCCCGCCCTGCGCCAGGGCTTCGCGCATCACCTCCGCGGCCGAATCCAGCACCGCGCCAAGCTGTTTGCGGGTCAGCGTCGCGGCGATTCGCGAACCGTGCACCTTGGCCCGCCAGAGCGCTTCGTCGGCGTATATATTGCCGATCCCCGACACCACCTGCTGATCCAGCAGCTGGCGCTTGATCTCGGAGTGCTTGTGCCGCAACACTTTTACGACAGCCTCGGCATCGAACCGGGAATCGAGCGGGTCACGCGCCAGGTGCGCGACGGGCTGCGGCACCACACTGCCGTCCACGTCCACGAGGTCGGCGAGCATCCACCCGCCGAACGTCCGCTGGTCTGCAAAGCTCAGCACGGTCCCGTCGTCGAGCAGCGCAGAGATGCGCACATGATCGGCGCGCGGGACGGTCCCCAGCAGCATCTGCCCGCTCATGCCGAGGTGAACGACCAGTGCCTCACCGGATTCCAGCGTCAGCCACAGGTATTTACCGCGACGATCCGTTCCGGTGATCCCCACGTCGAGCAGGCGGGCGGTGAGGTCGGCGGGCCCGGCCTCGTGCCGGCGCACCGCGCGGGGATGGTGGACCCGAACGGCGGTGATCGTCTTGCCCACCACGTGGGCCTGCAAGCCGCGGCGCACCACCTCGACTTCGGGCAGCTCGGGCATTCAGGCGGAGGATTTCCCGGCGGTGTCCAGCACTTCCAGCGCTTTCCAGGTTGCTGCGGCGGCCTTTTGCTCGGCTTCCTTCTTGGAGCGGCCCACCCCGGACCCGTATTCGGTTTCCATCACGACGACGACCGCGGTGAATTCCTTGTCGTGGTCCGGTCCCGTGGATGTGACGACGTAGGACGGCGCGCCCATGCCGCGCGCCGCCGTCAGCTCCTGCAGGCTGGTCTTCCAGTCCAGCCCGGCGCCGAGCGTGGGCGCGGCGTCCAGCAGCGGGCCGAAGAGCCGCAGGATCACCGCGCGCACCGTGTCGATGCCGTGCTGCAGGTAAATCGCACCCAGCAGCGACTCCATGCCGTCGGCAAGGATGCTCGACTTGTCGGCTCCGCCCGTGTTGGCCTCGCCGCGGCCCAGCAGCAGATGAACGCCGAGGCCGCCTTCGGCCAGGTTGCGCGCCACGTCGGCCAGTGCCTGGGTGTTGACCACGCTGGCCCGCAGCTTGGCCAGATCTCCCTCCGAACGGTCGGGATGGCGGTGGTAGAGCTCGTCGGTGACGGTCAGGCCCAGGACGGCGTCGCCGAGAAACTCCAGCCGCTCGTTGGTCGGCAGCCCACCGTGCTCGTAGGCATAGCTGCGGTGTGTCAACGCCAACGAGAGCAGCTCGTCGGGCAGCTCGACTCCGAGCGCGTCGAGCAGGACCTGCCGCGAGCTCACTGCTCACCCCGCGAATCCCGCTGGGACGCTTCGGGTTCCAACATCTGAGTCAGCTTCGCCCATCGCGGGTCGATGCGGTCATGGCGATGGCCCGGCTCCGCGGCGAGGGAAATACCGCATTCGGGGCACAATCCCGGGCAATCCGGCCTGCACAGCGGGGCGAACGGAAGCTCCAGTCCGACGGCGTCGACGATGGGCTGCTCGAGGTCGATCGTGTCCCCGACGACGTGGCCGACCTCGCCTTCCTCGGTGGTCGCCTCGGTCGTGCTGTCCGGATACGCGAAGAGTTCGGTCAACGCGACCTGCACGCGACCGGTGACCTCGGTCAGGCAGCGGACACACTCGCCGACTGTCGGCCCGGCCACCGTCCCGGTGACGAGGACGCCTTCGGACACCGACTCGACCCGCAGGTCCAGTTCCACCGGTGCGCCGGGCTCGATCGCGATCATGTCCCGCCCGATGCGCGACGGGCTGGGCACGGTGTCGCGCAGGGTGACCATGGCGCCCGGGCGTCGCCCGAGCCGGGTGATATCGATCGCCATCGGCGAGGTCGGGTGTCGCCGCGCCGTGGTGCTGTGCTGCCGCGCCATAGGGGAAATCCTACGGCGCGCGCCGTCCGGCGCGAGGGCGCAACGAAGCGGTCAACGGCCGCCGGGGGGCTAGCGCGTCGCGTAGTCGTGCGTGCCGGCCGCCGTGCGCAGCTGGTGGCGGCCACGACCCACGGAGCGCAGCGTGCCGTTGAGGAACTCCTCGAACTCGGCGAGCTTGTTGTCGACGTAGATATCGCACTCGCCGCGCAAGCGATCGGCCTCGGCGTGCGCCGTGTCGATGAGGCGGGTGGATTCCGCGTTGGCCGCCTGCACCACCTCGTTCTGCGACACCAGGCGCTGCTGTTCCTTGATGCCCTCTTGCACGGCTTTCTCGTAGGAGATGTTGCCGTTTTCGATCAGCCGGTCGGCTTCGGCCTGGGCGCGGCCGACGCTGGCTTCGTACTCGCGCTTCGCCGCGGTGGCGATGCGAATCGACTCCTCACGGGCCTCCCCGAGCATCCGCTCGCTGTGCTGGCGCGCCTCGCTCACCATGCGGTCCGCCTGGGCCTTTGCGTCCGAAAGGATGCGATCGGCCTCGGCGCGGGCGTGGTTGAGCATCGACTCCGACTCGGTGGTCGCCGAGGACACCATGGACTCGGCGTGCGTCTTGGCGTCGTGCAGCATCGAATCACGCGCGTCGAGCACGTCCTGGGCGTCGTCCAGCTCGCCAGGGATTGCGTCTTTGATGTCGTCGATCAGTTCGAGGACGTCACCGCGGGGCACCACGCAGCCGGCCGTCATCGGCACGCCGCGGGCTTCTTCGACGATGGCGCCCAATTCGTCCAGCGCTTCAAACACTCGATACACGGCCATGCCCTCCTGGCGTCTTGCAAAAGCTCCTGTTGTTACCAGTGTGCCTGGTGTTACGTCTGTGACGGCGGTGGCGAGGCCGGTGTGTCGGGCATTTGCTCGGGGAACAAACGGGAAAACCCCAGCACACTGGCGTTGACCAGATCGTTACCGTCCATATTTGCGGCAGTGCCGGAGTTGGCAAAGTCCGGTTATTTTGCGGTCAGTATATGAGCCTGTGCCAACCCCCGACCTTTTCGCCGTCGCGCTGCGGCGCTCGGCATACCTAGCGTTTGCCCCAATCCCAGCGCGGGGTTGTCAGCAGGCTCTGGCCGGTGATGCGGGTCTCGCCGAAGTCCTTGTACAGCTCGATGCCGACCGCCGCATCCTCCAGGAAACCCAGCAGCGAACGCGAATGGGTGACGACTACCACCTGGGTCTGCGACGCCGCCGCGCGGATCAGCGACGCCAGTGGACCGACCAGGCTCGGGTGCAACGAGGTTTCGGGCTCGTTGAGCACCATCAGCGACGGCGCCTGCGGGCTTAGCAGGGCGGCGGCCCACAGGAGAAACCTCAGGGTGCCGTCGGACAACTCGGCCGCCCGCAGCGGGCGCAGCATGCCGCGCTGGCCCAGCTGGAGGTCGAACAGCCCGTCGTTGACGACGACCGAGACCGACGCGCCGTCGAAGGTGTCGGCGACGATGCGGCTCAACTCGTCGATTTCGGCCTCGATGATCGTCTGAATGGCGGCGGCCAGATCATGGCCGTCGTCGGAGAGCACCGTGGTGCGGGTGCCCACCTGCGGCCGCCGCGCGGGCGCCCCGGCGTCAACCCGGAAGCCGTCGTAGAAGCGCCAGCCGCGCAGCCGCTCACGCACGGCGGCGAGTTCGGGAAGCGCTTGCGGGTTGGCATATTCCGCCAGCACGCTGCGATACGACGGCAACGTTCGGCACAGCTCGTCGAAGCCACGGCCCGATTGCGCGCTGACTTCGGCGAAAGTGCGTGTCCTGCGCACCAGGGTGCTCGCCGCCCGCAGTACCGGGCCAACGAACAACGCCTCTCGCTTGATCTCCGGATCGCGTGCGAACGCCGAACGGGCCCGCCCGGTCGACTGCGGTAGCCCCAGATCCACCAGATACCCGAAATCGTCTGCGGCGAAGCCGAGTTCGAGTGACACGGGCCGGTTGTTGCGCGCGGTTCCTTGCGCCTTTCCCGTCCGGCGCGCGGCGCCGAGTTGCTCGGGCCCGGCCCATAGGACGGATTCCAGGCCGCCCTCGCGGGCCAGCGACCCGATCACCTCGCCGCGACCGCAATCGGCCAGCAATCGCAGCGCGCGATACAACGATGACTTTCCGACGCCGTTTTCGCCCGTGATGATCGACAGCCGGCCCAGCGGCAGGATTACTTCCCGCAGCGAGCGGTACCCGCGGATCGCGACGGTTTGCAACACGTGCCCGACTCTAACTTCGCCGGCCGACAGCGCGCGGGATATACCCCTATAGGGTATTATCGCCACCGTATCGCCGCAGGACGAACCGGAGCGGAGGACCAGTGACAGGCAAAGTGCTACCGGCAATCGGGCACGCGTTGGCGCTGGCGGGGTCGATGACGTGGGAGATCACCTGGGCTCTGATCCTGGGCTTCGCGTTGTCGGCGGTGGTCCAGGCCGTGGTGCGCCGCTCAACGATCGTGAACCTGATGGGCGACGATCGGCCTCGAACGCTGGCGGTGGCCGCGGGGCTGGGAGCCGCGTCGTCGTCGTGCTCCTACGCCGCCGTGGCCCTGGCCCGATCGCTATTCCGCAAAGGCGCGAACTTCACCGCGGCCATGGCGTTCGAAATCGGTTCCACCAACCTCGTCGTCGAGTTGGGCATCATCCTCGCCCTGCTGGTGGGCTGGCAGTTCACCGCCGCAGAGTTCGTCGGCGGCCCACTGATGATCGTCGTACTGGCCGTGCTGTTCCGGCTTTTCGTGCGCTCGCGCCTGATCGACGCCGCGCGCGAGCAGGCCGAGCGGGGAATCGCCGGATCGATGGAAGGCCACGCCGCCATGGACATGTCCATCCAAGGCGACGGCTCCTTCTGGCGGCGGCTGCTCTCCGCGCAGGGCTTCACCTCGGTTTCGCATGTGTTCGTGATGGAGTGGCTGGCGATCCTGCGCGATCTCGTGCTGGGCCTGTTGATTGCGGGTGCCCTCGCGGCGTGGGTTCCCGAAAGCTTTTGGCAGAGCTTCTTTTTAGCCAGCCATCCCGGCTGGGCCGCGCTGTGGGGACCGCTCGTGGGGCCCATCGTGGCGATCGTGTCCTTCGTCTGTTCAATCGGCAATGTGCCGCTGGCCGCGGTGCTTTGGAACGGCGGCATCAGCTTCGGCGGTGTCATCGCGTTCATCTTCGCCGACCTGATCATCCTGCCGATCTTGAATATCTACCGGAAGTACTACGGCGTCAAAATGGCGCTGGCGCTGCTCGGCACCTTCTACGTCGCGATGGTCGCCGCCGGGTACCTCGTCGAATTGATCTTCGGCACAGCCGATCTCATCCCACACTCCCGCAACGCCACGGTCATGGAAGCGTCGATCTCGTGGAACTACACCACGTGGCTCAACATCGCCTTCCTCGGCCTCACGGCCGTCCTGGTCCTGCGGTTCGTCACCTCAGGGGGACTTCCGATGCTGCGCATGATGGGCGGTTCGCCCGAGGCACAGCCGGATCAGAGTGGCCACAGCCACCACTAGCGTTCTTGCAGGAGGCGGGAATCCCGTCTCCGGGGAAGTTGGTCCTTCATGGCCGTGGACTCCGTCACCGCTGGCTGCGTGTCACCCGGCGGCCGGCTCAGAAGTTACCCGCAAACTTGGCCCATCTGTCCGTCATAGGGGCTCGCGCCCTCGCAATCGCCCAGGCGGTATCTGTGCCTGGGGTTATCGCGCTGGAATCCGTCGACGCAGGCCTGGTCGCCAGTGGCAGTGATGATGGTGACGCACGGATCGGCGTGTGCTTGTGCTGGTGGAATGCAGAGCGGTGTCAGCGCTATGGCTGTTGCCGCCGACACGCCCATTAGTGCCCTCTTCACCCTGACCCCTTAATGGCCGCAGTGTCGTTGGCACTCACGGTCCCCCAAAATTGTTGCCGTCGTGTTCCAAAAGCCAACGAGTTTGTTACAGATTGCTCTCATTTGCTCGCGCGAAGGTGCATCGTTCGAAAACTCGTTGGCGACACCGCTAGGCCCAAAACCTGCCTTGGGCGTTCAAACCTTTTGTACGGCAGCATTTTTCGGTCTGATGATCGCGGAGAATGGCGACGACCCGTATCCGGGAGCGGACTCGTCAGTCCGTGCGATCGGACAACTGTTCGCGCAGTCGGCGATTCACCGGTTCGGGTAGTAGCTCCGTCACGTCACCGCCCAGCGTCGCGACCTCTTTGGCCAGCGACGACGACACGAACGAATACCGCGGGGCGGTCGCGACGAAGAAAGTGTCGACGCCGGCGATGTGCTTGTTCATCTGCGCCATCTGCAGCTCGTACTCGAAGTCGGTGCCGGTGCGCAGGCCCTTCACGATGGCCGTCATCCCCCGCGACCTGACGAAGTCGACGACGAGACCCTGCCCGACCTCCACCCGCAGGTTCGGCAGGTGGGTGGTGGATTCTTCGATCATCGCGATCCGCTCATCGATGTCGAACATGCCCTTCTTGGCGGGGTTGGTCAGGATCGCCACGACGACTTCGTCGAACTGGGCGGAGGCGCGCTCGAAAACGTCGATGTGGCCCAACGTCACCGGGTCAAACGACCCCGGGCATACCGCGCCGCTCATGCTCCGCGCCAGCGACGATGCAGAACGAAGCGATGGGGAGGAGCGGCGCGCATGACCACTGACGCTACACGCTGTCTCACAGCCGTTCGGCCAGCTCCAACCGGGTGTCGCCATAAACGCGCGACGGCCACGACGACCAGCCGGCCGGCCAGTTCAGCGTTGGGGCGCCCGCGGGACGCTCGACCACCGCGACGGTTCCGTCGCGCACCCAGCCGTGCGCGGTCAGCGCGGCCAGGACCGCCTCGATTTCGGCGGCGTCGATGTCGTAGGGCGGGTCCGCGAGCACCAGGTCCACCGGCGACGGCCCGCCGGCCGCCAATACCGTCGCCACCGGGCCGCGGCGCAGCGTCGCCCCGGTAAGGCCCAGCGCGTCGATGTTGCGCGCGATGACGGCGGCGCTACGTTGGTCGGACTCCACGAAAAGCGCGGACACCGCACCGCGGGACAGAGCCTCGAGCCCCAGTGCCCCCGAACCGGCGTAGAGGTCCAGGACCGCCAGTCCGCTCAGATCGCGCCGGGCGGTGACGATGTTGAACAGCGACTCCCGGACCCGATCGGTGGTCGGCCGGGTTCCCTTCGGCGGGACCGCAATACGCCGCCCACCGGCGATGCCGCCGATGATCCGTGTCACGCGCCGCGGCTCACAAAAGCGTGGACCAATAGTCCCAGAACCGCGCCAAGATCAGCAGGAACACGGCGGTGAACCAGAGCGCGGCGATCGACCATCGCCACTCGAAGAGCACCCGCAACAACGCGCGGTCCGTGTTCGCCAGCACGGGACGCAGCACGACGGAGAAGACCACCACGAGCAGCGAGACGGTGACCACCCAGACCACCATGCAGTACGGGCACAACGCCCCGATTCGGTACAAGCTCTGGAAGATCAGCCAATGCACGAACACCACACCGACCAGAGTTCCCACCCCCAGCCCGACCCAATACCATTGGGGCAGAGGTATTTTCGCCACAGCGAGCACACCGGTGACCACTACGACGGTGAATCCCACTATGCCCAGCAGCGGGTTGGGGAAGCCCAGCAGGGATGCCTGCGGTGTGACCATCACCGAGCCGCACGAGACGATCGGGTTGAAGTTGCACGACGGCACGTAGGACGGGTTGAGCAGGATTTTGACCTTCTCGACCGTCAGCGTCAGCGACGCGAACAAGCCGATCGCGCCGGCGATCAGCACCCACCATGCGCTGAGCGCGGGTACGGGCGCTACGGGCGGCGATTCCGGCGTCAGGTCGTCCGGTGGCGCGGCGGCTTCTGCTGACACCGCAACCGTCGCTACGCCGCAGGGGCGACGGCGTTGTCGAGCCCCGGCACGTCGCCCACGATGGACTTGATCTTGGCGACGAGTGCATCAGGCGTCGATGGTTCGTAGTTCTCGCCGTTGATCTTGATTGTCGGGGTCGCGGTGATGTTTGCGGCCGCCGCTTCCCCGGTGACCTTGGAGAGGTACTTACCGCTGTTGATGCAGTCCGGGACCTTGCCGACGACGCCGGCTTCGCGGGCGAGTTCGATCAGTTTCGCGTTGTCGGGAAAGCTGCTGCCGCGTTCGTCGGGTTGGACTCGGGTGGTGTACAGCGCGGTATGGAAACGGCGAAACGCGTCCATGGACTCATCGGCGACGCACAACGCCGCCGCGCCCGCCCGCGACGAATAGTTCTGGTTCCTCGAGTTGTCGAGGATGGCAACCATCGAGTAATCGGCCGCGATCGCGCCGGTGTCGATGAGCCTGGACACCGTTGGCCCGTAGGTGCGTTCGAAGTTGCCGCACGCCGGGCACAGGAAGTCCTCGTAGAAGGTGACCACGGCCTTGGGGTTGGACGTCCCCGGCTGGGTCACCAGCTTGCTCGACGTCACCCGCACCGTGTCACCCGCCCCGCTGGCCGCGGCCTTCTTGTCGTGGTGGGTCATCACGATGTAGGACACGATCGCGACCAGCAGGATGACGACGAAGGCGGTGCCGCCGATCTGGAAGAGTCTGCCGGATTTGCCGGTGCCGGACTTCAAGTCGTATCGAGGGGGACGGTTGGGTTTGTCGGCCACTGGTTCGGTGATCCTTCGGTGCGGGCTTGTGCGTGGGTCGGGCGGCGCGCCTCTACATTACCGGCGAGCGATGATCAGGCCCGGCTCAGATGAGCGCGCAGGGCCGAGATCAGTTCGCTGGTGGCCGCGGCGCTGCCGCCGCCGAGCGGGAACAGGCTGGCGAAGCCGTGGGTCAGCGAACCCATGGGCCGCAGGTCCACCGGCGTGCCGGCGGCCCGCAGCGCGGTCGCGTAGCTCTCGCCCTCGTCGCGCAGCGGGTCGAAACCCGCGACCGCGATCAGGGCCGGCGCCAGCCCCGACAGCGACTCGGCCAGTAGTGGGGAAAGCCGCGGATCGGTCCGGTCGAGCGCCGAACGCCGCAGGTATTGCGAGTCGAACCAGTCCATGTCTCGTTTGGTCAGCAGGAAGCCGCGGGCGAACAGGCTCATCGACCGGGTCTGCGCGGTGAAATCGGTCCGGGGGTAGAGCAGCCACTGCAGCACCGGCGCGGGTTCCCCCGCATCGCGCGCCAGCTGGCACACGACGGCGGCGAGGTTGCCGCCGGCGCTGTCGCCGCCCACCGCGACACGCCCGGGAATCGCACCGAGTTCGCCGGCGTGCTCGTATGCCCAGGTGAAGGCGGCGTAGGCGTCCTCCACTGCGGCCGGCGCCACGTGCTCGGGGGCCAGCCGGTAGTCCACCGACAGCACATGGATGCCGGCATCACGGCTGGTCAACCGGCACAGCGCGTCATGGGTGTCCAGGTCACCGATCGTCCAGCCACCGCCGTGATAGAAGACCAGCAACGGCGCCGCCGCACCGTTGGGCGGGCGGTAGTGCCGCGCCGCGATCTCGCCGGCCGGCCCGGGCAGCGTGATGTCGTCCACCTCGACATGAATCTGCGGACCGGAAAATCTGAGCAGGCCCTCGCGCATCTGGGCGCGGGAGGCCGCCGCGTCGTCGTCGACGACCAGGCCGTCGATGCCGACGAGGCGCTGGCCCGTCAGCATCAGCTGCAGCGTGGGATCGAGCGTGTTGCCGTCGATCATGATCGCGCGCCCGCGGACCAGCGCCCGCTGGGCGGCCGTCGGGATCCATGGAATGACCTTGACACCGGCCGTGGTGGCCAGGCCCTGCAGGCGGCTGGTCCATCCGATCGGCGCCTGTCTCGCTCCGAGGTCCAGGTCCCACGCGCCTGGCAGACTCTGTGTCATGGCAGCTCCCTTGGTGACGCTGAATGACGGAAATTCGATCCCCGCCGTCGGGCTCGGAGTCTTCCAGATCCCGCCGGCAGACACCGAGCAGGCGGTGGCTGCCGCCCTGCGCGCCGGTTACCGACATATCGACACCGCCGCGGCCTACCGCAACGAGCGGGAGACCGGACGCGCGGTCGCCGCCTCCGACGTGCCGCGCGACCAACTGTACGTGGTAACCAAATTGGCGAACCCGGACCAGGGCTACGACAACACGCTGCGGGCGTTCGACGCCAGCATGGACCGGCTCGGTCTGGATTATCTCGACCTCTATCTGATCCATTGGCCGCAGCCGGCGCTGAACAAGTTCGTCGACACCTTCAAGGCTTTCGCCCACCTGCACGACCAGGGCCGTATCCGGTCCATCGGAGTCAGCAATTTCGAACCCGAGCACCTCTCGGTTCTCATCGATGCCATTGGCATCGTTCCGGCGGTCAATCAGATCGAACTGCACCCACGATTCACCCAAAAAGAATTGCGCGAGGTGCACGCCCAACGCGGCATCGCAACCGAGGCGTGGGCGCCCCTGGGCCAGGGATCGCTCCTGACGCATCCGATGATCACCGCCGTCGCGGCGGAGTGTGGGCGCACAGCTGCCCAGGTGTTGATTCGCTGGCATATCCAGCTGGGTAATATCGTGATCCCCAAGTCGGTCAACCCCGCACGGATTGCGAGCAACCTCGACGTGTTCGATTTCGAACTGAGCGAAAACGAAATGGCGACGATCTCCTCGCTCGACGACGGAACCCGGCTTGGTCCGAATCCACGAACCTTCAATTTCGCAGGTAGGTGAATGACGTTGACTGGCGAGTCGGGCTCGGCCGGATCCTCAGCCATACCCTCGATAGCTCTCAATGACGAAAACACCATGCCGGTGCTCGGCCTGGGTGTCGCCGATCTCTCCGACGACGAGGCCGAACGCGCGGTGTCGGCGGCGCTGGAACTCGGCTGCCGGCTCATCGACACGGCCTCGGTCTACGGGAACGAAGCCGGGGTCGGGCGCGCGATCGCGGCCTCCGGGATTCCCCGCGCGGAACTGTTCGTCACCACGAAGCTGGCCTGCGCCGACCAGGGGTTCATGAAGGCCCAGGAGGCCTGCAACGCCAGCCTGGAGCGCCTCGGCCTGGACTACGTCGATCTCTACCTGATCCACTGGCCCGTCCCGTCGGCGGGCAACTATGTGAACTCCTTCGGCGGCATGATCCAGTCGCGCGGAGAAGGCCACGCCCGCTCGATCGGTGTCTCCAACTTCACCGAGGAGTACCTGACGACGGTCATCGACCTCGCCTTCTTCACCCCGGTGGTCAACCAGATCGAGCTACACCCGCTGTTCAACCAGGACGAGCTGCGCAAGGCGAACACGCAGCACAACGTCGTCACGCAGTCCTACACGCCGCTGGCTCTGGGCAAGCTGAACGACAACCCGACGGTGGCCTCGGTTGCCGACCAGTACGGGAAGACCGCCGCGCAGGTGCTGTTGCGGTGGAACCTGCAACTGGGCAACGCCGTCGTCTTCCGGTCGGCCGACGCCGAGCACATCGCAGGCAACCTCGACGTGTTCGATTTCGAGTTGGCCGCCGAGCACATGGATGCGATCAGCGGGCTCAATGACGGCACGCGGCTGCGCCCGGACCCGGAGACCTACGAGGGCCCGTAGCTTTTTGTCGCCGACTGTGAATCTGACGACGGCTGGTCGGCGCGTCGCGTAGCGAGATTCACGCTCGGCGACGCGTCGGCTGGTCGGGCGGGTCGGTGATGAGGGCGACGCCGGTCATTGCCTCACGGGTGACGATGGCGACGAGGTCGTCGACGCTCCAGCCCGCGGTGTGGGCCGGCCGACGGGGCAAGACCAGATAGCGGGTCTCCGCGGTGGAGTCCCAGACGCGGATTTCGGTCGACTGGTCCAGGTGCACTCCGAACTCGGCGAGCACCGTGCGAGGCTCGATCACCACGCGGGCCCGGTACTCGGGAGATTTGTACCAGGTCGGTGGAAGGCCCAGGAGCGTCCACGGGTAACACGAGCACAGCGTGCAGACGATCACGTTGTGGACACCGTCCGTGTTTTCCACGACGACGAGTTCGGTTGGGGCGGTTAGGCCGAGTTCTTCCAGGGCGGCGTTGCCGTCCGCCAGGAGGCGCTCCTTGTACTCCGGGTCGCTCCAGGCGCGGGCTACGACTCGCGCACCGTTGAGCGGACCGATGTCATGTTCGAGCATCGCGGCGACCGCGTCGATGGCCGCGGGTGTGATCAGTCCCTTTTCCAGCAGGAGTGATTCGATCGCGCGGGTTCGCAGGGCGGGATCGGATTGATCCGAATATTGTTGGCTGTCTTGATGATTCATGCTGAGTCCAAATAGCTTTCCCACAGTCCGAGCTGGATTTTCAGATTGGGCTCTGCGGTGTCTCCCCACAGCTCGCGACTGTCGAAGCTCACCGTGTAGACGCGTTGCGGGTTCTCGCCCATGCCATGTGCGTCGGTGTCGGGAAACACCGCGGCGGGATGGACGTGGGCGACGACGCCGCGACGACCGCGCACATAACGGGGCAGCCTGGTGTGACCGCGGGGATGAATATTGCGTGCGATGACCTCGTCGCCCACTGCGAACCGGCCCGGATGATCGGCCTCGCGGCGGTTACTCGGTTCACCGCCTCGTGTCGGCGGTCCCGGTGTGCCGGGCGGGTGAACGTCGCCGCTGTCGCCTCGCGGGTCTTCACTGCCGGTGAGCCGCTCGACGCGATCGCGGATCTCGGCCGGGCCCAAGAGACCGCGGTCCACCAGCGCCCCTTCCAGCCCGTCAAGGTGGCGACCGAAGTAACCGTCCTGCAAGTAGCGAAGCGGCGGCAGGCTCTCGATGGCATAGCGCAACACGCCGCCACCGCCGAGGTGGCCCGCGACGAGCAGCGCCATCGTCATGGCCTCCACGCGCCCCTCCCACGGGGCGTGAAATACCGGCTCGTCCAGTGGGCGCGGAATGGGCCCGAAGGATTGCATTCCGCCTTGGTCGTGTTCTCCGTTCACGGACCGATCCCTTTCGTGTCGGCTCGTGAACGCCTGCCGTTCAGTACTTTTGGCGCCAAAAGCCGATATGTCTACATCTGTAGACATATCGACGTTAACACGGTGACATCACGTTGTCTACAGTCGTAGACACGCTCGGAGGAAATGGTGGGGAACGTGCGGGTGTTCAGCCTGCCGGGCAGGTCGCCGCGGCCCGGCGTAGCACGTCGGTCGAGGGCTGATCGACGGGCAACTGGTAACCGCGCAGCACGGCGATGAACTGCATGGCGTACTGGCACGCGAAGGCGGCGTTCGGGGGCATCCACTGGGCCGGCGGCGAATCGCCCTTGTCCTGGTTGGCCTGCCCCTCGACGGCCAGCAGGTTGGCCGGATCGTTGGCGAAGCGCCGGCGTTCGGGCTCGGGCCACGCGTAGGCCCCCATGTCCCAGGCATAGGCGAGCGGGACGATGTGGTCGATCTGCACCGATTCGCCGACCTTGGCGCCGCGCTGGAACGCGACGGTGGTGTTGGTGTACGGGTCGTGCAGGGTCCCGCTGGCCACCGCGTTCGGGCAGCGCTTGACCGACACGTACGTCTTGTCGACGAGATCGCGGTCGAGGATGTCGTCACGGGTGTCACATCCGTTGTGGCCCAACGGGGCATCGTTGTCGTCGTCCCACGCGTCGCCGTAGGCGGCCCTGCGGTAGTCGTAGCGGTGGATCCGCTGCGGCAGCACGGTGATGCCCGCCAGCACGTCGGCGCCGGGCTGCACCGTCGGGACGTCCGCGCGGGCGGCGACTTCGGCGCGCTTGGCCGCCGACGAGCCCAGCGTCTGGTAGGCGACCAGAACCGCGAGCACCGCCGCGAGCGACAACCACAGCAGCACTTTGCGATTCACGACTTGTCCAGGTATTCGATCCGGTCGGTGTCGGTGAACCGCGCCGCCAGCAGCTCCAGCCCGGGATGCGGGTCCCCGTCCTCGTAGGCGCGCGCGCAGAAGTCCCGCGCGGCCTCGATATAGTCCAGGTGGTCGGCCAGCGACAGCAACCGCAGCCCGATCGCCTTGCCGGACTGGTTGCGGCCCAGCACATCTCCTTCGCGGCGTTCCTTGAGATCGAGGTCGGCAAGGGCGAACCCGTCCATGGTCGCGGCCACGGCGGACAACCGGTGACCGGCCGGCGATCGCGGCGAGGCCCAGCTGGCGAACAGGCACAGGCTCGGATGCTCGCCGCGGCCGATACGGCCCCGCAGCTGATGCAACTGGCTGATTCCGAACCGGTCGGCGTCCATGACCAACATGACCGTGGCGTTGGGGACGTCCACACCCACCTCGATGACGGTGGTGCACACCAACACATCGATCTCGCCGGCGCGAAAGGCGGCCATCGCAGCGTCCTTCTCCTCGGCCGACAGCCGCCCGTGCATGAGCCCGAGCCGCAGGTTCGCCAGCTCGCCGTAACGCAGTCGGGCGTAAAGGCCTTCGGCGGTTTCCGGCGGTCGGGCGTTCTGCTCCTCCTGCTTTCCCTTCTGCGGGTCGCCTTTCGGTGGCTCGTCCGACTCGTCGATCCGGGGCGCCACCACATAAGCCTGGCGGCCGGCGGCGACCTCTTCGATGATGCGCTGCCAGGCACGGCCGAGCCATGCGGGCTTGTCGTTGATGAAGATGACGTTGCTGGTGATGGGCTGGCGCCCGCGCGGAAGTTCGCGCAGCGTCGAGGTCTCCAGGTCCCCGTAGACGGTGAGCGCGACGGTGCGCGGAATCGGCGTGGCCGTCATCACCAACAGGTGCGGCGTGATGCCGGCACGAGCCTTGGCGCGCAACTGATCTCGTTGCTCCACCCCGAACCTGTGCTGCTCGTCGACTACCACCATGCCCAGGTTGTGGAAGTCCACCGCATCCTGCAGCAGCGCGTGGGTGCCGACGACGATGCCGACCTGACCGCTGGCGATCTCGTCGCGGACCTGCTGCTTGTGCGCCGCGGTCATCGAGCCGGTGAGCAGCGCCACGGAGGTCGCGTTCTCGGCCCCGCCCAGTTGGCCCCCCATCGCCAGGGGCCCGAGGACGTCGCGGATCGACCGGAGATGTTGTGCGGCAAGCACTTCCGTCGGTGCCAGCAGCGCACACTGGTAACCGGCGTCGACCATCTGCAGCATCGCCAGCACCGCGACAATCGTCTTGCCCGAGCCCACCTCGCCCTGCAGTAGGCGGTTGGGCGGGCGGGTCGCGGCCAGCCCGTCGGACAACACCGCGAGCACCTCGCGCTGTCCCGCCGTCAGCTCGAAGGGCAACCGCTGCAGCAACTCCGCCGCCAGGCCGTCCGGGCGCGGCGCGGCCGGGGGGCCCGACGCGGAGAGTTCACCGTGGCGGCGGGCGACCAGCGCCCACTGCAGGCCGACGGCCTCGTCGAACGTCAACCGCTGCCGCGCGCGCTCCCGCTCGTCGTCGTTTTCGGAGACATGGATGGCGCGCAGCGCCTGGTCCTCGGAGATCAGGCCGAACCGGTCACGCAAGTCGGCGGGCAGCGGATCGGGCACGGGATCCAGGACGTCGAGCACCTGGCGGACGCAGGCGAAGATGTCCCAGCTCTGCAGCTTCGCGCTGGCCGGGTAGATCGCAAAGAAGCGGCGCTGGTACACCTCCACCACTTCTTCGCCGCTGGCGACGTGCGACGCGTTGGCGATGGTCTTCAGCGACTTCGTGCCGCGGTTGCGGCCGTCCGGCGAGTCGAGGATCAGGAACGCGGGATGCGTGAGCTGCATGACGTTCCGGAAAAACCCGACTTCCCCGGAGAGCATCACCTTCGTGTCTTTGGTGAGGTCCTTCTTGATGTAGTTCGCGTTGAAGAATGTGGCGGTCACCCTGCCGCGTCCGGAGCCGACGGTGATGCGGTGACACAGCTTCTTCCGGTTCTTCTTCATCGGGAACGTCTCGGTGGCGGTGATCGTGTCGACGATCGTGATGTGCTCGCCGGTTTCCGGCCGCTCGTCCTCCGCGCCGCGCACGGCGGCGCCCTCGGTGTAGGCGCGCGGGTAGTGGCGCAGCAGGTCGTCGACGGTCCGGATGCCGAAGACGTCGTCCAGGTCGCCGGCGGCCTTGGCGCCCACGATGTAGTCCAGCCGGTCACCCAGTGACACCACGGCTACTCGACCCCGATCAGCAGGGCGTCGCCGCGGTGGCCGGTGGGGTAGATCACCAGCTCGGTACCCGGATGGTGGTCGTGCACATGCTGTTGCAGGATGTCGCCGATCGCGGTCTCGGCACCGGCCGTCTCGACGCCGGCCCCGACCAGCACCGTCACCAGGTCGCCGCCCGACGCCAGCAGCAGATCGAGCAGGCCGATCGCCGCCCCGGCCGCATCGGCCGCCACGATCAGCACCTCGTCGCCCGCGATGCCCAGGCCGTCACCGGGCTGGCAGCGACCCGCCCAGGTCAGCGCGCTTTCGGTCGCGATGCGCACGGATCCGTGCCGGGCGGCTCCGGCGGCGCGGGCCATGGTGTAGCCGTCGTCGACGGCCTGGCGGTCGGTTTCGTGCACGGCCAGCGCGGCCAGCCCCTGCACCATCGAGCCGGTCGGTATCGGCACCACGTCGATGCCCCACCCGATGGCGGTGGTGCAGCCGGCGACCAGCTCCTCAGCGGCCACATAACCGTTGGGCAGCACCATCACCTGTGCGGCGCCGGTGTCGACCAGGGCACGCACCAGCTGGTGGGCGCTGATACCCGTGGCCGGGTCGCCCGCCTCGCGATCCGGTTGCAGCACGCAGGCGCCCTCACTGGCGAACAGCTCGGCGGCGCCGTCGCCGTCGACCACGGCCAACACCGCCCGCTCCCGCGTCCAGCTGCCCGCCGGCAGCCCGGTGACGCCGGAGCTCAGCGCCGAGACCACGATCCGGCTCGGCCGCCCGCGCGCCAGGCCCGCTTCCACCGCGGCGCCGGCGTCGTCGGTGTGCACATGCACCGAGTAGGTGCCCTGCGCGGTCGCGGGCGCGATGGCCACGGAATCACCCAATTCCGACAGCCGGTCCCGCAGCGCGTCGGCCGCCGCGGGATCGCACCCGTCCAGGCGGTACATCACCTCGAACTGCGGCGCGGGGCGTTCGGCGGGGGCCTCCGGCTGCGGCGCGCGGGGCGACAACTCGTACACCGTGCGGGCGGGCGCCTGCCCGATGACGGTGCTGTGCAGCGCGTCCAACAGGACCAGCAGGCCCCGGCCCCCGGCGTCGACCGCCCCGGCGTCGGCGAGGACGTCGAGCTGTTCGGTGGTTTTCTCCAGCGCGACGACGGCCGCGTCGCCGGCCGCGGTGATCGCCGGGGCCAGCCCGTCGTCCGCGCATTCCTCGACGGCCTCGGCCGCGGCCCGCAGGACCGAGACGATGGTTCCCGGGACCTCCTGCCCGCCCATCGAGGCGATGACCAGATCGACGCCGCGTTGCAGCGCGCCGGCCAGGGTCGCGGCGTCCATTTCGGGCAATTCACCGCCGCGGTCGGCGGCCGCGCCGGCGGTGACATCGGCGATACCGCGCAGGATCTGGGACAGGATCACGCCGGAATTGCCGCGGGCCCCGTTCAGCGCCCCGGCCGACAGGGCGCCTGCGACGCGGGCGACGCATCCGGAGCCGCCGTCGGCGCGCGCGTTGGCCTCGGCCAGGGCGGAACGCATGGTGAACAGCATGTTGGCGCCGGTATCGGAATCGGCGACGGGGAACACGTTGAGCCGGTTGATCTCGTCGATGTGAGTGATCAGGTCGCTGACGGCGGTGTGCGCCCAGTCGCGCAGGGCCACCGCGTCCAGCAAACGATCCTGCGACGACGTGCTCAGGTGACCCACCTCCTCAGCGCTTCATTCGGGTAAACCGGCATATTGAGCCTAGCCAGCGCGGACGACGGCGCCGGTCGTTGCCGCCGGTGGACTGTTGACCGTTTTGGTGGTTGCCCGCAGCAGTCGGTATTCTGGGCTGGCCCGGGTCAGCCTGGGCCGTCCCGGCTCGTCGAGATCCATCCTTTGCCGGGCCCCCGAATTTTGAGGAGCTTGAAGAATGGCCGCTGTGTGCGATATCTGCGGGAAAGGCCCCGGCTTCGGTAAGTCGGTGTCGCACTCCCACCGCCGCACCAGCCGCCGGTGGGACCCCAACGTCCAGACCGTGCACGTCGTGGCGCGTCCCGGCGGCAACAAGCAGCGGATCAACGCCTGCACGTCCTGCATCAAGGCCGGCAAGGTCGTCCGCGGCTAGCTGCGGACAACGATGACGCTCTTGCCGGGCCGCCGGCCCGGGCGCTGACCGCTTTCGAACGCTTCCCGACCCTGCTCGAGTGGGAATGTCGCCGCGATTTCGACGCGCAGCCGGCCGCTGTCGACGAGGGCCGCGAGCTCACCGAGCTGGTCTCGATTGGGCTCGACGATGAAGAACGTCGCCGTGATCCCGTATTCGTCGGCTTTGCCCGCGGGCGGCGGCGCCGACAGGGTGATCAGCCGCCCGCCCCGGCGCACCACCGAAAAGGATCGGTCGAGCGTCTCGCCGCCGACGGTGTCGATGACGACGTCGTAGGTATCACCGGTTTCCTCGAACCGTTGCGTTCGAACGTCGATCACCCGCTGCGCGCCGAAGCCGCGCAGCAGTTCGCCCGCGTCGCTGCGCACGGTGGCTGTGAGCTCCGCGCCGAGGATCGCGGCCAGTTGCACCGTCAGGGCACCGACCCCGCCCGCGCCGCCGTGCACCAACACGGCCTCCCCCGGTTGCACCGCGGCCTGGTCGACCAACGCCTGCAGGGCGGTGAGCCCGGCCAGCGGCAACGCGGCGGCGACCACATGTGAGACCGCCGACGGCTTGGCCGCCAGCTCGGCCGCCGGGACGGCAACGAAATCCGCTGCCCCGCCGTCACGGTCGAATCCGATCAACCCGTACACCTCGTCGCCGGCCGCGAAATCTCCGACGCCCGTGCCGATATCGGAGACGACGCCGGATACCTCGTGCGATGGGATCACCGGAGTGCGGCTGACGCCGTCGCGGGTCCACGTTTCGTCCCACGTCAATTCGTCGAACGTGATGGCCGCGGCGTGCACCGCCACGACGACTTCGCCGGCGCCCGCCACCGGCGCCGGGGCGCGCTCGACGACGAGTACCTCCGGTCCGCCCCTGCGGTGCGCCCGCAGCGCCGTCATCTCGGTCACGGCAGCCGCCAATCGACGGGCTCGGCGCCCATGCCGACGAGCAGCTCGTTGGCGCGGCTGAACGGCCGCGAGCCGAAGAAGCCGCGCGACGCCGACAGCGGCGACGGGTGCGGCGACTCGATCGCCACGCAATCCCCTTCGGCCAGAATGGGTTTGAGCGTCGACGCGTCGCGGCCCCACAGGATGGCCACCAGCGGCCGGGACCGCTCCACCAGGGCGCGAATCGCGCATTCGGTCACCGCTTCCCAGCCCTTGCCCCGATGCGACGCCGGGTTGTTGGGGCGCACCGTCAGCACCCTGTTCAACAGCAGGACCCCGCGCTGCGCCCACGGCGTCAGGTCGCCGGACGAGGGCTGGGGATGGCCCAGGTCGGCGCTGTACTCGTCGAAGATGTTGGCCAGGCTTCGCGGCAGCGGACGCACTTCGGGGGCCACCGAAAAGCTCAGGCCCACAGCGTGTCCCGGTGTCGGGTAGGGGTCTTGGCCGACGATCAGCACCCGGACGTCGTCGAACGGAAACGTGAAGGCGCGCAACACGTTCGGCCCGGCGGGCAGATACCTGCGCCCCGCGGCGATCTCGGCACGCAGGAATTGGCCCATCTCGGCGACCTGGTCGGTCACTGGCTTGAGCGCGGTCGCCCAGCCCGGCTCGACGAGCTCGCTCAATGGGCGCGCGGTCACCGTAATCCCTGCACCAGCAGCACCACCGTGTCCGCGCCCGCGCGCCGGTCCTTCGCGATGTCCTCGTATTCGGGCGATTGCACAAAAGCGTGGAACGCCGCCTCGTCGGGAAAGGACATCAACACCACCTTCTCGCGATCCCACTGTCCCTCCGCGACCTTCGGCGACTCGTCGGCGGCCAGCAGGGTTCCGGTGTGACGGGCGAAGACCTCCATGAACCTCGCCTGGTAACGGTCGTATACCGCCCGGTCGGTGAATTTCAGCTGGGCGATGGCGTAGACGGTCACGGCGCCACACTAATACGACTGCCATCCCGCGTAGCCGCTCCACTCCGCTCCGTCGACGAGTACGCGGGCCGGCCCGTCGTGCACGCGGCCGACGACGCGCCAGCCGGCCGGCGCCGGACCGGCGAAACAGGCCGCCAGGGCGTGGTCTTCGCCGCCGGCCAGCACCCACGACCACGGGTCGGCGCCCGCGGCGGCGGCGGCCGCGGCCAGCGCGTCGCGGTCCACCGCCAGGGCGGCGGTGGACAGGTCGATCCCCACCCCGGACGCCTCGGCGACGTGGCGCAGGTCGGCCACCAGACCGTCGGAGACGTCGATCATCGCCTCCGCGCCCGCGCTCGCGGCCGTGGCTCCCGCGCCGTACGGCGGCTCGGGCACCAGGTGACGACGCCGAAGCTCGTCGAACCCACCAATACCGTTGTGCCACAGGGCATATCCCGCAGCCGAGCGACCCAACTCGCCGGCGACAGCGAGCACCGAACCGGCGTGGGCCCCGGACCGCAGCACCGGGGCGCGTCCGTCCAGGTCGCCCAGCACGGTCACCGACAACACCCACTGGGGGCAGCTGACCAGGTCGCCGCCGGCGATGCCCGCGCCGATCCGCGCGGCCTCGTCCCACAGCCCGTCGACGAGCGCGTCCACGTCCGCCGCGCGGGTGTCACCGGGGGCGCCGAAGCCGACGACGAACGCCGTGGCCCGCGCACCCATCGCCTCGATGTCGGCGGCGTTCTGCGCGATCGCCTTGCGGCCGACGTCGTGGGGCGTCGACCAGTCCAGCCGAAAGTGGCGGTCCTGCACCAGGACATCGGTCGAGACCAGGGTGCGGCCGTCGCCCGCCGACACCAGCGCCGCGTCATCGCCGGGCCCGAGCAGCACCCCGTCGGGTTGCCGGCGTCCCCGCACCAACCGATCGATGACCGCGAATTCGCCGAGCCGTGCCAGCGTGGGGAACTCCCCCGATGCTCCGAAGTCAGAGTCCACGCACGCCACCTCCTCGGGCCACTCTGGGGTCGCCCCGACCTGCGGTAAGTTGGGTCTTTGCCCGACCGCGCCAGTGTAGGAGACAGGAGGTGCGCGGGCGGTGACGACCGACCCCAGTACCGCGACCGATCTCGGCGGACCTCCGCGCGCCGCGATGATCGCCGCGGTCGCGCTGGCAGTCGCGGCGATCGGCGCGATCCTGGTCATCGCGGCGAACCGCGAGGCGCCACCACAACCCGTCGCCATTCCGGCCGTCCCCGCGCCGCAGGCCGCCAGCGCCGCATGCAAGGCGCTCACGAACGCGCTGCCGCAGCGGCTGGGTAACTATCAGCGCGCGTCGCTCGCGCAGCCGGCGCCGCAGGGCGCGGCCGCTTGGCGGTCAGGACCCGACAGCCCGCCGCTGGTGCTGCGCTGCGGACTCGACCGCCCGGCCGAATTCGTGGTGGGATCCCCGATCCAGGCCGTCGACCGGGTGCAGTGGTTTGAGGTGGGGGCCCAACAGCAATCCGCCGGCCCCCCATCGACCAATGCGGGCAGATCCACCTGGTACACCGTGGACCGGCCGGTGTATGTCGCGTTGACGCTGCCGTCGGGATCGGGGCCGACACCCATCCAGCAGCTCTCCGAGATCATCGACCGCACCATCGCGGCGGTGCCCATCGACCCGGCCCGGCCGGATTAGCGGGCCCGTTAGCGCAGACCCACGCCCCGCGCCAGCGCGGTCTCCACCATGGTCGCCAGCAGCGTGGGATAGTCGACGCCGCTTGCCGCCCACATCCTCGGGTACATCGAAATCGTGGTGAATCCCGGCATCGTGTTGATCTCGTTGATCACCGGCCCGTCGTCGGTGAGGAAAAAATCGACCCGGGCCAGGCCCTGGCAGTCAATGGCCTTGAACGCCCGGATCGCCAATTGGCGTATCGCATCGGCGATCTCGTCGTCGACCTTCGCCGGAACATCCAATTCGGCTGCGTCGTCGAGGTATTTGGTCGCGAAATCGTAGAACGAGTCCTCGCGGCCGCGTACCCCGGCCACCCGGATCTCCCCCAACGTGCTGGCTTCCACTGTGCCGTCGGGCATTTCGAGCACGCCGCACTCCAGCTCACGACCGCTGATCGCCGCCTCCACGATCACCTTCGGATCGTGCCGGCGAGCATTCGCCACCGCGGCCGGCAGCTCGTCCCAACCCGACACCCGGCTGACGCCGATCGAGGAACCGCCGCGCGCGGGTTTGACGAACACCGGCAAACCCAGCCGCTCGCACTCGTCGAGGGGCAGCGCCGCCTGCGCCGGGCGCAGCACTGCATGCGGGCCGACCGGAAGTCCTTCGGCGGTAAGCAGTTTCTTGGTGAATTCCTTGTCCATACCGACCGAACTGGACAGCACGCCGGCGCCGACGTACGGCACCCCGGCCAGTTCGAGCAGCCCCTGGATCGTGCCGTCCTCGCCGTACGGGCCGTGCAGCACCGGAAAGACCACGTCGACCGACGCCAGGACTTCCCCGGCGCTACCCGCACCGGCCTGGAGCGACACCAGCTGGCCGCCGCGCCGCGGATCGGCCGGCAGCGCCAGCTCGGTGCCCGAAGCGGTGGTCACCCCGGGCAGCTGTCGGTCGGTGATCGCCAGCGCGTCCGGGTCGCCGTCGGTGAGCACCCACGAACCCTCCGGGGTGATGCCGATCGCGACCACCTCGAAACGCTGCGGGTCGAGGTTGCGCAGAATGCTGCCGGCGGACACGCACGAGATGGCGTGCTCGTTGCTGCGCCCGCCGAAGACGACGGCGACGCGCACGCGGTCGCTGGCACTCACAACCTGGAGAGGCTACCGGGTGGAGCGCCCTCGGGCCGGGTGCCGGGCCGCTAGCTGGGCTTTCACTCGGGCTTGGTGCTGCGGCCCAGCAGCAGCAGCATCGCCTCCCCCACCGAGAGCCCCTTGTGACATACCCGGTGCACGGCTTCCGTCAGCGGCATCTCGACGTCGTAGCTGGCCGCCAGAGCGAGCACCGCCTCGCACGACGTCACCCCCTCGACGACGTGCCCTTTCCCGGCCTGCATCGCCGATTCCATCGTTCCGCCGCGGCCCAGGCACTCGCCGAACGACCGGTTACGCGAATGCGGCGACGTGCACGTGGCCACCAGGTCGCCCACCCCCGCCAGGCCGGCCAGCGTCGCGCCCTTGGCGCCCAAGGCCATCCCCAGGCGCATGATCTCCGCCAGGCCGCGGGTGATGATCGCCGCCACGGTGTTTTCGCCGAGGCCGACGCCGACCGCCATCCCGCATGCCAGCGCGATGACGTTCTTGCACGCCCCACCTATCTCGGTGCCGACCACATCGCTATTCGTGTACGGGCGGAAGTACCCGCTGTTCAGCATCCGCTGCACGGCGACGGCGCGGCCGGAGTCACTGCACGCGACAACCGTGGCGGCAGGCTGACATTCGGCGATCTCGCTGGCGAGGTTCGGCCCCGAAATCACTCCGACCTGTGCGGGGTCGACGCCCGTCACCGAAACGATGACCTGACTCATCCGCATCAGCGTGCCCAGCTCGATGCCCTTCGCCAGACTGACCAGCGTCGCGCCGTCGGCCAACCAGGGCGCCCACTGCTCGAGGTTGGCCCGCATCGTCTGCGCGGGCACCGCCAGCAGCACCGTCGACGCGCCGGCCAGCGCATCTTTCGCATCGGCGGTCGCGCGGATGCCATCCGGCAGCAACGTGCCGGGCAGATAGGCGGGGTTATATCGGGTGGCGTTGACCTGCTCGGCGATGTCGGGTCGCCGGGCCCACAGCGTGACCCGTGCGTCCGGGCCCCCGGCGTCCACCAGCACCTTGGCCAGCGCGGTGCCCCACGCACCGGCGCCCATCACCGCAACGGCGCCCCCCGAGCCGGGCATCGTGCTGGCCATTTACCACCCCGTCTGTCCTCGAGACCGTGTACCGCGCCGCCTTCTTATCGCGCGGCCGGCGCTTCAGATTAGCCCGAGGCGGCGTTGCGGGAATCGGCGCTGGCAGGATGGCCTCATGAGCGGCACACGCGCCGACGGTGCGGGCGACGGGGCAGCTGACGTTGCCCTGATCATCGCCGTCAAGCGGTTGGCCGCCGCCAAGACCAGGCTGGCCCCGGTGTTCTCGGCGCAAACCCGCGAGAGCGTGGTGCTCGCCATGTTGGTCGACACCCTGACCGCCGCGGCCGGCGTCGCATCGGTCGGCTCGATCACCGTCATCACACCCGACGACGCCGCGGCGGCCGCGGCGGCCGACCTCGGGGCGAACGTGCTGGCCGATCCGACCCCGGAGGGCCATCGCGACCCGCTGAACAACGCAATCGGCGCCGCCGAACGCGCGGTGGCCCGGTCGTTCTCGAATGTCGTTGTGCTGCAAGGCGATTTGCCGGCGCTGCAGACACAAGAACTGGCGGAGGCGATCGCCGCCGCCCGGCAACATCGGCGCAGCTTCGTCGCAGACCGGCTGGCGACCGGGACCGCGGCGCTGTGCGCGTTCGGTTCCTTTCTCGAGCCGCAGTTCGGGCCGGATTCCTGCGCGCGGCACCGCCGTTCGGGTGCGATCGAGCTGACCGGCGCGTGGCCCGGCCTGCGCTGCGACGTCGACACACCCGCCGACCTGGCGGCCGCGCGCCAGCTGGGCGTCGGCGCGGCGACAGCACGTGCCGTCGCGCGGCACTGAGAGATCTAGGCCGATCCGGTCCCCGGCAGCAAACCTGTCCGGGGGATGAACGACGCGCCAACGACGGATGGATGTCTGTCGGGCGCTAGCAGCACCAGCGGGTGATGCGGGATGATCGCATGGTGACCGAAACCGAAGCCGAGGCGCGCCTCGCAGAAACGGCATGGCAACCGGATGGTCCGGCGCTGGCCGCACCGCCGGCCGCGACCCCCGCCGCGATCAGCGATGCACTGCCGGAAGACCGTTACCTCAACCGGGAACTGAGCTGGCTGGACTTCAACGCGCGCGTGCTAGCGCTGGCCGACGACAACTCGCTGCCGCTGCTGGAGCGGGCAAAGTTTCTGGCGATCTTCGCTTCCAATCTCGACGAGTTCTACATGGTTCGGGTCGCCGGACTGAAGCGCCGCGACGAGATGGGTCTGTCGGTCCGCTCCGCCGACGGTCTGACACCGCGTGAGCAATTGGCCCGCATCGGCGAGCAGACGCAGCGGATCGCGACGCGGCACGCCCGCGTGTTTCTCGATTCGGTGCGGCCGGCCCTGGCCGAGGAAGGCATTCACATCGTCACGTGGGCCGATCTGGATCAGGCCGAGCGCGACGAACTGTCGACCTATTTCAACGAGCAGGTTTTCCCCGTCCTCACACCGTTGGCAGTCGATCCCGCCCACCCGTTCCCGTTTGTGAGCGGACTGAGCCTGAATCTAGCGGTCACGGTGAAGCAACCCGAAGACGGCGGCCAGCACTTCGCGCGAGTCAAGGTGCCCGACAACGTCGATCGCTTCGTCGAACTCGGCAGCCGCGAACCGGCCCGCGAAGGCTCCGGCGAAGCGCGCACCATAATCCGGTACCTGCCGATGGAAGAGCTGATCGCGGCCTTCCTTCCGGTGCTGTTCCCGGGTATGGACGTCGTCGAACATCACGCCTTCCGCATTACTCGCAACGCCGACTTCGAAGTCGAGGAGGACCGCGACGAAGACCTGCTGCAAGCGCTGGAGCGGGAATTGGCGCGACGGAGGTTCGGTTCTCCGGTGCGACTCGAGATCGCCGACGACATGACCGAGGGCATGCTGGAGCTGCTGCTGCGAGAACTCGACGTGAATCCCAGTGACGTCATCGAAGTGCCCGGCCTACTCGATCTTTCGTCGCTGTGGCAGATCTACGGACTGGACCGCCCGGCGCTCAAAGACCCGGCGTTCGTTCCGGCCACCCACCCCGCCTTCGCCGACCGGGAAACCCCCAAGAGCATCTTCGCGACGCTGCGCGAAGGCGATGTGCTGGTGCATCATCCGTACGACTCGTTCTCCACCAGCGTGCAGCGATTCATCGAGCAGGCCGCCGCGGATCCCAATGTGCTGGCGATCAAACAGACGCTGTACCGCACATCGGGTGATTCGCCGATCGTCCGGGCGCTGATCGACGCCGCCGAGGCCGGCAAGCAGGCGGTGGCGCTCGTCGAGATCAAGGCACGCTTCGACGAACAGGCCAACATCCGCTGGGCGCGTGCGCTGGAGCAAGCGGGCGTGCACGTGGTGTACGGGCTCGTCGGCCTCAAGACACATTGCAAAACGTGCCTGGTGGTGCGACGCGAGGGTTCGACGATCCGGCGGTACTGCCACATCGGGACCGGCAACTACAACAGCAAGACGGCGCGGCTGTATGAGGATGTCGGGCTGCTCACGGCGGCGCCCGATATCGGGGCCGACCTGACCGACCTGTTCAATTCGCTGACCGGCTACTCCCGAAAAGTGTCCTACCGCAACCTGTTGGTGGCGCCGGACGGCATTCGCACCGGCATCATCGAACGCGTCGAGCGTGAGATCGCCGCGCACCGTGAAAACGGCGGGGGGCGGATTCGGCTCAAGATGAACGCCCTCGTCGACGAGCAGGTGATCGACGCGTTGTATCGCGCGTCGCGCGCGGGCGTGCGGGTCGAGGTGGTGGTGCGCGGCATCTGCGCACTGCGCCCCGAAACGGAAGGCTTCTCGGAGAACATTTCGGTCCGCTCGATTCTCGGCCGGTTCCTGGAGCACTCGCGGATCATCCATTTCGATCGCATCGACGAGTACTGGATCGGCAGCGCCGACATGATGCACCGCAACCTCGACCGCCGAGTCGAGGTGCTGGTTCAGGTCAAAGACCCAAGGCTCACCGCATATCTGGACGACTTGTTCGAGTCCGCGCTGGACCCGTCCACCCGGTGCTGGGAGCTCGGGTCCGACGGGCAGTGGACCGCATCGCCACAGGATGGTCACAGCGTGCGCGACCATCAGGTATCGCTGATGGAGCTGCACCGTAGCGCCTGACGGCGTGTGCTACGTTTCGAGGTCACGCCCAAGGCCGGAGCGACTCAGGCCGAATTAACCTGCAGGAGTGAGGTGTCCGACCAGAACTCGTCCTCCGGCCGGCGCTCGGGGAGCCGGCTCGTGTATGCCGCCGGCGCGGTGTTGTGGCGGCCCGGGACTTTCGATTCGGCCAACCCGGAGATCGCCGTCATCCACCGCCCCCGCTATGACGACTGGTCGCTGCCCAAGGGCAAAGTGGACCCCGGCGAGACCGCGCCCGTGGCCGCGGCGCGCGAAGTGATGGAGGAGACCGGGCACCGGTGCGTCCTCGGCAGGCGCCTTCCCACCGTGAGTTATCCGATCGACCAGGGCGTCAAAAAGGTGTACTACTGGGCGGCGCGCGCGTCGGGCGGGGAATTCAGCGCGGGCAGCGAGGTCGACGAGCTGATCTGGCTGCCGGTCCGTGACGCGATGAAGAAACTGGACTACGTACACGATCGAAAAGTATTGCGCCGCTTTGCAAAACAGCCAGCAGATACGAAGACCGTCTTGGTGGTCCGGCACGGCACCGCCGGCCGCAAGTCCCGGTTCTCCGGGGACGACACCAAGCGACCGTTGGACAAGAGGGGACGCGCGCAGGCGGAGGCACTGGTCCCACAGCTGATGGTCTTCGGCGCCACCGACGTCCACGCGGCCGACCGGCTCCGCTGCCACCAGACCGTGGAACCGCTCGCACAGGAACTCGGTGTGACGATCCGCAACGAGCCCACCCTCACCGAAGAGTCATACGCCAAGAACCCCAAACGCGGCCGGCGCCGGGTGATGGATATCGCCGCGCAGGACGGCACCCCGGTGATCTGCACGCAGGGCAAGGTGATTCCGGACTTGATCGCCTGGTGGTGCGAACGCGACGGCGTTCGCCCCGACAAGTCCCGCAACCACAAGGGCAGTACGTGGGTGCTGTCGCTGGCGGCGGGCCGGCTAGTGGCGGCCAACCATATCGGCGGCTCGCTGGCCGCCAACGTGCGGGCCTAAACACGCGAATACCCTTTGGGGGCAGCGCTGCCCCCAAAGGGTATCTGCGTCTGGAATTCGGGTTAGTGCTTAGCGACGGCCGCGGCGCGCGGTCGCCTTCTTGGCCGGAGCTCGCTTCGCGGCCTTCTTGGCGGGAGCCCTCTTGGTCGCCTTCTTAGCCGGCGTCCTCTTGGTCGCGGCCTTCTTGGCGGGAGCCCTCTTGGTCGCCTTCTTAGCCGGCGTCCTCTTGGTCGCGGCCTTCTTGGCCGGCGCCCTCTTGGTCGCCTTCTTAGCCGGCGCCCGCTTGGTCGCGGCCTTCTTGGCCGGAGCCTTCTTGGCGGCCTTCTTGGCCGGAGACTTCTTGGCGGCGGCCTTCTTAGCCGGAGCCTTCTTGGCAGCCTTCTTGGCCGCACCGCCCACAACACCACGCTTCACTGCAGGTCCTTCCGACGGGAGGCGCTGTGCGCCAGAGACAACCGCTTTGAATTGGGCACCCGGACGAAACGCCGGGACAGACGTCGGCTTCACTTTCACCGTCTCGCCGGTGCGCGGATTGCGGGCCACGCGCGCTGCGCGGCGGCGCTGCTCGAACACACCGAAGCCGGTAATAGTTACGCTGTCGCCCTTGTGCACCGCGCGCACAATGGTGTCGACAACATTCTCGACAGCAGCGGTCGCTTGCCGACGGTCCGAGCCCAATTTCTGCGTGAGCACGTCAATGAGCTCTGCTTTGTTCATCCAAAATCCTCCGAAGCCAGTGGTCCTCGTTTCGAACCAACTAGCGAACACGGTAAACCCTCACCTGGCAAATTGCCAAGCGCCACGCGCAATTTCAAGACGCGATGATTGGAATTTTCGCAATCCGGTTGCCGCCCTTGACCGGTGGCGCACCCCGAATTCGACCCGCTTACTTAGCCGGGCGAGACGAAATTCCGCCCGGGTCGACTCGCATCAGGAGCTGGGTACAGTGCGCGGTTTCCACTCCGGACGAGCCGCCTCAAACGATTCGATGTCACGGAGTTTTCGCAGCGTAAGGGCTATATCGTCAAGACCCTCGAGCAATCGCCACGCAGTGTGATCGTCAATCTTGAACGGCAGCACCGCCGTTCCCGCGGTGATATTTCGATCTTGAAGATTGGCAGTGATTTCCAAGCCCGGACTCTGCTCGATGAGCTTCCAAAGAAGCTCGACGCCGTCCTGGCCGACTTCTGCCGCGAGCAGCCCCGCCTTGCCCGCGTTGCCCCGGAAAATGTCACCGAATCGAGACGAGATGACCACCCGGAACCCGTAGTCCATGAGCGCCCACACCGCATGCTCACGCGACGATCCGGTGCCGAAATCGGGGCCAGCCACCAGAACCGAGCCGCGGTCAAAGGGGCTGAGGTTTAGGACGAATGAGGGATCTGAGCGCCACGTTGCGAACAAGCCGTCCTCGAAACCGGTTCGGGTGACGCGCTTCAAATACACCGCGGGAATGATCTGGTCGGTGTCCACATTGGAGCGCCGCAGTGGCACCCCGATACCGGTGTGGGTGTGAAAGGCTTCCATGCTCATCCTCTATCGAAGTTGAATCAGTTCAAGTCGGCCGGCGCGGACAGCGTGCCGCGCACCGCGGTAGCCGCAGCAACGGCCGGCGACACCAAATGCGTGCGGCCGCCTTTGCCCTGCCGCCCTTCGAAGTTGCGGTTCGACGTCGCCGCGCAGCGCTCCCCCGGCGCAAGCTGATCGGGATTCATGCCCAGGCACATCGAGCAACCCGCCTGCCGCCACTCCGCACCCGCGGCGGTGAATACCTCACCGAGACCCTCGGCTTCGGCCTCGGCGCGCACCCGCATCGAGCCCGGAACAACCAGCATCCGCACGCCCGAGGCGACCTTGCGGCCGCGCAACACCTCGGCCACCGCCCGCAGATCTTCGATGCGACCGTTGGTGCACGAGCCGACGAACACGGCGTCGACGGCGATCTCGCGCATCGGCATCCCGGGTCGAAGGTCCATGTACGCCAAGGCTTTCTCGGCGGCCTGCCGCTCGCCGTCGTCGGTCATCAGGTCGGGGTCCGGGACGTTCGCGGCCAACGGGACGCCCTGTCCGGGGTTTGTTCCCCACGTGACAAATGGGCTCAACGACGTCGCGTCGAGATAGACCTCGGTGTCGAAGGCGGCACCGGGGTCGGTGCGCAGCTGCTGCCAATAGGAGACCGCGGCGTCCCATTGCGCGCCGCGCGGCGCATGCGGACGATCGCGCAGAAACTCGTACGTGGTTTCGTCCGGCGCCACCATGCCCGCCCGGGCACCCGCTTCGATGCTCATATTGCAGACCGTCATCCGGCCTTCCATTGACAGCGACTCGATGGCGCTGCCCCGATATTCGATGACGTGACCCTGTCCACCGCCGGTGCCGATTTTTGCGATCAACGCCAAAATGATGTCCTTGGCCGTCACACCGGCGGGCAATTCGCCGTCGACGTTGACCGCCATTGTCTTGAATGGCCGAAGCGGCAATGTCTGCGTAGCCAGCACATGTTCGACCTCCGATGTGCCGATGCCCATCGCCAGCGCGCCGAACGCGCCATGAGTAGAGGTGTGGCTATCGCCGCAGACGATCGTCATTCCCGGCTGAGTCAGCCCCAACTGCGGCCCGACGACATGGACGATGCCCTGCTCGATGTCACCCATCGGATGGAGCCGCACACCGAATTCGGCACAGTTTCGCCGCAACGTCTCGACCTGGGTGCGCGAGATCGGGTCGGCGATCGGCTTGTCGATGTCGATGGTGGGCACGTTGTGATCCTCGGTCGCCAGCGTCAGGTCGGGCCGGCGCACCGGGCGACCGGCCAGGCGCAGCCCGTCGAATGCCTGCGGGCTGGTGACCTCGTGCACCAGATGAAGGTCGATGTAGATCAAGTCGGGCCCGGAGCCCTCACCCGGCGCCACAACGTGGTCGTCCCAAACCTTTTCGGCCAGCGTGCGCGGCGTGCCTGCCATCTTCGATCGCCTCGATTCGCTCAGAACTGGCTATCTCACAATGCGAGACGCTAGTATCTCCTTGTGAGACAGGATAGCGGAATCGGCGTCCTCGACAAAAGCGTGGGGCTGCTGCACACGATCGCGGAATCTCCGTGCGGGTTGGCCGAGCTGTGTGAGCGGAGCGGCTTACCCCGCGCGACCGCCTACCGGTTGGCGGCCGCCCTCGAGGTCCATCGCCTGCTGGCACGCGACGACGAAGGGCGCTGGCGGCTGGGTCCCGCGCTCACCGAACTCGCGGCCCGCGTCAACGATCCGCTGCTGGCCGCCGGTGCGGCGGTGCTCCCGCAGTTGCGCGAAACCACCGGCGAGAGCGTGCAGCTGTACCGTCGCGAGGGCACCTCGCGGGTCTGTGTCGCGGCGCTGGAACCGGCTGCGGGCCTTCGCGATACGGTTCCGGTCGGCGCGCGCCTGCCGATGACCGCGGGGTCGGGGGCCAAAGTGCTGCTGGCCTATAGCGACGCCGCCACCCAGAAGGCGGTGCTACCGGCGGCGAAATTCACCGACCGGGCGCTGGCCGACGTGCGCCGGCGCGGTTGGGCACAAAGCGTGGCCGAGCGTGAGCCGGGGGTTGCCAGCGTCTCGGCGCCGGTGCGCGACAGCCGCGGCGTCGTCGTGGCCGCCATCTCGGTGTCCGGGCCCATCGACCGAATCGGGCGCCGGCCGGGTGCCCGCTGGGCCGCCGATTTGTTGTCCGCGGCCGAAGCGCTGACTCGTCGTCTCTAATTCGAATCGAGTGTGCGTTCACGGCGGCGACTGTGCGTTCAGGGCGCCCTCAGCGCACGCCCAAAAACGACCTGACAGACTGACGCCATGGGAACCAATCAGCGCGCGAGCATCGTCATGTCGGAGGACGAGATCGCCGATTTTGTCGTCAAGAGCCGCACCGGAACATTGGCCACCGTCGGCCCGGACGGCCAGCCGCATTTGACCGCCATGTGGTACGCGGTGGTCGACGGCGAAATCTGGCTGGAGACCAAGGCCAAGTCGCAGAAGGCGGTCAACCTCAAACGGGATCCGCGGGTGAGCTTTTTGATCGAGGGCGGCGACACCTATGACACGCTGCGCGGGGTGTCCTTCGAGGGCGTCGCCGAGATCGTCGACGATCCCGAGGTCTCGCACCGCGTCGGCGTCAGCGTGTTCGAGCGCTACACCGGTCCCTACAGCGACGACATGAAACCCTTCGTCGAGCAGATGATGAACAAGCGGGTCTGCGTGCGCATCGTGGCCGCACGGGCGCGTTCGTGGGATCACCGCAAGCTCGGTTTGCCGGCCATGCCGGTGGGCGGGTCGACCGCGCCGGCGGTGGTAGGGACCGGCCAGTAAAGATTTGTAGCCCCGATGGGATTCGAACCCACGCTACCGCCGTGAGAGGGCGGCGTCCTAGGCCGCTAGACGACGGGGCCTGAACCGATCCGAGCTGTCAGCATAGCTCACCCGCATATGCCCACCTAATCGCTTGTGGTGGCCGGATTTTGCTGGGGTACCAGGACTCGAACCTAGAATGGCTGAACCAGAATCAGCTGTGTTGCCAATTACACCATACCCCATTGGCTGCCTAAAGCCGCAGGTCAGAGCGCATTCTACGGACTCGAGCGTCCGTGGCTGCGCGGCTGCCGGCGACCTTTCTAAACCGCAGTGCAGAGTACCAAAAACTTAGAGCGCGCCAGCGCGGGCGGCCCGCAGCCGGCGCAGGCTGCGCTCGCGGCCGAGCAGCTCCAGTGATTCAAATAACGGCGGGCTGATCGTCGTCCCGGTGGCGGCGACGCGGATCGGGCCGAACGCTTTGCGCGGTTTGAGCGCCAGTCCCTCGATCAGCGCGGCCTTGAGGGCGTCCTCGATCCGCGCGGTTGTCCACTCCGTCACGCCGTCCAGCGCGGCCAGCGCCGCGTCGAGCACCGCGGCCCCGTCTGCGCCGAGTTCTTTGGCGGCGGCCTTCGGATCGATGGCGTACTCGTCGTCGTTGAGGAACTTCAGCAGGTCCCATGCGTCCGCGAGCACCACGATGCGGGTCTGCAC
Organism: Mycobacterium sp. IS-2888; assembly: GCF_001954215.1. Lineage (NCBI taxonomy): Bacteria > Bacillati > Actinomycetota > Actinomycetes > Mycobacteriales > Mycobacteriaceae > Mycobacterium > Mycobacterium sp. IS-2888. The sequence continues at coordinate 59,893 of NZ_MBET01000104.1, forward strand.
CAGCTCGGCGGCGGTGGCGAACGAGGCGTCATCCAAGTCGAGGCGATGGCCGTGTGCGTTGAAGTATTCGCGCAGCCTGCCGGCGAAGTCGTCGGCGGTGAGCATCCGGATGTGCTCGGCGTTGAGCGCGTCGGCCTTCTTCTGGTCGAATCGGGCCGGATTCGAGTTGACGTCCACCACGTCGAAGGCGGCCACCATTTCGTCGAGGCTGAACAGATCGTGATCGTCGGCGATCGCCCAGCCCAGTAATGCAAGATAATTCAGCAACCCTTCGGGAATGAAACCCCGGTCGCGGTGGGCGAACAGATTCGACTGCGGGTCGCGCTTGGAGAGCTTCTTGGTTCCCTCCCCCAATACCGTTGGCAGGTGGGCGAATTGCGGGATCCGTTCGGCGACCCCGATCCGGATCAGCGCCTGATACAGGGCAATCTGACGCGGGGTCGACGGCAGCAGGTCCTCGCCGCGCAGCACGTGGGTGATCTTCATCAGCGCGTCGTCACACGGGTTGACCAAGGTGTACAACGGATCTCCGCTCGCCCGGGTCAACGCGAAGTCGGGCACGGTGCCGGCCGCGAAGCTGGTGGGCCCGCGCACCAGGTCGTCCCAGTGCAGATCTTCGTCGGGCATGCGCAGCCGGACCACCGGCTTGCGCCCCTCGGCGAGAAACGCGGCGCGTTGGGGGTCGGTCAGGTGTCGGTCGAAGTTGTCGTAGCCCAGCTTCGGGTTGCGGCCCGCGGCGACGTGACGGGCCTCCACCTCCTCCGGCGTCGAAAAGGCATGGTAGGCCTCCCCGGCCGCGAGCAGCTTGGCCACCACCTCCTGATAGATGTCGCCGCGCTGCGACTGCCGGTAGGGGCCGTAGGGTCCGCCGACCTCGGGCCCCTCGTCCCAGTCGAGGCCGAGCCAGCGCAGCGCGTCGAGCAGCGCCAGATAGCTCTCCTCGGTGTCGCGCGCGGCGTCGGTGTCCTCGATGCGAAAGACGAAGGTGCCGCCGGTGTGCCGCGCGTAGGCCCAGTTGAACAGCGCGGTGCGCACCATGCCCACGTGCGGCGTGCCGGTGGGCGACGGGCAGAACCGGACTCGTACTGTCACGGCTTTCCTTTGCGGACTACGGGATTGGCGAGGCTGCCGATTCCCTCGATGCTGATGGAGACGACGTCGCCGTCCTCGATGGGACCGACGCCGGCCGGCGTTCCGGTGAGGATGAGATCCCCGGGTAGCAGGGTCATCACGGCCGAGATCCATTCCACGATGTCGCCGACGTCGTGGATCATCGACGAGGTTCGGCTGTGTTGCTTGACGTCGCCGTTGACTTCGGTGCGCAGCTCGAGATCGGCCGGATCGACGTCGGTGACGATCCACGGGCCGACCGGGCAGAACGTGTCGTGACCCTTGGCCCGAGTCCACTGGCCGTCCGCCTGTTGTTGATCGCGCGCGGACACGTCGTTGGCGATGGTGTAGCCGAGTATGTTGGCGGCGGCCTGGGCGGCCGAGACGTCCTTGCACGGGCGGCCGATCACCGCCGCCAGCTCGCCCTCGAAGTGCACGGGTGATGCGTTGGCGGGCAACCGAATCGGCACGTTGGGTCCGATGATGGCGGTGTTGGGCTTGAGGAATATCACCGGATCCGCTGGTGTCGGGCCAGTTTGGCCACCCATCTCCGCGATGTGATCGGCGTAGTTCTTCCCGACGCAGACCACCTTGCCGGCCAGCATGGGCGCCAGCAGCCGGATGTCGGCCAACGACCAGGATCGGCCGGTGAACGTCGGCGTGCCGAACGGGTGCTCGGCGATCTCGCGGGCGGTCATCCCGCTGGGATCGTCCAGCGAACCCTCGATGCTGACGAAGGCGACGCCGTCCGGGCTGGCGATTCGACCAAGGCGCATTCGCACGAGCCTAGCGTTGCGACGATGCGGGCCAGCACGGCCCGAGGAGGAGCAAGGCAATCGAGCCTAGTAATGGCCGATCACTCCTGCCTCAGCCGGGCATCGTGCGAGCATGGGCTGATGCCGTCGGACCCGAAAGAGGCGGGCCAACTCAGCACCGGGGCGCGCTGGTCGATCGTGGTCGTCTCGCTGGGGGTAACGGCAAGTTCTTTCCTCTTCATCAACGGTGTCGCATTCCTGATCCCCTCCCTGCAGGCCTTACGCGGCATTTCACTGACCGAAGCCAGTCTGCTGTCGTCGATGCCCAGCTGGGGCATGGTCACCACGCTGATCCTCTGGGGCTACGTGCTGGATCGCGTCGGCGAGCGAATCGTGATGACCGCGGGTTCGGCGCTCACCGCGGCGGCGGCATACGCTGCGGCGTCGGTGCATTCGATGGTGTGGGTCGCTGTGTATCTGTTCCTCGGTGGCATGGCCGCGGCGAGTTGCAACACCGCCGGCGGCCGGCTGGTGTCCGGCTGGTTCCCGCCGCAGCAGCGCGGCCTGGCGATGGGCATCCGCCAGACCGCGCAACCGCTGGGAATCGCCTTCGGCGCACTGGTGATCCCCGAGCTGGGCGAACACAGTGTCCGCGAGGGGCTGATGTTGCCCGCGTTGGTGTGCGCGGTGGCCGCGGTGGTCAGCGTGATCGGAGTCGCGAATCCGCCGGGGAAGTCCCGCAAGACGGCCACCGTGGCCGAACTGGCCAGCCCGTACCGGGGGTCGTTGGCGCTCTGGCGAATTCACGCCGTGGCGGGCCTGCTGATGATGCCGCAGACCGTGACCGTCACGTTCATGCTGGTGTGGCTGATGAACCACCATGGCTGGTCGGTCGGGGCCGCGGGGATTTTGGTGACCCTCGCGCAGCTGCTCGGCGCGCTGGGCCGCGTCGGGGTCGGCCGGTGGTCGGACCGGGTCGGCTCGCGGATGTGGCCGGTCCGCATGATCGCCGCCGCCGCGGCACTAACCCTGTTCCTGCTGGCGCTGAGCGACCGGATGAATTCGCGATTCGACGTGCCGCTCATGATCGCCATCTCGGTGCTCGCGGTGCTCGACAACGGTTTGGAGGCAACCGCGATCACCGAATTCGCCGGTCCGTTCTGGAGCGGACGGGCGCTGGGCATACAGAACACCACCCAACGGCTGATGGCCGCCGCGGGCCCGCCGCTGTTCGGCGCGTTGATCGCGGCGGAGAGATATCCGTCCGCCTGGGCCTGGTGCGGGTTGTTTCCCTTGCTGGCGGTCCCGTTGGTGCCGACCCGGCTGCTCCCACCGGGTTTGGAGACTACAGCGCGGCTGCGATCCGTTCGCCGACTTCGCTGGTGGCGAGCCGTTCGTTCGGGCGGTTCGACAGATAGGTCGCCACGGCCCGGTCCACCCGGGCGGCGGCCTCGTCCTGACCGAGGTGGGCGAGCAGCAGCGCCACCGACATGATCGCCGCCGTCGGATCCGCGATGCCCTGGCCGGCAATGTCGGGCGCGCTGCCGTGCACGGGCTCGAACATCGATGGATTGGCCCGGGTGGCATCGATATTTCCACTGGCGGCCAAGCCAATTCCGCCACACACCGCCGCGGCCAAGTCCGTGATGATGTCGCCGAACAGGTTGTCGGTGACGATAACGTCGAAGCGCCCCGGGTCGGTGACCAGGAAGATGGTGGCGGCGTCGACGTGCTGATAGGCCACCTCGACGTCGGGATAGTCTTCGCCGACCTCCGCCACGATCCGCGACCACAGCTTCCCGGCGAAGGTGAGCACGTTGTTCTTGTGCACCAGCGTCAGGTGCTTGCGACGCCGCTGCGCGCGCTCGAACGCGTCGGCCACCACGCGGCGCACACCGAACGCGGTGTTGACGCTGACCTCGGTGGCCACCTCCTGCGGCGTGCCCACACGGATCGCGCCGCCGGTGCCGGTGTAGGGCCCTTCGGTCCCCTCGCGCACCACCACGAAGTCGATGTCGGGATTTCCGGCCAGCGGACCGCTCACCCCGGGATACAGCCGGGCCGGTCGCAGGTTGACGTGATGATCCAGCTCAAAACGCAAGCGCAACAACAGGCCTCGCTCCAGCACGCCGCTGGGCACCGACGGATCACCGACCGCGCCGAGCAGGATGGCGTCATGCGCGCGCAGCTCGGCGAGCACCGAGTCCGGCAGCAGCTCGCCGGTGGCGTGGAAGCGGCGCGCGCCCAGGTCGTAGTCGGTCCGCTCCACGCCCGGCACGACCGCGTCGAGCACTTTGAGAGCCTCGGCCACCACCTCGGGACCGATGCCGTCGCCGCCGATCACCGCCAGTTTCACGACAGGTCAACCACTTCGAGCTTGTTGGCCCCTACCGCCGTCGAGATCTCCGACCGGACTGCGTCGGGTACGTCTTGGTCGAGCCGCAACAGGATCGTCGCGCTCGGACCTTCGGCGTCCTCGGACAGTTGCGCGGCTTGGATATTCACCCCGGCCGCACCCAGCAGGGTGCCGATCTTGCCCAGCGCGCCGGGCTGGTCGATGTAGTTGATCACCAGGTTCGTGCCCTGGGCGCGCAGATCGAAGTTGCGGCCGTTGATCTGGACGATCTTCTCGACCAACTGCGGACCGGACAGCGTGCCCGCCACGTTGACGCACGAGCCGTCGTGGGCGAGCGCCCGCACGTCGACCACGCTGCGGTGGTTGGGGCTTTCCGAGGCGGTGGTGAGCTCGGCGTTAACGCCGCGTTCGGCGGCCAGCGCCGGCGCGTTGACGAACGTGACCGGGTCCTCGATGACCGCCGAGAACAGGCCGCGCAGCGCCGAAAGCCGAAGCACCTCAACGTCTTCCGAGGCGAGCTCGCCTCGCACCTCCACGACCAGCGATGCCGGCAGGCCGTCGGACAGCGCGGCGGCCAGCACTCCGAGCTTGCGCGCCAGGTCGAGCCAGGGCGCCACCTCCTCGTTGACCACTCCGCCGCCGACGTTGACCGCGTCGGGGACGAACTCCCCCGCCAGTGCCAGCCGCACGCTTTCGGCCACGTCGGTGCCGGCCCGGTCCTGGGCCTCGGCGGTGGAGGCGCCCAGATGCGGTGTGACCACCACCTGCGGCAGCTCGAACAGCGGGCTGTCGGTGCAGGGTTCGCTGGAGAACACGTCGAGACCGGCGGCGCGCACGTGGCCGTTGCTCACCGCGTCGGCCAGCGCCGCCTCGTCCACCAGCCCACCGCGGGCGGCGTTGACGATGATGACACCCGGCTTCGTCTTGGCCAGCGCCTCCTTGTCGATCAGGCCGGCCGTCTCCGGCGTCTTCGGCAGGTGCACCGAGATGAAGTCGGCCCGAGTCAGCAGCTCGTCGAGGGAGAGCAGCTCGATGCCGAGCTGCGCGGCGCGCGCCGGCGCCACATACGGGTCGTAGGCGACGACATGGGTTCCGAAGGCCGCGACCCGCTGGGCGACCAACTGGCCGATGCGGCCCAGCCCGACGACGCCGACGGTCTTGCCGAAAATCTCGGTGCCCGAGAACGACGAGCGTTTCCAGGTGTGTTCGCGCAGCGAGGCATCGGCCGCCGCGATCTGGCGGGCCGCGGCCAGCAGCAGCGCCAGCGCGTGCTCGGCGGCACTGTGGATGTTCGACGTCGGCGCGTTGACGACGAGCACACCGCGCTCCGTGGCGGCGTCGACGTCGACGTTGTCGAGCCCGACGCCGGCGCGCGCGACGATCTTGAGCTTGGGCGCCGCGGCGAGCACCTCGGCGTCGACGGTGGTGGCGGAGCGCACCAGCAGCGCGTCGGCCTCGGGCACCGCGGCCAGCAGCTTCTCCCGGTCGGGACCGTCTACCCAGCGCACCTCGACCTGGTCTCCCAGGGCGGCGACGGTCGATTGGGCGAGTTTGTCGGCGATTAACACAACAGGCAAGTTCACCCGACCAGGCTATAGGCCGGCGTCTCCGCTCTAATTGACCGGTGGACGTCACAGTCGTCGGCAGCGGGCCCAACGGGCTGACGGCGGCCGTAATCTGCGCCCGTGCGGGACTCAAAGTGCAGGTCGTCGAGGCCCAGCCGACTTTCGGCGGCGGCGCCCGCACTGCGGCCGACCCGGAATTTCCCGGAGTGCAACACGACATCTGCTCGGCGGTTCACCCGCTGGCGCTGGCGTCGCCGTTCTTCGCGGAGTTCGATCTGCCCGCCCGCGGGGTGCGGCTGGAAGTGCCCGAGATCGCGTACGCCAATCCGCTGCCGGGCCGGCCCGCCGTGATCGCCTACCGCGACCTGGAGCGCACCTGCGCCGAATTGACCGACGGGACGTCCTGGCGACGGCTGCTGGGCCCGCTGGTGGCGAACTCCCCGTCGGTCGTCGGGCTGCTGCTCGGCGATAAGCGCTCGCTGCCCCCGTCGTTGCCCTCAGCGCTGCGCCTGGGGCTGCGGATGCTGGCCCAGGGCACCCCGGCGTGGGGATCGCTGGCCGGCGAGGACGCCCGCGCATTGTTCACCGGCGTTGCCGCTCATGTCATTTCGCGAATGCCCTCGATGACGGCCGCCGGCGCCGGGTTGATGTTGGCGACACTCGCCCATTCGGTCGGCTGGCCGATTCCGGTGGGCGGCAGCCAGGCGATCACTGACGCACTCATCGCCGACCTGCGCGCGCATGGCGGCGAGCTCACCGCCGACTACGAAATCGCCGGGCCGCCAACCGGCGTCGTCGCGTTCGACACGGCCCCGACCGGGCTGCTGCGAATCTACGGGGATGCCCTGCCGACCCGGTACGCTAAAGCGTTGCGCCGCTATCGTTTTGGACCCGGAGTGGCCAAGGTCGACTTCGTGCTCGGCGGCGAGATTCCGTGGACGGACGAGCGGTTGCGCCACGCGCCGACGCTTCATCTCGGCGGCACCCGCGAGCAGATGGCGCAGGCCGAAGCCGACATCGCGGCCGGACGCCACGCGCCGTGGCCGATGGTGCTGGCGGCCTCGCCTCACCTCGCCGATCCCGGCCGGATCGACGGCCGGGGCCGTCGCCCGTTCTGGACCTACGCCCACGTGCCCGCGGGCTCGACCGTCGACCCGACGGAGGCCGTGACCGCGGTGGTCGAGCGGTTCGCACCCGGGTTCCGCGACATCGTGCTGGCGACCCGCGCGGTGCCCGCCGCGCGGATGTCTGACCACAACGCCAACTACGTCGGCGGCGACATCGGGATGGGCGGAAACTCGGCGTGGCGCGCGATCGCCGGCCCCACGCCGCGCCTGAACCCTTGGCGCACACCGATTCCCAAGGCATATCTGTGCTCCGCGGCCACCCCGCCCGGCGGCGGCGTACACGGCATGGCCGGCTACTACGCGGCGCGTACCCTGCTGCGCCGCGAATTCGGCCTGGGCATGCCTAGGCTGGGGCCATGACCAAACTCGCGATCATCTACTACTCGGCCACCGGTCACGGCACCACGATGGCGCAGCGCATCGCCGCGGCGGCCGAGGCCGCTGGCGCCGAGGTCCGGCTGCGCCACGTCGCCGAAACGCGCGACCCTGAGTCGTTCGCCGAGAACCCGGCCTGGACGGCCAACTACGAAGCGACGAAGGATCTTCCCGCGGCCACCGGCGACGACATCGTCTGGGCCGACGCGGTGATCTTCGGCTCGCCGACCCGGTTCGGCTCGCCCGCAGCGCAATTGCGGGCCTTCCTCGACTCGCTGGGCGGGCTCTGGGCCGACGGCAAGTTGACCGACAAGGTGTACGCGGCCTTCACGTCCTCCAACACCCTGCACGGCGGCCAGGAAACCACGCTGGTCGCGCTGTACCTCACGCTGATGCACTTCGGCGGCATCATTGTGCCGCCGGGCTACACCGATCCGATCAAGTTCGTCGACGGCAATCCCTATGGGGTGAGCCTGGTCTCAACCCACGACAACATCCACGAGCTCGACGAAGCCACCGAGAACGCCCTCGACCATCTGGCGCGCCGCGTGGTGCATACAGCCGACCGCTTCACGGCGTCCTAAGCCACCGAACGTGTACTCACGGCGAAAAAATCGCCAAAATCTCGCCCTGAGTGCACGTTCGGCGCGAGAGGTTATGCCGTCTCGGTGATCGGGCGGTCGACCCAGCTCATCAGGTCGCGCAGCTTCTTGCCCGTGACCTCGATGGGGTGCTCGGCGTTTTCCTTGCGCAGCTGCTCGAGTTGCTTGTTGCCACCCTCGACGTTGGCCACCAGCTTCTTGACGAAGCTGCCGTCCTGAATGTCACGCAGGATGGCGCGCATCCGCTCCTTGGTGTCGGCGTCGATGACGCGCGGACCCGACAGGTATCCGCCGAATTCCGCGGTGTCGGAGACCGAGTAGTTCATCCGGGCGATGCCACCCTCGTACATCAGGTCGACGATCAGCTTCAGCTCGTGCAATACCTCGAAGTACGCCATCTCCGGCGGATAGCCCGCCTCGACCATCACGTCGAAGCCCGTCTTCACCAATTCCTCTGTGCCACCGCACAATACGGCCTGCTCACCGAACAGGTCGGTTTCGGTCTCGTCTTTGAACGTGGTTTTGATGACGCCGGCCCGGGTGCCGCCGATGGCCTTGGCGTAGGACAGCGCCAGCGCCTGGCCGTTGCCGGTGGGGTCCTGGTCGACGGCGATCAGGCACGGCACGCCCTTGCCGTCGACGAACTGGCGGCGCACCAGGTGTCCGGGACCCTTGGGGGCGACCATCGCGATGGTGACATCGGCGGGCGGCTTGATCAAACCGAAGTGAACGTTGAGCCCGTGGCCGAAAAACAATGCGTCACCGGCGTTCAGGTTGGGCTCGATCTCGTTTTTGAAGATGTCGGCCTGCGCGGTGTCGGGCGCCAGCAACATGATGACGTCGGCCCACTTGGCGACCTCGGCGGGCGTGTCAACGTCCAGGCCCTGCTCGGAAACCTTGGGCCGGGACTTCGAACCCTCCTGCAGCCCGACGCGGACCTGCACGCCCGAGTCGCGCAGGCTCAGCGAGTGCGCGTGCCCTTGGCTGCCGTATCCGATGACGCCGACCTTGCGGCCCTGGATGATCGACAGGTCTGCGTCGTCGTCGTAGAACATCTCTAATGCCACTGTGAATTTTCCTTCTATTCGATGAGTTACTTGGCGGTGCCGATGCCGCGTGAACCGCGGGCCATCGAGACCATGCCGGATTGCACGATTTCGCGAATGCCGAATGGCTCCAGAACACCCAGCAGTGCCTCGAGCTTGCCGCGGTCGCCGGTGGCCTCGATGGTCAGCGCCTCCGGCGATACGTCAACCACCTTGGCGCGGAAGAGATTTACGGCCTCGATCACCTGGCTGCGGGAACCGGCGTCGGCGCGCACCTTGATCAGGGCCAGCTCCCGGGAGACCGAGTTCTGTTCGTCCTGCTCGATGATCTTGATGACGTTGATCAACTTGTTGAGCTGCTTGGTGACCTGCTCGAGCGGGGTGTCCTCGCACGAGACCACGATGGTCATCCGCGACATGTCCTTCTGCTCGGTGGCCCCGACCGCCAACGACTCGATGTTGAAACCGCGCCGCGAGAACAGCGCTGCCACCCTCGCGAGCGCTCCGGGCTTGTCTTCGACCAGCACCGACAACGTGTGTGTCTTCGCGTTCATCACGCGTGCCCTTCGCTCTCGTCGTCGAACAGCGGGCGAATGCCGCGGGCCGCCTGGATCTCGTCATTGCTGGTCCCGGCGGCCACCATCGGCCACACCTGCGCGTCGGCGCCCACGATGAAGTCGATCACCACCGGGCGATCGGTGATCGCGCGCGCCTGGTTGATCACGTCGGCGACGTCTTCTTCACGCTCGCAACGCAATCCGACGCAACCGAGCGCCTCGGCCAGCTTCACGAAGTCCGGGATGCGGTGCGAGTGCGTGGCCAGGTCGGTCTGCGAGTAGCGCTCCCCGTAGAACAGGCTCTGCCACTGGCGCACCATGCCGAGGTTGCCGTTGTTGATCAACGCCACCTTGATCGGTATGCCTTCGATCGCGCAGGTGGCCAACTCCTGGTTGGTCATCTGGAAGCACCCGTCGCCGTCGATCGCCCAGACCTCCGCCTCGGGACGGGCGATCTTGGCGCCCATGGCCGCCGGGATCGCGAAGCCCATGGTGCCCAGCCCCCCGGAATTGAGCCAGGTGCGCGGCTTTTCGTAGCGAATGAACTGCGCGGCCCACATCTGGTGCTGACCGACACCGGCGACGTAGACGGCGTCCGGGCCGGCGATCTGGCCCAGCTTCTCGATCACATACTCCGGGCCGAGGCTGCCGTCGCTCTGCGGGCCGTAGCTCAGCGGATAGGTGGACTGGACCTCGTGCAGGTACCGCCACCAATCGGCCATGTCGATCTTGCCCGGAATCTCGTAGTGCCGCAGCATCGAGATGAGTTCGGTGATAACGGCTTTGACGTCGCCGACGATCGGCACATCGGCGTGCCGGTTCTTCCCGATCTCCGCCGGGTCGATGTCGGCGTGGATGACCTTGGCCTCGGGGGCGAACGAGGCGAGCTGTCCGGTGACCCGGTCGTCGAAGCGGGTGCCCAGCGCGATCAGCAGGTCGCTGCGTTGCAGGGCGGCCACCGCGGCGACGGTGCCGTGCATGCCGGGCATGCCCAGGTTCTGCTCGTGGCTGTCCGGGAAGGCGCCGCGCGCCATCAGCGTGGTGACGACCGGAATACCGGTCAGCTCGGCCAAATCCCGCAGCTGCTCGGTCGCCTCACCGCGGATCACACCACCGCCGACGTAGAGCACCGGTTTGGTCGCGGCGCCGATCAGCTTGGCCGCCTCGCGGATCTGCCGGCTGTGCGGCTTGGTGTTCGGCTTGTAACCGGGCAGATCCATGCGCGGCGGCCAGCTGAACGTGCACTGCCCCTGCAGCACGTCCTTGGGGATGTCGACGAGGACGGCGCCCGGGCGTCCCGAGGACGCGATGTGGAACGCCTCCGCCAGCACCCGGGGAATGTCGTCGCCGGAGCGAACCAGGAAGTTGTGCTTGGTGATCGGCATCGTGATGCCCGAGATGTCGGCCTCTTGGAAGGCGTCGGTGCCGATCAGCCCGCGACCGACCTGCCCGGTCACGGCGACCACGGGGATCGAATCCATCTGCGCGTCGGCCAGCGCGGTCACCAGGTTGGTGGCGCCGGGACCCGAGGTGGCCATGCAGACCCCGACCCGGCCGGTGGCGTGTGCGTAACCACTGGCGGCGTGACCGGCGCCCTGCTCGTGGCGGACCAGCACGTGACGCAGCTTCTTCGAGTCGAACAGCGGGTCATAGACGGGCAGCACGGCGCCGCCGGGGATGCCGAAGATGACGTCGACGTCGAGCTCCTCCAGCGAGCGGATCACCGACTGGGCACCGGTCAGTTGCTCGGGCGCGACGCGCTTCGACTGGGCAGCTTTCGCGGCGGGTTTCGGCGCGCCGTTGGCCGCTCCCTGCGACCCGGCGTGTGGCCTCGTGGGTGCGCTCACTCTCGTCCTTTTCGTCCTTGTTGTCTGTGGGCAAGAAAAAACCCCCGTCAGCTCAGCTGCTGCACGAGGGCGTTGGTGGGAGGATCGCTTCAAATGCTGAAGTGTTAGTCAGCCACCAACGCGCCGACTAATTACTACGAGCATTCCGGGCTTTCCGGCGGGTTCCATAGCCCCCGACGGTAGCCTTCGCACAGCTCAGCCGTCAAATCCGTTGCCGCCAGTGCAATGATGCTCGGGTGCCTACCGGTTCGTCCGCCCCCACACCCGCCGGCCCGCCCGTGGTGATCAAGATTTCGCCGATGGCGCACATCGCCGTCGGATTCTTGACCCTCGGGTTGTTGATACCGGTGCTGGCCTGGCCGGCGTCGGCGCCGCTGCTCGTCATCCCGGTGGTGTTGTCGGCGATGGTCATCCGGCTACGCACGGTTGCCGACGACCGGGGGGTGACGGTGCGGAGCCTGCTGGGCAGCCGGACGGTGCCCTGGGAGGACATCGACGGGCTGCGGTTCCACCGGGGTTCCTGGGCGCGGGCGCGCCTCAAAAGCGGTGCAGAACTGCGGTTGCCGGCGGTCACCTTCGCGACACTGCCGCAGCTGACCGAAGCCAGCTCGGGGCGGGTTCCCAACCCGTATCAGTGACCAGGCTCAGGCGAGCGGATTGACCCCGTTGAGCAGCGCCCACACGCCGATGCCGGCGGCGACGCCGGCGAGCAGGGCGGCGAAGGATCCGATGAACGGTCGATGTGCCCAGCCCCGGCGGGCGTCGAGGCCGTAGCGGCCCGGTCCGGCCAGGATCACCGCGACCGCGAGGACGATCAGCGTGATCTGGTATTCGTGCCCGTCCGGCAGGAAGAACGGGAAACTGTGCGAATGCGGCTTCGCCGACATGGTCACCAGCAGGCCGTTGATCAGGAACGCCAGCGCGCCGGCCGCGGCGAGAGGGGTGAACAGCCCCAGCACCAGCAGCGCGGCCGCGACAAGCTCGCCCCCGGCGCTGACGTAGGCCAGGATGTCGGCGTGCTGATAGCCGGCGTCGGACAGTGAGTTCTTGAACCCGGCCACGCCCTGGCCGCCCCACCACCCGAACAGCTTCTGCATCGCGTGGGCGCCGAGCACCACGCCGAGCCCGACCCGCAGAACCAGCAAACCGAGATGCTGGGTGCCACGCCTGCCGACCTCGGGATGGCGCTCGTCGTCCTCGGCCGCGTCGATCTCCGCGGGCTCCGCCGCCGAGGCGCCCGACTCCGAGTGTGGCTGGACGTAGGGCAAGGGCTCCTGCTGGTCGAGCAGGTGGTACCCGGAGCCGGCCTGACCGGGATCCTGGTACGGGATGACGGTGGTGGCCCCGAAATCGCCGGGGTACCCGACCGGTGTCAGGTCATCTTCCGGGTCGACCACCCGCGCCGTGGCGGGCCGTGCCGGGATTGGCTCTTCGGCCTCACTGGGCCGCTGCCAAAGTCCGTCATTAGGTTGACTGGTCACGGGTGTCAGGGTAAGGGCATTTGGGCTTGAATTGGGGATTTGAGCGGCGCTTTCGCCAGGCAATCGGCACTTACCGCGCCAAATCGGCCCGGATTGTCCCCAAATGGTCTCGGCATCGTTTCGAAACGGTGAACTCACGCCGAAACCGGGCGCCCGGCGGGGCCGAACCGGCGGTGCTGCCGATGCCGCCACGGCAGGTCTGTGGCGGCGGTGCCCGCCATGTCCGTAGCCTGTCGATCATGCGACTCGGGCGATCAGGGCGGTCGGTTCGGTGCGCGCTCGCTGCGCTGTCCGCGGTGATGCTCGTGTCGAGCGGCTGCGCGCGATTCAACGACGCCCAGTCCCAGCCGTTCACCACCAACCCCGAACTCAAGCCGCAGCCCAGTTCGACGCCTCCCCCGCCGCCGCCGCTGCCGCCCACACCGTTCCCCAAGGCGTGCCCCGCGCCCGGGGTGATGCAGGGCTGCCTGGAGAGCACCAGCGGCCTCATCATGGGGCCCGACAGCAAAACCGCCTTGGTCGCCGAGCGCACCACCGGGGCGGTCAAGGACATCTCGGTCAGCGCCGAGCCGAAGGTCAAGATGGTCATCCCGGTCGACCCGTCCGGCGACGGCGGCCTGATGGACATCGTGCTGTCGCCCACGTATCAACAGGACCGCCTGATGTACGCCTACATCAGCACGCCCAGTGACAACCGGGTGATCCGCATCGCCGACGGGGACATCCCGAAGGACATCCTGACCGGAATTCCCAAGGGCGCCACCGGGAACACCGGAGCGCTGATCTTCACCAGTCCGACCACGCTGGTGGTGCTGACCGGCGATGCAGGCAACCCGGCCGCGGCCGCCGATCCCAAATCGCTAGCCGGCAAGGTGCTGCGCATCGAGCAGCCCACCACGATCGGTCAGGCGCCGCCGACGACGGCGCTGTCCGGCGTCGGTTCGGGCGGCGGCCTGTGCATCGACCCCGTCGACGGCTCGCTGTATGTCGCCGACCGCACCCCCACCGCGGACCGGTTGCAGCGCATCACCAAGACCTCCGAGGTGTCCACGGTGTGGACCTGGCCGGACAAGCCCGGCGTGGCCGGATGCGCGGCCATGGACGGGACGGTGCTGGTCAACCTCATCAATACCAAGCTGACGGTGGCGGTTCGGCTCGCGCCGAACACGGGCGCGGTCACCGGTGAACCCGACGTGGTTCGCAAGGACACCCACGCCCACGCGTTCGCCCTGCGGATGTCGCCGGACGGAAACGTCTGGGGCGCCACCGTCAACAAGACGGCCGGGGACGCCGAGAAGCTCGATGACGTGGTGTTCCCGTTGTTCCCGCAGGGCGGCGGCTTCCCGCGCAACAGCGACGACAAGACCTGACGCGGTCTATCCCCGCGCCCATCCCCGCCGAGCGTGAATCTCACGACGTCGTATCGGCGTGTCGCGCCGTGGATTTCACAGTCGGCAGGGTGGGCGGCCAGCGGCCCGTTGGCTAGCCCTGCCCGCAGGCCGCCAGAACCAGCTCGCGCACCCGCGCCGCGTCGGCCTGCCCGCGGGTCGCCTTCATCACCGCACCGACGATCGCGCCGGCCGCGGCGACCTTGCCGCCGCGAATCTTCTCCGCCACATCGGGATTGGCGGCCAGGGCCTCGTCGACGGCGGCCTGTGTCACCGAGTCGTCGCGCACCAGCTCCAGACCGCGGGCGGCCATCACCTGATCGGGCTCGCCCTCCCCGGCCAGCACGCCCTCCACGACCTCGCGGGCCAGCTTGTTGGACAGCTTTCCCTCGTCGACCAGAGCGATCACCGCGGCTACCTGGGCCGGGGTGATGGGCAGTTCGTCCAACGCGACATCGGCCTCATTGGCCTTCTGCACCAAGAAGTTTCCCCACCAGGAGCGGGCTTCCTTGCTGGACGCGCCGTGCTTAACCGTCGCGGCCACCAGTTCGACCGCGCCGGCGTTGACCAGATCGCGCATGATCTCGTCGGAAACACCCCACTCCTGCTGAATCCGCTTGCGGCCCAACCACGGGAGTTCCGGAATGGTCTGGCGCAGCCGCTCGACCAGTTCGGGGCTGGGCGCGACGGGCTCCAGGTCGGGCTCGGGAAAGTAGCGATAGTCCTGGGCAGTCTCTTTGGCTCGGCCCGGGCTGGTGTACCCCGCCTCGTGAAAGTGCCTGGTTTCCTGGATGATTCGGCCACCCGATGCCAGTACGGCGCCCTGGCGCTGCATCTCGTAGCGCACCGCGACCTCGACACTTCTCAGCGAGTTGACGTTCTTCGTCTCGGTCCGGGTGCCGAACTCGTCCGTGTCTTTCGGCTTCAGCGATACGTTGGCGTCACAGCGCATCGAGCCCTGATCCATCCGGACATCGGAAACCTCCAACGCGCGCAACAGATCTCGCAACGCCGTCACATACGACCGGGCGATCTGCGGCGCCCGCGCCCCGGCCCCGACGATGGGCTTGGTGACGATCTCGATCAGCGGCACGCCGGCGCGGTTGTAGTCGATCAGCGACGTCGTCGCGCCGTGGATGCGGCCCGTCTCACTGCCGATGTGGGTGAGCTTGCCGGTGTCCTCCTCCATGTGGGCGCGCTCGATGTGCACCCGCCATGTGCCACCGTCTTCCAGCGGTACATCGAGGTAGCCGTTGATCGCGATCGGCTCGTCGTACTGCGAGATCTGGTAGTTCTTCGGCATGTCCGGATAGAAGTAGTTCTTCCGCGCGAAGCGGCACCAGGGCACGATTTCGCAGTTGAGCGCGAGGCCGATGCGGATCGCCGACTCCACCGCGGTCCGGTTGAGCACCGGCAGTGAGCCGGGCAGCCCGAGGCACACCGGGCACACCTGCGTGTTGGGCTCGGCACCGAAGGTCGTGGAACAGCCGCAGAACATTTTGGTGGCGGTGGACAGCTCGACGTGCACCTCGAGGCCGAGCACCGGATCGAAGCGCGCGACGACATCGTCGTAATCCAGCAGCTCAGCGCCCGAAGCGTGGGGCGTCCCCGCGGCAACAGTCATGCGGTCGATACTAGGGCGTCCTACTCGGTGCGCCGGCCGGGGACCATGTCGGCCAGCGCGGCCGCGAGCTCCAGGTAACTGCGCCGGCTTTGCTTGCTCAGCCGGTCCAGCCCGATCTCTGTGCCCTCATGCACGTGCCGATCGAACGGCAACTGCACGGTGGTGGCGACGCGAGCGGAAAGATCCTCGAGTTCCTTGAGCGCCACGGCGTCCGGCTTGGCCCGCTCGACATGGTTGACGGCGAGCGCGGTCGACTTCATCAGCCGCTGATATCCGTTGTTGCACAACCACTCCAGCGTCGTCCTGCTCTTCCGTACCGCATCGATGGAGGTACTGGTGACCACCACGAGCGCCCGTGACTCCGGCAGCACGGCGTCCATCACGGCCGAGTTGACCGCCTTGACGCAATCGATCAGCAGCACCGAGTAGTGGTTGCGCAGAATCGAGAACGCTTTGACGACGTCGCGGCGCTCCAGTCGCCAGTCGGTGCGCCCATAGTCCGGCAACCCGAGGACTTCGAGCCCGAAGCTGTTCATGTAGGTGTGTGCCCGGATGTCCCGGTATTGGGTGGCCGAGTCGTCCAGCAGTAGGTCGGCCATGCTCAGCGGGTTTCGGCGGCCATGACGCTCCGCCAGGTCGCCGGTGTCGAGGTCGAGTGCGAGCACCCGGTCGCCGCGCACGCGCGCGAACGTCGAGCCGAGCGCCTCGACCACCGCGGTTTTGCCGACGCCGCCTTTGAAGCTGAGGACAGCGATGGGAAACACACCGCCCAGGACGGTGCGGATGCGGTCCTGCAGCTGCTGTTCGTGCGTCGCGTCCTTGCCCGGACCCAGCTCGATCCCGGTGACGCGGCGGATCGCATCCCGCCAGTTGAAGCCGGCCGACTCTGCGGCGTCCGGCTCGCTGAGGATGTCGAGTGCCGTCCCGCCCCGCAGCCACTCGGGGTGAAACCACGGCGGGGTCACCGGCCGTGCCGGGGCCGCCCTGGACGGCTTCGCGGGCCCGGCAGCTCTGGCCGGACGCCGGCGAGGTGACGGGGCCGGGCCGTAGGGCTCCGGCGCGGTATCCGCCGTGGGATCGGGCTCGGCGCGCCGCAAAGGCGCAGGTGGCGGTCGGCGCCGGGGGCCTGGCGGCCCCGCCGGAGCGGCGGGTTGGTGAACGACTCCGCGAACCGAACCGCGGTTGCTCATACCCCCGTATAACCCCGTAGGACTTCCGGCTAAACCACGAAAATGTGCCCATCTACCGGGACCGAAAGAATCCGGCGGCGGATTCGGGCGAGCGGGCCGGCGCTTAGCCGAAGAAAGCGGCGGCGTCGTCGTAGCGGCTTTCGGGCACCAGCTTGAGTTGGCGCACCGCGTCCGCCAGTGGCACGCGGCCGATGTCCTGGCCGCGCAGCGAGACCATCTGGCCGTACTCGCCCGCGTGTGCGGCGTCGGCGGCGTTGACCCCGAACCGGGTCGCCAGCACGCGGTCGTACGCCGTCGGGGTGCCGCCCCGCTGGACGTGGCCCAGCACGGTCACCCGCACCTCTTTGTTGATCCGCTTTTCGACCTCGGCGCCGAGCTGGGCGGCCACGCCGGTGAAACGCTCGTGGCCGAACTCATCAATTCCGCCTTCGCGCAACGCAATCGAGCCGGGGATGGGCTTGGCTCCCTCGGCAACCACGCAGATGAAGTGCGAATCCCCGCGCTGGAAGCGCCTTTTGACGAGCCGGCACACTTCCTCGACATCGAAGGGCTGTTCGGGGATTAGGGTCATGTGCGCGCCGGAGGCCAGCCCGGCGTTCAGCGCGATCCATCCGGCATGCCTGCCCATCACCTCCACCAGCATCACGCGCTGGTGCGATTCGGCGGTGCTGTGTAACCGGTCGATGGCGTCGGTAGCCACCGTCAACGCGGTGTCGTGGCCGAAAGTCACGTCGGTGCAATCGATGTCGTTGTCGATGGTTTTCGGCACTCCGACGACGGGCACGTTTTCCTCGGACAGCCAGTGCGCGGCCGTCAGGGTGCCCTCGCCGCCGATCGGGATGAGCACGTCGATGCCGTTGTCATCCAGCGTCTGTTTGATCTGGTTGAGTCCGGCGCGCAGTTTGTCGGGGTGAACGCGAGCGGTGCCCAGCATCGTGCCGCCCTTGGCCAGCAGGCGGTCGTTGCGGTCGTCGTTGGCCAGCTGCATTCGCCGGTTCTCCAGCAACCCGCGCCAACCGTCTTGGAATCCAACCACCGACGAGCCGTATCGGGAGTCGCAGGTGCGCACCACCGCCCGGATGACGGCGTTGAGCCCCGGGCAGTCGCCGCCCCCGGTGAGAATTCCGATCCGCATGCCCTTATCTTGCCCTGCCGGGCGTGGGGGCGGGATCTCAGATGGCCGACGGCAGGGGTCCGCGGGCGGCCTCGTAGGCCGCGCCCACTCGGTACAGCCGATCGTCCGCCAATGCCGGCGCCATGATCTGCAGTCCCACCGGCAGGCCGTCATCGGGGGACAGCCCGGACGGCACCGACATGCCGCAGTGGCCGGCCAGGTTCAGCGGCAGCGTGCACAGGTCGAACAGGTACATCGCCAGCGGATCGTCGATCTTCTCCCCCAGGCCGAACGCGGTGGTCGGCGTCGCCGGCGACACCAGAACGTCGACGGATCGGTAGGCCTCGTCGAGGTCGCGCGCGATCAACGTGCGGACCTTCTGCGCCTGGTTGTAATAGGCGTCGTAATAGCCCGCCGATAGCGCGTAGGTGCCGATCATGATGCGCCGCTTGACCTCCGGACCGAAACCGGCGGCCCGGGTCAGCGCCATCACCTCCTCGGCGCTGTGCGTGCCGTCGTCACCGACGCGTAGGCCGTACCGCATCGCATCGAAGCGCGCCAGGTTGCTCGACACCTCCGACGGCAGGATCAGGTAGTAGGCGGGCAGCGCGTAATCGAAATGGGGACAGTCGACTTCGCTCACTTCGGCGCCCAGGGTCCGCAGTTGCTCGACCGCGGCCTCGAACGACGACAGCACCCCCGGCTGATAGCCCTCGCCGCTGTGCAGCTGGCGCACCACCCCGACGCGCACGCCTTTCAGGTCACCGCCGGCACCGGCTTTCGCGGCGCCCACCACGTCGGGCACCTCGGCGTCGACGGACGTCGAATCGCGGGCGTCGTGGCCGGCGATCACGTGGTGCAGCAGCGCGGTGTCGAGCACCGTGCGCGCGCACGGACCACCCTGATCGAGCGACGACGCGCAGGCCACCAGGCCATAGCGCGACACCGTGCCGTAGGTGGGTTTGACACCGACGGTCGCGGTCAGCGCGGCCGGCTGACGGATCGAGCCGCCGGTGTCGGATCCGATGGCCAGCGGCGCCTGGAACGCCGCCAGCGCCGCCGCGCTGCCCCCGCCGGAGCCGCCGGGAACCCGCTCGACGTTCCACGGGTTGCGCGTCGGGCCGTAGGCGGAGTTCTCGGTCGAGGAGCCCATCGCGAACTCGTCCATGTTGGTCTTGCCCAGGATCGGGATGCCTGCGGCGCGCAGCCGCTCCGTGACGGTGGCGTCGTACGGCGAGCGCCAGCCCTCGAGGATCTTGGAGCCGCAGGTCGTCGGCATGTCGGTGGTCGTGAACACGTCCTTGAGCGCCAGCGGCACCCCGGCCAGCGCCGACGGCGGTTCTTCGCCGGCGGCCAGTGCCTTGTCGACGACCGCCGCCGCCGCCAATGCCGCGTCCGCGGCCACGTGCAAAAACGCGCCGTACTGCTCGTCGGTTGCCTCGATCTGGTCCAGGCAGGCCCGGGTGAGCTCGACCGACGACACCTCCTTGGCGGCGATCTTGGCGGCCAGCGTCGCGGCGTCGGACCGGATGAGCTCGGTCACTGGGCCTCTCCCAGGATCTGCGGGACTGCGAAGCGGCCGTCGACGGCTTCGGGCGCCTCGGCCAGCGCCTGCTCCTGTGTGAGGCACGGCGTCGTCTCGTCCGGGCGCGTGACGTTGACGTCCTTGAGCGGGTTGTCGGTCGCTTCGACCCCGGCGACGTCGACCGCCTGGATCTGGCTGACGTGGGTCAGGATGGCGTCGAGCTGGCCGGCGAAGCTGTCCAGCTCGGCGTCGCTCAACGCCAGTCGGGCCAGCCTGGCAAGGTGCGCAACCTCGTCGCGGGAGATCTGGGACACGAGCGAAAAGCCTACCTAGGCGCGGACCTCCCGCTTTCGAGCCGGTCGGCCTCTCCGGCCGAAATGCCGCCGCGGCCCCGCTGTGCCAAAGTGGGCGCGTGCCGTCGTATCTGTTGCGCATCGAGCTGCTGGACCGCCCGGGTAGCCTGGGCTCGCTGGCGGTCGCGCTGGGTTCGGTGGGCGCCGACATTCTGTCGCTCGACGTGGTGGAGCGCAGCTCGGGCTACGCGACCGACGACCTGGTCATCGAACTGCCGCTCGGGGCAATGCCCGACACCTTGATCACCGCCGCCGAATCGCTGCCCGGGGTCCGGGTGGAGAGTGTGCGTCCGCACACCGGCCTGCTGGAAGCGCACCGCGAGCTGGAGCTGCTCGACCATGTCGCCGCGGCCGCGGACAACGCGTCCCGGCTGCAGGTTCTGGTCGACGGGGCGCCCAAGGTGCTACGGGTGAGCTGGTGCGCGGTGGTGCGGGGTTCCGATGGCGAGCTGCATCGCCTCGCGGCCAGCCCGGGCGCTCCGGAAACCAAAGCGGATTCGGCGCCGTGGCTGCCGATCGAGCGGGCCGTGACGCTCGACGGCAACGCCGAGTGGGTGCCGCAGGCATGGCGCGAGATGGACACCACGATGGTCGCCGCGCCGTTGGGCGATCCGCACACCGCGGTGGTGCTGGGCCGTCCGGGCCCCGAGTTCCGGCCCTCGGAGGTGGCCCGGCTGGGCTACCTCGCCGGAATCGTGGCCACCATGTTGCGCTGAATTATCGAGCCATCGCAGGGGATTTGGGCGCGGCCGGGTCGCCGTCCTCCCACAGCAGCAATTGACGTACCGCCGAACGCGGCCCGTATGGCCGCAGCATGGTGCTGGCCGGGCGCGGGCGCACCCGTTGGGGCCACCAGAACCAGCGACCCAAAAGCGTTGCGACGGACGGTGTCATGAAGGAACGCACGATCAGCGTGTCGAACAACAGGCCGAGGCCGATCGTGGTCCCGATCTGACCGAGGACCTGGAAACCGCTGAACACGAACGCACACATGGTGACGGCGAAGACGATGCCCGCGGAGGTGACCACCGACCCGGAACCGGCCATCGCCCGGATGATCCCGGTCTTCAACCCGGCACGGATCTCTTCCTTGAATCGCGAGATCAACAGCAGGTTGTAGTCGGATCCCACGGCCAGCAGCAAGATCACGGCCAGTGCGAGCACCACCCAGTACAGCTTGACCCCAAACATGTACTGCCAGACCAGCACCGAAAGCCCGAAGGAGGCGCCCAGCGAAAGCGCTACCGTCCCAACGATGACCAGCGCGGCGACCAGACTGCGCGTGATGATCATCATGATCAGCAATATGAGGCTGAGCGCGGCGAGTGCCACGATCATCAGGTCGTACTTGGCGCCGTCCTGGATGTCCTTGTACGTGGCCGCGGTGCCGCCGACGTAGACCTTGGCGCCGGCCATGGGTGTGCCCTTCAGGGCCTCGTGCGCGGCCTTGGTGATCGGGTCGATATGTGAGATGCCTTCCGGCGTGGCGGGATCGCCGTCATGGGTGACGATCATGCGGGCCGCCTTGCCGTCGGGCGAGACGAACAGTTTCAGCCCGCGCTTGAAATCGGGATTGTCGAAAACCTCCGGAGGCAGGTAGAAGCTGTCATCGTTCTTTGCGGCATCGAACGCACGCCCCAGCGCCGTCGCGTTGTCGATCGCGGACTGCGTCTGCGCGTTGATACCGGACTGCGTCGCATGGCTCGCCAACGTCAATGCGCGATTGGTCTCCTGGCTGTCGATCTGCGGCGGTATGAGGGCCACCAGTTTCGGCTGCAGCTCGTCGAGCTTGTCCAAAGTGGCCGTGAGGTTTTCGAATTTTTCGGTGAGCTGATCGATGCCGTCCAGGGCGTCCAGAACGGACCTGATCGCCCAGCAGGCGGGGATGTCGAAGCAATGCTTTTCCCAATAGAAATAGCTACGGATCGGCCTGAAGAAGTCGTCGAAATTCGCGATCTTGTCGCGCAGGTCCCTGATCGTGTCGACGGTGTCGTGAAAGCTTTGGGTTTCGCTGTGGGTGGCGGCGGCCAGCTGCTGCTGCAGCACGTACTGCTGCCGCAAAATGTTGATCGTCTTCGACAATTCGCCGGCCTGCTTGAGTAGGTCGTCCGCTCGCTCTCGCTGGTACGTGAGGTTTTGCTGCTGGGCCGCGCTCTGATTGCTGACCACGAAGGCGAGCGAGCTGTGGTCGATCGGCGTTCCCAGAGGGCGGGTGATGGTCTGGACCTGCGCGACGCCCGGCACGTGGAACACCGCCTTGGCCACCCGGTCGAGGATGAGCATGTCGGCCGGGTTACGTATGTCGTGATCCGTTTCGACCATCAACAATTCGGGCTCCAGCCTGGCGCGGGAAAAATGGCGCTCGGCCGCGGTGTAACCGACATTGGCCGGTGCGCTTTGGGGCATGTAGGGGCGGGTGTCGTAGCTCGTCCTGTAGCCGGGCAACGCGAGCAGACCCACCAGGGCCAACGCGCACGCCGCGGTGAGGACGGGAGCGGGCCAGCGGACGATGGCCGTGCCGATCCGCCGCCATCCCCGGGTTCTCATCGCGCGCTTCGGCTCGAAGATGCCTACCAGGGCGCCCAGGGTGAGCACGGCCGGGCCGAGGGTAAGCGAGGCGAGTAGCGCGACGAGAATGCCTAGCGCGGCAGGGATTCCGAGACTTTGAAAATAGGGCAGCCGGGTAAAGCTGAGGCAAGCCACAGCGCCGGCAACGGTGAGGCCCGAACCCAAAACGATGTGGGCCGTTCCGTGATACATCGTGTGGTAGGCGGTTTCCTTGTCCTCGCCGGAGCCGCGCGCTTCTTGATAGCGGCCGACGAAGAATATCGCGTAGTCCGTTCCGGCGGCGATGACCAGCAACGTGAGCAGATTCGTCGCGTACGTCGACAGCCCGATTATTCCTTCGTTGCCGAGAAACGCGACGAGCCCACGGGCCGCGGACATTTCGATGAGCACCGTGAAGAGCACGAGGAGCGTCGTGAGGATGGAGCGATACACGAAGAACAACATCACCGCGATCACGCCGATGGTTATCGCGGTGACCTTTGCGGTGCCCTTGCTGCCGACGTCGAACTGATCGGAGATCAGCGGCGCCGCGCCCGTGACATAGGCTTTGACGCCCGGCGGCGGTTGCATGTGCTCGACGATGTCGCGCACGGCGCCCACGCCCTCATTGGCCAATGCCGAGCCTTGATTGCCCGCGAGGAACAGCTGGACGTAGGCGGCCTTGCCGTCCGTGCTCTGGGATCCGGCCGCGGTCAGGGTGTCTCCCCAGAAGTCCTGGACGTGCTCGACGTGCTTCTTGTCCTGCTCGAGCTTGCGGATCATCGCGTCGTAGAACTGGTGGGCGTCCGCGCCGAGCGGCTTGTCGCCCTCGAGGACGATCATCGCCGAGCTGTCGGTGTCGAACTCGTGGAACGCTTGGCCGATGCGCTTGATCGCCTTCAGCGATGGCGCGTCGGGCGAGTTCAGCGCCACATTGTGTGTTTTACCAACGTCTTCCAGCTGCGGGACCGCAACGTTGGTGATGGCGGCCAGCGCCACCCAGAACAACAGGATCGGCAGCGCAAGCCGGCGGATGGTGTGCGGCACCCGGGGGCGCGACTGTTGATGGTTGCTCATCCAGACTTATCCAGGCAGAAGGTGTAGGCGTCGACTTTGTTGACGGTGCGTTCGGCTTTGACTTCCCCGTTGACGGTGATGCGGCAGCCGAGGGTGTCGCCATTTCCCTGCGCCACAACGTTGCCCACGACCGCGGGCTCGGTCGTGGTGATCGTGTACGACCATGGCAGGGGTGCGTTTTTGACTTCCTGCGGCTGGGCGTTGACGTCAAGGTAGTTGATGGTGGCCATCGCGCCCGGCGAGCCGAAGACCTCGAGGACCACCTGTTTGGGGTTGAACGGGACGATCTCGTTGGCGAGGCCGCTATTGGCCGTCGTGTTGTAATGCGAGCCGAAGATTCCGTGCAGGCGATAAATGGCAAATCCCACGAGGGCGACCACCAGCGCGGCGACCAGGACCATCCAGCCGCGTCTGACGACGGTAGCAATCGAAATCCCCTTCACCCGTTAGCCTTTCGATCATCGGGCGATACGGTCGACCTCGATGCTAAGGCGGTTGCCGGCGCTCCGCGGTCGATGGATAGCTATGACAGTACGGTACTGAACCGTACTGCACAAGAGACGCGAGCGTACACATTTATCGTCCTGGTCGGGTCAGCCCGGGGATGAGGACGTCGTCGACGAGAACCTGCACGGTGCGACGGGTGGGCGGCCGGCCCGGCATGATGGACCGGAAGATGAGATAGCCGGGCAGTAGGTCCCAGAGTTCGTCGGTGATTGCCTCCTGGGCGATCTCGCCACGATCAACGGCCTGTTGCAGCACGTGCCGTATCAAGGCCCTGCGCTGATCGATGAATTGGCGTTGCATCACCTCGTTGAGTGCCGGGTTGCGCGACACCTCGACCATCACCGCGCGGATCGTGCTGGCGAGTTGGCGTGTCTCCTGACAGCAGACCTCACCAAGCCGTAGCAAGTCGCCCCGCAACGTGCCGGTCTCCGGCGCGACCGCGACCTGACGGACGCCCTCGATGAAGGCGGCCAACACCAGTTCGGCCTTGGACGGCCAGCGTCGGTACACGGTGGCCTTGCTGGCGCGGGCGGCGCTGGCCACCTCGTCCACCGTCAACCGGTCATAGCCGTGCTCCTGCAGCAGCCGCAAAGTCACCGCAAGCAACTCGGCTTCGCGGGGCGACCACGGTGATGCGTCGCCACACCGATCGGCAGCCTGGGCCATAGCGCACACAATAGGCCCGTCGGGGCTGTACGGTCCAGTACCGTACCCTCACTGCGCCGATTCGGCGGCTTCCTCCCCTACGGGCGGTCCGTCCGCCAGCAGCCGGCGAAACCCGTCCTCGTCGAGGATCGGCACGCCGAGTTCGACGGCCTTGTCGTATTTGGATCCCGGCGAGTCGCCGGCAACCACATAGTCGGTCTTCTTCGACACCGAACCGGCGGCCTTGCCGCCGCGCGACACGATCGCCTCCTTGGCGTCGTCACGCGAAAAGCCCGGCAGCGAGCCGGTAACCACGATCGTCAGGCCTTCCAGCGTGCGCGGCACGCTGGCGTCGCGCTCGTCGGCCATCCGCACTCCGGCGGCCCGCCACTTGTCGACGATCGCGCGGTGCCAGTCCACGGTGAACCACTCGGTGACGGCGGCGGCGATCGTCGGTCCCACGCCCTCGACGGCGGCCAGCTGTTCGGTCGACGCCCCTTCGATGGCTTGCAGATCGCCGAATTCGGTTGCCAGCGCGCGCGCGGCCGTCGGGCCGACGTGCCGGATGGACAACGCGACCAGCACTCGCCACAGCGGTTGCGACTTGGCCTTGGCGAGGTTGGCCAGCAGCCGCTTGCCATTGGCCGACACCGCGCCGCTCTTGGTGGTGAACAACTCGGTGCGCAGCAGGTCGTCTTCGGTGAGCGAGAACAGGTCTCCCTCGTCGGAGATCACTCCGGCCTGCAGCAGCGCGATGGCGGCCTCGTATCCCAGCGCCTCGATGTCGAAGGCGCCGCGACCGGCGACATGAAACACCCGCTCCCGCAGTTGCGCCGGGCAGGAGCGTGAGTTGGGACAACGGATGTCGGCGTCGCCCTCCTTGGCCGGAGCCAGCGTGGTGCCGCACTCGGGACACGTTGTGGGCATGACGAATTCGCGTTCCGAGCCGTCGCGCAGGCCGACGACGGGGCCCAGCACTTCGGGAATCACGTCGCCGGCCTTGCGGATCACCACGGTGTCGCCGATCAGCACCCCCTTGCGCTTGACCTCGGCGGCGTTGTGCAGTGTGGCCAGACCGACCGTGGATCCGGAGACGGTGACCGGCGTCATGAACGCGAACGGTGTGACGCGCCCGGTGCGGCCGACGTTGACCCGGATGTCGAGCAGCTCGGTCTGCACCTCCTGGGGCGGATACTTGTAGGCGATCGCCCACCGCGGCGCCCGCGACGTGGAACCGAGCCTGCGCTGCAGCGCCACATCGTCGACTTTGACTACGACACCGTCGATTTCGTGATCCACGTCGTGACGGTGCTCGCCCCAGTAGGCGATGCGTTCGAGGGCGCCGGCCGCGTCCTCGACCCGGGTGGTGTGGTCGGAGACGGGCAGGCCCCACGCCCCCAGCGCGAGGTACGCGTCGTGCAGGGTGGCCGGCCGGAATCCCTCGGCGTGCCCGACCCCGTGGCAGATCATCCGGAGCTTGCGCCGGGCCGTGACCGCGGGGTCCTTTTGGCGCAGGGAGCCCGCGGCGCTGTTGCGCGGGTTGGCGAACGGCGTCTTGCCGTCCTCGACCAGTGCGGCGTTGAGGGCTTCGAAATCGTCGAGCCGGAAGAACACCTCGCCGCGCACCTCGAGGACGTCGGGTATCGGATAGCCGTCGCGGGCCGTCAACCGCTCCGGGACGTCGTCGATGGTGCGGGCGTTGAGCGTGACGTCCTCGCCGGTGCGCCCGTCGCCGCGGGTGGCCGCGCGGACCAGGCGGCCATCGCGGTACACCAAAGCCAATGCGACACCGTCGATTTTGAGCTCGCACAGGAACGGGACGTCGTTGCCCACCTCGGCGCGGACCCGGGCGGCCCACAGGTCGAACTCTTCGGTGCTGAACACGTTGTCCAGGGACAGCATCCGTTCCAGATGCTCAGCCGAGGTGAAATCCGTGGCGAACCCCGCGCCGCCGACGAGCTGGGTGGGCGAATCGGGCGTGCGCAACTCGGGATGCTCGTCCTCGAGTGCGGCCAGCCGCCGCAGGAGCTCGTCGAATTCCGCGTCGGAGATGATCGGCGCGTCGCGCACGTAGTAGCGGAACTGGTGTTCGCGCACCTCGTCGGCCAGCTCACGCCACTGGCGCCGTACCTCGGGCGGGACGGGGTCGTCTTCTGGCGAGCTCACCTCCGCAGGCTATCGAAGGGCGATGACAGCGTCTGCGACGCCTTTGGCGAGCACCGGCCCGTTCAGTCCTCCACGAAAGCCCGCAACCGGTCCGCCGCGGCGTCCCAGCGCCGCGACAATTGGTTCAGGTAGTCACTGGCCCGGGCCAGCGGCTCGGTTTGCACGGTCCAGATGCGCTCGCGACCCCGCCGGCTGCTGGCGACCAAACCGACCGATTCAAGCAGCTGCAGATGCTTGCTGGCCGCTTGCCGGGTGACCGGAATGACGCTGATGACTTGCGATGTCGAACTCGGACCGAGATCGCAGAGCCGAACGATGATGCGCAGTCGGTTGGGGTCCCCGAGCGCGTCGAAAACCGGCGCGCCCACCGAAAGCTGCGCGGTCACACCCGCAGGCCCTCGGCGTATCTGCGAACCAGGTCGGCCTGGATCCCCCAGCCCTCGGAGTTGGCGTCGTACGACGCGAAGCGCCGCGTCTCGGGGATGGCGTCGAAACCGGATTCGGTGATGGTGAGCAGCACGCCGTCGGGCGTCTCCGACAGGGCGAACTCGACCAGCGTGGTCGGTTCCCGGTCGTAGTCGACGTTCGGCTCGACGGCAAACGGATGCCAGCGGTAGGCGAACCGCCGCTGCGGTTCGATGGCGACGATCTGCCAGGTGGAGCGGGTCCCGGCATGCGGCTGCTGGCGTTTGGCGACCTCCTCGTCGACGGTGGTCGGGGTAATCGTCGCGCCGACGGGCTCGCCCTCGACAAAGGGCCCGTCGAAGCGGACACCGAACCAGCGCCCGAACTCCTCGGCGTCAGCGATGGCCCGCCACACGCGGTCCAGCGGTGCTCGCAGCAATGTTTGCTTCTCAATCCGATCCGTACTCATATGCAACCTCCTAGTTGCCTTTCAGTTCAGCACACGGTCGTGCGATATGCAACCAATTGGTTGCCTATGTGATCGCGTCCGGGTCTTCGGCGAACGCGTCGGCGGCCTTGCGGGCCAGCTCGATCGCGGTCCGGGCCCACTGCGGCGTGGCCGTCGCCAGGCCGCAGGCGGGGGTGACGCCGATGCGGTCGCGCAGCGCGGCGCGGCCGAATCCGAGCCGATCGGTCACCGCCGCGACCGCGG
Source organism: Mycobacterium sp. IS-2888 (assembly GCF_001954215.1). NCBI lineage: Bacteria > Bacillati > Actinomycetota > Actinomycetes > Mycobacteriales > Mycobacteriaceae > Mycobacterium > Mycobacterium sp. IS-2888. The sequence goes on from NZ_MBET01000104.1 coordinate 87,967, forward strand.
CGGCGATCTCTTCCGCCGACGGCTTCTTGTCCGGTTGCCGCACGGGGACCACCCCGAGCATGACGGTGCGTCCCGACTCGACGAATGCCGCGACGCCGTCCAGGTCCGCCGCCCGCAACGTGGCGGCTTCCACCGATACGGCGCCAATAGTGCTGCGCTGCAACAGATTCCACGGCAATCCGGGTGCGCAGCTGTGTACCAGCACCTCGGCGCCCGCCGCCGCGACGCACGTGTCGAGCAGCGACCCGGCGACCGCCTCGTCGAGCGCGGCTACCGGGCTCAGCGCGGTCACCCCCCTCAGCTCCCCGCCCAACGCCGCCGGCAGTGACGGTTCGTCGAACTGGACAGCGACCTGCGTGTCTAGCCGCCGCGCCAGCGCCGCCCGATGCGCGGCAACGCCTTCGGCCAGCGAGGCCGCCAGATCGCGCACCGCGCCGGAATCGGTGATCGCCCGGTGGCCGTTGGCCAGCTCGAGCTCGGCCGCCAGCGTGATCGGGCCGGGCGCCTGCACCTTGACCATGCGGCCAGCGCCGCGCAGGCCCGCGGTCTCCCACGCCTCCTCCAGTGCGTCCATGTCCTCGTCGAGGAGGCTGACGGCCCGGCGTGTCACCGCGCCGGGCCGCGCGGCGATGCGATAGCCGCGCGGCGCCGTGTCGATGGCCACGTCGATCAGGAGTGCGCCCGCGCGGCCAAGCGTGTCGGCACCGACTCCCCTGGCCGGCAACTCGACGATGTGGGCCAGCGCGTCCGCCAGCTCACCGACGACGACCTCGGCGGCCTGCCGGGCCTGGATGCCGGGCCACGACCCGACGCCGCTGGCCCTGGCGAACGCGGTGCCGAAAACACTCACCCGGCAACCGTATTCGACCTCGCGTCGCGGGACGCCGGCCAGGGGGTGTCTGCCACGGGGCCGGTCGAGTAGGTTCGAGCGAGAGAGGTACGTGCAAACGGTGTCGCAGATCCGGGGATTGGCGCGCCCGCTGCTGTTGTGCGGCGCGGCGTTGCTGATCGCGGCGTGCACCCGGGTGGTCGGCGGCACCGCGGTGCCGGGATTCGGCGCCCCCCACCGGGGTGTGCAGGGCGTCAACGTCGACACCATCCTGCTGGACCAGCCACGCATGCAAGCGATTACCGGCGCCGGCCAGCACCTGACGATCATCCCCACGATGGATGACACGTCCCCGGTGGACATCGACGCGTTGGCCAATACCACCCCGCGGGAGTGCCGGTTCCTGTTCGCCGAGACGGCGACGTTTGGGCCCGACATCCAGGAATTCCACAAGACGACCTTCCAGGACCCGCCCGACGGCGCGCTGATCTCCGAAGGCGCGGCGGCCTATCGGGACGCCGACGGAGCGCGGGGCGCGTTCGGCGCGCTGGTGAAGACCGTCGGGAACTGCGCGGACGGCGTGGCCGGCCAGATGTTCGTCGGCGAGTGGAAGGCCGACGCCAACTCGCTGCAGATGCGGCCCGGCGGCTGCGGTCGCGACTACCGGGTGCTGTCGGTGGCCCTGCTAGAGGTCACGTTCTGCGGATTCCCGCAGACGGTGTCGGACATCGTGATGACCAACATCGTCGCCAACGTGCCGGGCTAGCCGCGGGTGCCGGTGATGGTGGCGCTGCCCAGCACCTCGTCACCGCCGGGGTCCGGGCGATACATCACCAGCGTCTGGCCGGGCGCCACGCCGCGCAACGGGGTACGCAACCGCACGTCGAGTTCGTCGCCGACCAATTCAGCCACCGCACCGGCGGTTTCGCCGTGGGCGCGCACCTGAACCGCGCACTCGACGGGACCCGCGAATGGCACCCCCGCGGTGAAGACCGGCGCCCGCCCCCGCAGCGCAACCACATCGAGATCGTCGGCCGCACCCACGTGCACGGTCGCGGTGTCGGCATCGATGGCCGTCACGTAGCGCGGGCGGCCATCGGGTCCCGGCCCGGCGATGCCCAGGCCTTTGCGCTGGCCGATGGTGAAACCGTGCACGCCGTCGTGGGTGGCCAGCACCGCGCCGTCGGCGTCGACCACCGCGCCGCGGCGCACCCCGATGCGCTCCCCCAGAAACGCGCGGGTGTCGCCGGACGGGATGAAGCAGATGTCGTGGCTGTCCGGCTTGTCGGCAACCGCCAGGCCACGGCGCGCGGCCTCGGCACGGATCTGCGGCTTGGGGGTGTCGCCGATCGGGAATGCGGCGTGGCGCAACTGCTCGGCCGTCAGCACGGCCAGCACGTAGGACTGGTCCTTGTCCCCATCGACGGCACGACGCAGCCGACCCTGCGACAACCGGGCGTAGTGCCCGGTGGCCACCGTGTCGAAGCCGAGCGCGAGGGCTCTCGCGGACAGCGCCGAGAACTTGATGCGCTGATTGCATCGCACGCAGGGGTTGGGGGTCTCCCCACGCGCATACGACGACACGAAATCGTCGATCACATCCGCTTTGAACCGGTCCGCGAAATCCCATACGTAGAACGGGATTCCGAGCACGTCAGCCACTCGCCGCGCATCGGAGGCGTCTTCTTTCGAGCAGCACCCCCGCGAGCCGGTGCGCAGCGTGCCGGGCGCGCTGGACAGCGCCAGGTGCACGCCGACCACGTCGTGCCCGGCGTCCACCATGCGCGCGGCGGCGACCGACGAGTCCACGCCACCGCTCATCGCGGCGAGGACCTTCATCGACCCGCTCCAGCCGCCGCCAGGGCGGCGCGCCGGGCCCGATCCACCGCGCCCGGCAGCACCCCCAATACGGCGTCGATGTCGGCGTCAACACTGGTGTGCCCCAACGAAAGACGCAATGAGCCGCGCGCGCTGGCCGGATCGACGCCCATCGCGATCAGCACGTGTGACGGCTGCGCGACACCGGCGGTGCACGCCGAACCGGTCGAGCACTCGATCCCGTTGGCGTCCAACAGCATCAGCAGCGCATCGCCCTCACAGCCGCGGAAGGTGAAGTGCGCGTTGCCGGGGAGCCGCAGGGGGTACCTCCCGCTTGCGGGGGACGGGTCGGCGGCGCCGTTGACAACGACGTCGTCGATGCCCGCGAGTACGCCCTCGACCAGGCGATCGCGTAACGTTCGCAACCGCGCACCGTTGGCCGCGAGTCCGTCCACCGCGATGCGGGCCGCCGCCGCCATTCCGACGGCGCCGGCCACATCGGGTGTGCCGGAACGGATGTCGCGCTCCTGCCCACCGCCGTGCGACAGCGGTACACAGGTGACGTCCCGCCGCAGCAGCAACGCCCCGACCGCCGGCGGACCGCCGAACTTGTGTGCGGCCACACTCATCGCCGACAGCCCGCTGGCGGTGAAGTCGACGGGCAGCTGCCCGACCGCCTGAATGGCGTCGCTGTGCATCGGGACGCCGAATTCGGCTGCGACGGCCGCGAGTTCGGCGACCGGCATCACGGTGCCGACTTCGTTGTTGGCCCACATCACCGACACCAGCGCGACGTCGTCATTACGGGTCAGCACCTCGCGCAGCGCGGCCGCCGACACCGACCCGTCGGGCGCGGTGGGCAGCCAGGTCACTTCGGCGTCCTCGTGTTCGACGAGCCAGTTCACCGAGTCGAGGACGGCGTGGTGTTCGACCTCACTGGTGACGATGCGCCGGCGGCGCGGCTCGGCTCCCCGCCGGGCCCAATAGATCCCCTTGACGGCCAGGTTGTCGCTCTCGGTGCCGCCCGCGGTGAAGATCACCTCCGATGGACGCGCGCCCAGCTTTTCGGCGATCAGCTCGCGCGACTCCTCGACCCGGCGCCGCGCCGCCCGGCCGCTGGTGTGCAGCGAGGAGGCGTTGCCCACAGTGGCCAGCGCAGCCGTCATCGCCTCGATGGCAGCGGGGTGCATCGGGGTCGTGGCGGCGTGATCGAGATAGACCATGACCCGCCCCACGATACCTGCAGGCCAGGGCGGCCCCGAAGCTAGGAAGCCACCAGCACGTGTCCCCGACCCGACTGCTGCCCCGCGCGCCGCGACACCCCGACGCCCACGGCCCACTGGCAGCGGCGGGCCAGCGCCCGCCGATCGGCGCCCGGTAGCTGCAGGGATTCGACGTGAACGTGCGCCCACGTGCGGCGCACGGTGAGCAACCGGCAGATCGACCGCCACAGGGTGTCGTCGCCGACGAACGCGGGAGCGGTGGAAACGGCGCCATCGGCGTGGTGGTAGGTCAACCGAAGCGGCTGCACCGGGCGGCCGGCGTCAATCGCGGCCTGGAACATCGCCGGATAGAAGGAACCGCAGGCGACGCCGCACCAGGTGGTGCCTTCGGGGAAGGCCACCACGGTTTGACCGGCACGTAGCCGATCCGCGACGGTGTCTACCACTTCGGGCAGCCGTCGCAGACTGGCCCGCTCGATGGGGATGATCTTGAGCATGCGGGCCAGGGGTCCGGTGAACATGTCCGCGCGGGCGACGAACGACCCCGGCAACACCGAACCGATGGCGAAGACGTCCAGCCAGGACATGTGCGGGCTGACCACCAGGACCCCGCGCAGGTTGCGAATCGGGCTGCCCGACACCCGAATCCGCACCCCGAAACAGCGCAGCACCGCGCGGCAATAGAAGCGCTGCACCCGCAGCTGGCCCGGCAGCGGCACCAGCGCCAGCGGTACCCCGGGCGCCAGCAGCACCGCCAACAGGACGCGAAGCGTCACCCGCAGCACCACCCGCCACCGCGACGACGACGCGGTACCCACACCCACGCAGCTGCTATCGCACGTCGCGCGGGGCAGCCAGGCGTGGGCGGCGGTCATCGTGCGCCGCCGGCCATCTCATCCGCCATTTGAGAAGCCGCCGACACCGACCGGAGCCGCTTGAGATATCGGGTATCGGCCCGTCGTTTGTCCAGCAGCACGCAGAAGTCACCCACGCCGAAATCCGGATCGTGCGCCGGCTCGCCGCAGACCTGCGCGCCCAGCCGCAGGTAGCCACGCATCAGCGCCGGAACCGACGGCCGCGGCGGCGCGGGAATGTCGTCGAGGGCCCGCCCGTCGACGCGCACCGGCAGGTGCGGCTCGACGCGGTACCGCTCCGGCGCGCCGTGCCGGCTCAGGATGAAGTCCCGGACGCCGCGCAGCTGGCTGCCCGGGACGTCACCGTCCGATTCGGCGCCGATGGGCACCGACACGCACCCCGTCACGTAGTCGTAGCCGTAGCGGTCCAGGTAGGCCAGGATGCCCGCCCACATCAGCAGCACCACGCCGCCGTTGCGGTGACCGTCGCGCACCACGGCGCGCCCCATCTCCACCAGCGACGGCCGCAGCGGGTCGAAGGCGCGCACGTCGAATTCCGTTGCGGTGTAAAGCCCACCGGCCGCGATGGCCCCGGCCGGCGCCAACATCCGGTAACAACCCACCAGCTCACCGGTGTCGTCGTCGCGGACCAGCAAGTGATCGCAGTACTCGTCGAAGCGGTCCGCGTCGACGTGGTCGGCGGCCGGCAGCGCGAAGCCCGGCGTGCTGGTGAACACCTCGTAGCGGAGCCGCTGGGCCGCCTCGATCGAATCGGGGTCGGTGGCCAACAGCAGCGAGTAGCGCGGTCCAGACGAACCGATCGCCTCCGGCTGGTCGCCGGCTATCAGGACAGAAGCAATGCTCATGGGAAACAACGTCGCGCAGTCGATGTACCGATCGGCATCGCCGCTGTGACGTGTCGGTGCACGTCAGGTGACGAAATGTCGCAGAAATAGTGGCGAAAACAACAGCCCCGCGGGGTAATCCGCGGGGCCGTTGGTTAACTCGGTGGGGCCGTCAGCCCTTGCGGGCCTTGATCGCGTCGGTGAGCTGCGGGGCGACCTTGAACAGGTCGCCCACCACGCCGTAATCGGCGATCTCGAAGATGGGCGCCTCTTCGTCCTTGTTGACCGCGACGATGGTCTTCGACGTCTGCATGCCCGCGCGGTGCTGGATCGCACCGGAGATGCCCAGCGCGATGTAGAGCTGCGGAGAAACCGTCTTGCCCGTCTGGCCGACCTGGAACTGGCCCGGGTAGTAGCCGGAGTCGACGGCGGCGCGTGACGCCCCGACCGCAGCACCCAGCGAGTCGGCCAGCGCCTCGACGACGTTGAAGTTCTCGGCGCTGCCGACGCCACGGCCACCGGAGACCACGATGGTGGCCTCGGTCAGCTCCGGGCGGTCACCGGCGACGGCGGGCTCGCGCGACGTGATCTTGGTGGCGTTCTCGGCGGGAGCCGGCACCTCCACGGTGACCTGCTCGCCGGCGCCCGCGGCCGGCTCGGCGTCGATGGCGCCGGCCCGCACCGTGATCACCGGGGTGTCGCCGTTGGCCTGCGCCTCCACGGTGAACGCTCCACCGAAGATGGAATGGGTGGCCTTGGCGCCCTCCTTGACGTCGACCACGTCGACGAGCAGACCGGAGCCGATCCGGGCCGCCAGCCGTCCCGCGATCTCCTTGCCGTCGGCGTTGGCCGCCAGCAGCACGGCGGCGGGCGCGTTGGACTCGGCCAGCGCGGCCAGCACGTCGACCGTCGGGGTGATCAGGTAGTTGTCGACGGCGTCGGACTCGGCGACGTAGATCTTGGCGGCGCCGGCCTCCTTCAGCCCGTCGGCCAGCGGCGCGGCCGTGCCGGGCGCGCCGACAACGACGGCGGCCGGCTCACCCAGCGCGCGGGCGGCGGTGATCAATTCGGAGGTGACCTTCTTCAGGGCGCCTTCGGCGTGCTCGACGAGCACCAATACTTCAGCCATGGGTTATATCGCTCTTCTCGTTGGATGACGGGCGTGGGGTTCAGATGATCTTCTGGCCGACCAGGTACTGGGCGATCTGGTTGCCGCCTTCACCTTCGTCGGCGACCTTCTCGCCCGCGGTCTTCGGCGGCTTCGGCGTCGACGACAGCACCGTGGTGCCGGCATTGGCCAGCCCGACCTCGTCGCCCTCGACCCCGATCTCGGCCAGCGTCAGGACAGTGACTTCCTTCTTCTTGGCGGCCATGATGCCTTTGAAGGACGGGAAGCGCGGCTCGTTGATCTTCTCGTTGACGCTCACGACCGCGGGCAGTGTGGCCTCGAGGGTGAACACGCCGTCGTCGGTCTCGCGCTCGCCGATGACCTTGCCGCCCTCGAGCGACAGCTTGCGCAGGTGGGTGAGCTGCGGCAGCCCGAGGTACTCGGCGATGATCGCCGGCACCGCACCGCCGACGCCGTCGGTGGCCTCGTTACCGGCGATGACCAGCTCGGTGCCCTCGATGGTGCCCAGCGCGCGGGCCAGCGCCCACCCGGTCTGGATCACGTCCGAGCCGTGCATGCCGTCGTCCTTGAGGTGGACGGCCTTGTCGGCGCCCATGGACAGGGCCTTGCGGATCGCCTCGGTGGCGCGCTCGGGACCGGCGGTCAGCACGGTCACCGACCCCTCGACGCCGTCGGCGGCCTCTTTCTCCCGAATCTGCAGCGCCTCTTCCACGGCGCGCTCGTTGATCTCGTCCAGCACCGCGTCGGCGGCCTCGCGGTCCAGCGTGAAATCGCCGTCAGTGAGCTTGCGCTCCGACCACGTGTCTGGGACCTGCTTGATCAGGACCACGATGTTCGTCATGAGTGTGGTTCGTCCTCCTCGAAGGAGTTCCGCAGTGCGCGACTGCGGGAACTCGGTACACGTTTAGCAACGCACAGCGGTATTACTACGAGGTAAGTTTGTGCGTTCTGCACTCACACCATAGCGGGTCGTAGTGCACGTTCCTTCGGCCCGGTTCGCGAATCGGACACTTCGCGTTAGCCTCCCTATGCAATGAGCGCATTCGTCCCCGACGTCCCGCAACGCGTCCCCGGCAGCACCTCGCCTGCGCCTGACGCGGTGTTGACGCTGACAGGCGAGCGCACGATCCCCGATCTGGACATCGAGAACTATTGGTTTCGCCGCCACGAGGTGGTGTACGAACGGCTTGCGCCGCGCTGCGCCGGCCGCGACGTGCTCGAGGCCGGATGTGGCGAAGGTTACGGTGCCGACCTGATCGCGGGCGTCGCCCGCCGGGTCATCGCGGTCGACTACGACGAGGCCACGGTGGCCCACGTCCGCGCCCGCTACGCCAGGGTGGACGTCATGCAGGCAAACCTGGCCGACCTGCCGCTGCCCGATGCGTCTGTGGACGTGGTGGTGAACTTCCAGGTGATCGAGCACCTGTGGGACCAGGCCCAGTTCGTGGCCGAATGCGCCCGGGTGCTGCGCCCGTCCGGGTTGTTGATGATGTCGACGCCCAACCGCATCACCTTCTCCCCGGGTCGCGACACCCCGGTCAATCCGTTCCACACCCGCGAACTCAACGCGCGCGAGCTGACCGAGCTGCTGGTCGACGGCGGTTTCGGCGAGGTGTCGATCAGTGGTGTGTTCCACGGTCCGCGGCTGCGCGAGATGGACGCCCGGCACGGCGGCTCGATCATCGACGCGCAGATCGCGCGCGCGGTGGCCGACGCGCCGTGGCCGCCCGAGCTGGCCGCGGACGTCGCCGCCGTCAGCACCGACGACTTCGACCTGATCGAGGCGGGCGACTCGAGCGCGCACGACATAGATGACAGCCTGGATCTCATCGCGATCGCGGTGCGCCCGTGAACATCGACCGCGTGCCCGGGATGTTCACCCTGGTGCTGCACACCCACCTGCCGTGGCTCGCCCACCACGGGCGCTGGCCGGTGGGCGAGGAATGGCTCTACCAGTCCTGGGCCGCGGCCTACCTGCCGCTGTTGCGGGTGCTGCGCACCTTGGCCGACGAGGATCGCCGCGGCGTGATCACCCTCGGCGTCACGCCGGTGGTCAACGCCCAGCTGGACGACCCGTACTGCCTCGACGGCATGCATCACTGGCTGGCCAACTGGCGGCTGCGGGCGGCCGAGGCGGCCAGTGTCCGCTCGGTTCCCAGATCCAAGTCGGCCGGCTACCAATCGTGCACACCGGAAGCGTTGCGGGCCTTCGGGATTCGCGAATGCGCCGAAGCCGATGCCGCGCTGGAGGATTTCGCCACGCTGTGGCGGCACGGGGGCAGCCCGCTGCTGCGCGGCCTGATCGACGCGGGCACGGTGGAGCTGCTCGGCGGCCCGCTGGCCCACCCGTTCCAGCCGCTGCTCGCGCCCCGGCTGCGCGAGTTCGCGCTGCGCGAAGGCCTGGCCGACCCGCAGCTGCGGCTGGCCCACACCCCGGGCGGCATCTGGGCGCCCGAATGCGCCTACGCCCCGGGCATGGAACACGATTACGCCGCGGCGGGCGTCACCCACTTCATGGTCGACGGCCCGTCGCTGCACGGCGATACCGCGCTGGGGCGGCCCGTCGGCGACACCGGCGTGGTCGCGTTCGGGCGCGACCTGCAGGTCAGCTACCGGGTGTGGTCGCCGAAGTCGGGCTATCCCGGCCATGCGGCCTATCGCGACTTCCACACCTACGACCACCTCACCGGCCTCAAGCCGGCCCGTGTCACCGGCCGCAACGTGGGATCGGAGGCCAAGGCGCCCTACGACCCCGAGCGGGCCGACCGCGCCGTCGACGTCCACGTCGCCGACTTCGTCGACGTGGTGCGCGCGCGGTTGTTGTCCGAGTCGGATCGCATCGGGCGCCCCGCCCATGTGGTCGCGGCGTTCGACACCGAACTGTTCGGCCACTGGTGGTACGAGGGGCCGACGTGGCTGGCGCGGCTGCTGCGCGCCCTGCCCGCCGCCGGTGTCCGGGTGGGCACGCTCAGCGACGCGCTGGCCGGCGGATTCGTCGGCGACGCCGTCGCCTTGCCGCCGAGTTCGTGGGGCTCGGGCAAGGACTGGCAGGTTTGGGCGGGCGAGCAGGTCGCCGATCTGGTCCAGCTCAACACCGAAGTCGTCGACACCGCCCTGAGCACCGTCGACAAGGCCTTGTCACAGACCAGGTCGCAGACGGCATCGCTGGACGGGCCGCTCCCCCGCGATCGCGTCGCCGATCAGATCCTGCGCGAGACCCTGCTGACCGTCTCCAGCGACTGGCCGTTCATGGTCAGTAAGGACTCGGCCGCCGACTACGCCCGCTACCGCGCGCACCTGCATGCGCACGCGACCCGCGAGATCGCCGGCGCGCTGGCATCGGGCCGGCGCGAGACCGCGGAGCGCCTGGCCGACGGCTGGAACCGCGCCGACGGCCTGTTCGGCGCCCTGGACGCCCGAAGGCTGCCCCGATGAAGATCCTCATGGTGTCGTGGGAATACCCGCCGGTGGTGATCGGCGGGCTCGGCCGGCACGTGCATCACCTGTCCACCGCGCTGGCCGCGGCCGGTCACGACGTCGTCGTGCTGTCGCGGCGTCCGTCGGGCACCGATCCCAGCACGCATCCGTCCTCCGACGAATTCAGCGAGGGCGTCCGGGTGATCGCGGCCGCGCAGGACCCGCACGAATTCAGCTTCGGTGCCGACATGATGGCCTGGACCCTGGCGATGGGTCACGCGATGATCCGCGCCGGTCTGCGGTTGAAGAAATACGGCAGCGACCGGCCGTGGCGTCCCGACGTGGTGCATGCCCACGACTGGCTGGTCGCCCATCCGGCCATCGCGCTCGCCGAATACTACGACGTGCCAATCGTTTCCACGATCCACGCGACGGAGGCCGGGCGGCATTCGGGCTGGGTTTCCGGGGCGATCAGCCGTCAGGTGCACGCGGTCGAGTCGTGGCTGGTGCGTGAATCCGATTCGCTGATCACGTGTTCGGCGTCGATGACCGACGAGATCACCGAACTGTTCGGTCCCGGCCTGGCCGAGACCACGGTGATCCCCAACGGCATCGACGCGGCGCGCTGGCCGTTCGCGCCCCGCCGTCCCCGCAGCGGGCCGGCCGAGCTGCTCTACGTCGGGCGGCTGGAGTACGAGAAGGGCGTGCACGACGTGATCGCCGCGCTGCCGCGGATCAGGCGCACGCATCCGGGCACCACGCTGACCGTCGCCGGCGAGGGCACCCAGCAGGACTGGCTCGTCGAGCAGGCCCGTAAACACCGGGTGCTCAAGGCAACTCGGTTCGTCGGGCATTGCGATCACAACGAGCTGCTGGCGTTGCTGCATCGGGCCGACGCCGCCGTGCTGCCCAGCCATTACGAGCCGTTCGGGCTCGCCGCTCTGGAGGCCGCCGCGGCCGGCACCCCGCTGGTGACGTCGAACATCGGCGGCCTGGGCGAAGCGGTGATCAACGGCAAGACCGGGGTGTCCTGTCCGCCCCGCGACGTGGCCGGGCTGACCGCCGCGGTGCGCACGGTGCTCGACGACCCGCGCGCCGCGCAGCGACGCGCCGACGCCGCCCGCGAGCGTCTCACCTCCGACTTCGACTGGCACACCGTGGCCATCCAAACCGCCCAGGTGTATCTGGCCGCCAAACGCCGTGAACGGCAACCACAACCGCGGCTGCCCATCGTCGAGCACGCCCTGCCGGACCGGTAGGCATACCCGCGTCGCTATTGGGTAGCTCTGCACCAACGCCAAACCTGTTGAGCAGCAAGCGGAGTTGGCCCGTCATGAACGGAGCACAGTATGAACAGCTCGACACTGGCCGCGACAACGCTGGCCGTCGGCGCGGCAGCCGGCACCGGAAGCATCGCCAGCCCACGACGTGTCCCTACCTGGTATGCACGGCTTCGCAAACCGCGATACCAGCCAGCCGGAGTCGTCTTTCCCGTCGTCTGGACCGCCCTCTACGCCGACATCGCCGCCACGTCGGCGGCGGCTATCGATGAGTTGCGCCAAGCAGCACAGCACGACAAGGCGCGTCGCTATGCCGCCGCGCTCGGAGCCAACCTGCTCCTCAACGCCGGGTGGAGTTGGCTTTTCTTCCGGTATCACAAGCTCGGCGCGTCCGCCCTCGGTGCAGCCGTCCTGGCGGCCAGCAGCGCGGACCTGATCCGCCGGACGGCGCAGGCCAAACCGAAGGCGGGACTGGCACTTTCGCCTTACGGATTGTGGTGTGCCTTCGCCACCGTTCTGTCCACCCATATCTGGCGGCTCAACCGCCCTACTTAAACCGCCCTCAGCCGGGCAGCTTGTTCTTGACGGCGCCGTCCTGCTGCTGGGCGACCGTAAGAGCGTAGTCGGTGGGCACGTCGTTGCCGGGCGCGCCGTCGAATTCCAGCGTGACGAACGCCTTGCCCTCGGTGAACAGCAGCACGGTCACCTCTTTGGACCTATCCGGCGACGTGCCGGCAACCATCGTGCCCCCGTCGCCCACCGAAATCGGCTGCGGGTTACCGCCGGTCACCGTGTTGCCCAGTGACGCGACCGACCCGTTCATCGCGTTGGCCGCGGCGCCGGCGTCGGTCAGGATCAGGACGGTGTCGCCGATTCGGGTGCTGTCATCCTGGTTTTTGAACACCACCGCCGCGCCGGGCATCGCGTTGGGGTTTTGGACGGGCGGCTCCGCCGGGGTGAAGACGTTGGGCGGTGTCGTGCTGACGTCGCTGCCCTGGATCAGCAGCGTGGTGTAGTCGGTCGAAGCGGCCGGAATCGACACCACGGATGTCGACGTCGAGGGTGTCGACGCCATCGTGGACGTGCCGCTGCAGGCGGCAACCACGATGCCGGCCAACACCGTGGCCCCCGCGACGCTCGCAACCGCGATCACCCGGCTCGTCATTCGCGGCACCCCCTCCGCTGTGTTACCTCGGTACCGTAACCAACCGCCGCACGGTTTCACCAGCAAAGCCGCCGGCGCGAGATCGCCGTTCGGCGGATGTTTACGCAATCCGCCCACCCCAAGATGTCTGGCATGCAATTATCAGCCGATTCACAGTTGCCCGCAGTTGCACAGCCCACGGGAGGCGTTATGGCCCAGTCGATCGCTCGGACGTTGCTGGTTTCCGGAGCAGCAGCGGGCCTGATGGCCGGCGTCGCCGCGTGTTCGTGTTCGGTGTCGTCATCGCACTCCGTCAGCAAAAGCGATGTCGCCGGCCAGATCACCTCGAAGATGACGGACCCCGCGGGCAACAAGCCGGAGTCGGTGAACTGCCCCAGCGACCTGGACGCGAAGGTCGGGGCGCAGCTGAACTGCGAGATGAAGGCGGGCGGGCAGACCTACAACGTCAACGTCACCGTCACCAGCGTCAACGGCAGCGACGTCAAGTTCGACATGGTCGAGACGGTCGACAAAAACCAGGTCGCCAAGACGATCAGCGAGAAACTCACCCCGCAGATTGGAACCAAACCCGATTCGGTGACGTGCCCCGACAACCTCAAGGGTGTCGAGGGCGCGACGCTGCGCTGCCAGCTGACCACGAGCGGGAAGAACTACGGGGTGAACGTGACCGTCACCGGCGTCGACGGCGGCACCGTCAACTACCGCTTCGAGGTCGACGACCAGCCCTCGTAGTACTCCAAATCGCTTAGCGGGCAGCCTTTTTGCGCTCGATATCGGCCAGCGCGGCCGCCAGTTCTGCGCGCTGCGCGGCCGAACTCTCCCAGGACAGCTGCCGGTTTTTGACCACCTTGGCCGGTGCGCCGACCGCGATCGAGTAGTCGGGCACCACGCCGCGAACCACCGCGTGCGATCCCAGCACGCAGCCGCGTCCGATGGTGGTGCCCCGCAACACGGTCACCTTCACCCCGACCCAGGTGTCCGGCCCGATCCGGACCGGGGACTTGACGATGCCCTGGTCCTTGATCGGAAGGTTGATGTCGTCCATGCGATGGTCGAAATCACAGATGTAGCACCAGTCGGCCATCAGCGCCGAATCCCCGAGCTCGATGTCGAGATAGCAATTGATGACGTTGTCGCGGCCCAGCACCACCTTGTCGCCGAAGCGCAGCGAGCCCTCGTGCGCGCGGATCGTGTTCTTGTCGCCGATGTGCACCCAGCGACCGATCTCCAGCTGCGCCAGCTCGGGCGTGCAATGGATCTCGACGTCCTTGCCGAGAAACACCATGCCGCGGGTGATGATGTGCGGGTTGGCCAGCTTGAACTTCAGCAGCCGCCAGTAGCGCACCAGGTACCACGGGGTGTAGGCGCGGTTGGCCAGCACCCACTTCAGCGAGGCCAGCGTGAGGAACTTGGCCTGGCGTGGGTCGCGCAACATCGATCCACGCCAACGGCGATGGAGCGGAGCACCCCACATGGTCGTCATGGCCGGAGAGCTTATCCGAGCCGCCACGGGTTACCCTCACCTGTACTCGATCGCTGCTCTGGAAACGAACCAACGGCCGCGGAAGGATTTGGGAAATCGAGGTGCTTGCCCGACAACTCGGTCTTCGGCGTTGGTCATTCGTGGGGGCGGTCGCCGCGCTGATCGTGGGACTCGGCGGTTGCGGCAACACCGACTCGTGGGTGCAAGCCTCGGCATCGCAAGGCTGGCCCGCGCAATACGCCGACGCGGCCAACAGCAGCTACACCCCCACCAGCGGGGCCACCAAGCTGTCGCTGCAGTGGACGCGGTCCGTCAAGGGCAGCCTGGCCGCCGGGCCCGCGCTGAGCGCACGCGGCTATCTCGCCCTCAACGCGCAGACCCCGGGCGGATGTTCGCTCATGGAGTGGGAGAACGACGACAACGGCCGGCAACGCTGGTGCGTCCGGATGGTCCAGGGTGGCGGCTTCGCCGGTCCGCTGTTCGACGGCTTCGACAATCTCTACGTCGGGCAGCCCGGCGCCTTCCTCTCCTTTCCGGTGACGCAGTGGACTCGGTGGCGCCAGCCGGTGATCGGAATGCCCACCACGCCAAGGTTTTTGGGTGATGGTCAACTGTTGGTCATCACGCATCTGGGTCAGGTCCTGACGTTCGACGCCCACCGCGGCATGGTGGTGGGCAGTGCGCTGGATCTGGTCGACGGCGTCGACCCGACCGATGCGACGCGCGGGCTGGCCGATTGCGCGCCGGCGCGCCAAGGCTGTCCGGTCGCCGCGGCGCCCGCCTTCTCGCAGGCCGGCCAGATGGCGGTGATCGGCGTCTGGCAGCCGGGCGCGGTGGCCGCGGAACTCGTCGGGCTGAAATACCATCCGGGCCAGACGCCGCTGCTCACGCGCGAGTGGAGCAGCGACGCGGTCGGCGCCGGCGTGATCGCCAGCCCGGTGCTTTCCGCCGACGGATCGACCGTCTACGTCAATGGCCGCGACCAACGGCTGTGGGCGCTGCACGCCGCCGATGGGAAGGTGAAATGGTCTGTGCCGCTTGGTTTTCTGGCGCAGACGCCGCCCTCGGTGACCCCGCAGGGTTTGATCGTGGCCGGCGGCGGACCCGA
Organism: Mycobacterium sp. IS-2888; assembly: GCF_001954215.1. Lineage (NCBI taxonomy): Bacteria > Bacillati > Actinomycetota > Actinomycetes > Mycobacteriales > Mycobacteriaceae > Mycobacterium > Mycobacterium sp. IS-2888. Next base: position 103,118 of record NZ_MBET01000104.1, read on the forward strand.
CACCCGGCTCGCGGCCTTCAAGGATGCCGGCGATCACGCCGATCAGGCTTGGCGGCGCGACGACGTCGGCCCGCTGTCGTCGTCGAGCCTGGCCGGCGGCGGCGTTGGCTACACGGTGGTCGGCGCCCCGCCCGGGCAGGGCGCGGCCGGCATGTCGCTGCTGGCCTTCGATCCGGGCAACGGCCACACCCTGGGCAGCTATCCGCTGCCCGCGGCCACCGGGTATCCCGTCGGGGTGTCGGTCGGGGTGGATCGCAGGGTGGTGGCCTGCACCAGCGACGGCCAGGTCTACGGATTCGGGCCGGCATGAGCGCCGATCGACGCGGCCGGCCCGCGGACCTCGCCGCGACGCTTGTCCTGCTCATCGTGCACGGGGCGCTGTTCGGGGTGACGATCGTGCTGCTCGGCCTGTTCGTCATGGTCACCGACCCGTGCGGTTCCGTGAAATGCGGCGACCCGGCCTGGATCGACCGCGCCACGACGTTGGGGATCTGGGGCGGCGCCGCGGTCTTGGTCGCCGACTTCGTGGTCGCCGTATACCTCCTGGTGCGCCAGCGGCGGGCGTTCTTCGTCCCGATCATCGGCTGCGTGGCCCAGGTGGCGCTGGGCATCGGTGCCGCGGCCATGGAGTGGCTGGCCGGCCCGGTGCACTGACCAGGCGGCTCTAGACGGCCAGGGGCGGGATCGCGCTGCGCGGCACCTGGGCCTGGGCGGGACCGGCGACCGCCGGCAGCATCTCACCGGGGGCGAAGTAGAAGATCAGCTGGTCGTCGGTGATGGCGAAGTTCTGGTAGTGCGACGGGTCGTGGCCCGTCGAGGGCAGGATGGCGGCACCGAACGCACTCTGATTCTCCAGGTCGCGCTGCACCAGCGGGAAGATGCTGTCCAGCGGCGTCGTGCCGGGCGCGAACAGGTTGTCGAAGGTGATGGGCTGCTTGGTCGCCAGGTTGTAGTTGAACGCCTTGTACCAACTGGACGGATGCGATCCGCCGAGGTCCTGGAAGAACTTCAGCACCACGCTGCGGGTGCGGGGCGGCTGACCGGAGGTGCGTTGGTCGGCGCTGGTCTCCATTTGGTAGGGCTGGTCGCGCCCGCCGGACGTCTGGGCGACGTTGAGGAAGCCGTCGCGGTTTTGGGCGATGTAGTCGGTCAGCGCCTGTTCGTCGGGGTAGTCGGCGGGAAACGTCATGGTGATGGCGTAGGTGGACCCCGTGGTGTGCACGTGGCACAGCTGGGTGTCGTCGACGGTGCCCCCCATCCCGGCACACGTCGCCGGCGCGGCGGCGGCCGGCCAGCCCAGCAGGGCCACGGCGGCCAGCACGGTGCTCACTATCAGGTAGCGCATTGTTCGAATTCGTCCCTCGCAAAATCACGCAGGCGGGGCGCCTGGAAGATCGATGGCAGCCAGCCTACCTGGGCACTATCGAGAGGCACGGCACACGAAGGCCGTCGCATGACTCGCGGGTCCGGAGCCGACCCGGGTGACGATCACCGACAGGGAACGCCTGCCGCGCAGCCGCAGCCGGCGCCGCAGCCCGTCGGGGTCGACGCGCACGCCCCGGACCAGGATCTCCAGCGCCCCGCAGTCCCGCGCGGACAGCGCCTGCCGGAGCCGGCGCTCGTCGAACGCAAGCTGCTCGAGCACCTCGAAGCCGCGGACCGCCGGGGGCAGCTCGGCACCGGACAGGTAGGCGATATCGGGATCGAGTTGCCACAGCCCGTGCCGCGCGCCGTAGTGGCGCACCAGCCCGGCCCGTACGACGGCGCCGTCGGGGTCGACGATCCATCGGCCGGCGGGCCGCGTCGGGCAGTCGGCGGGCTCGGCGTCGGTGATCTGCTCGCCGATATCCAGGACGCTCGCTCGACGACGCACCCCCGGCGCGGTCAGCCCGGCCGACCACAGGCACGCTTCCCGAACCGAACCGCCATACGACGTCACCTCGATTTCGCCGTCGAAACCGGCGCGCCGCAGGTACTCGAAATCTATTCCGGGACTGCACTTTACGACGAGATCGCGACCGCAATAGGCGTCGAGCAACTGCCCCAGGCCCGGTTGATAGTCGGCCGGGCGCCAACGGCGCCGCCCGCCCACCCGTCGCGCCGGATCGACGAGCGCGACGGCGTCGCGGGTCACCGGACGCAGCGCGTCGGCGCGGCACAGGGCAGCGCCGGGTCCCAGGTTGTGGCGCGCCATCGCCAGGCGCACGGGGTCGATGTCGCTGCCCACCGCGTCGGTGCCGGACGCGCGCAGCGCGGCCACCTCGGTGCCGATCGAACACGTCGCGTCGTGAACCAGTGCGCTCCCGGCCTTTGCCAGGCGCCCGGCCCGGTGCAGGGCCACCGGCGCCGCGGTCGCCTGCTGCAGGGCCTCGTCGGTGAACAGCCAATCGGACACGTCACCGAGCTGGCCGAGCTTGTCCGCCGCACGGCGGCGCAGCAGCGTCGTCTCGACCAGAATCGGCGCCCGGCCGCCGAAGCGGGCGCGCACGGAGGCGACGTCGGCGATGCGGGTGCGGTCCGTCAGCGGGAGGTCGGCGACGGCGGCGAGCGCCGCGGTGCCCACTTCCGACCGCAGATATTCGACGTCGTCGGTGCCGAAGCTCAGGCCGCCGACGCTCAGGACGGTTTGACCCCGGTGATCATCACGTTGTAGAACCAGCCCTTCGGCACCACGTGCCGCATCACGTTGGCGTCCACCCAGCTGAGGGTCTTCCAGCTGGTGAATGCGAATTTCGCCCAGCCCCAGCCCAGCCGCCCCGGCGGCACCGCGCACTCGAAGGTCCGCAGGGGCCAGCCGAGCATCGCGGCGGTGAACTCGACGGTGGAGGTCGCGACGTCGACGGCTCCAGCGCTGGTGGCCATCCGCTCCAGGTCTTCCGGCGCGAAGGTGTGCAGGTCGACGAGCGCCTCGAGCGCCGCGGCGCGCGAGGACTCGTCCAGCTCGGCCTGCGGGCGCCGCCAACCGGTCAGTCCCGGCAACTTGGTGGCGTTGGTGACGATCCGCCAGGTCAACGTCGAGAGCGCGCGCGCATAGACCTCGCCGGCATTGCTCGGTTCCCCGGCGAAGACGAACCGCCCGCCCGGGCGCAGCACCCGGACCACCTCGCGCAGCGACAGCTCGACGTCGGGAATGTGGTGCAGGACGGCGTGCCCGACGACCAGATCGAAGGTGTCGTCGTCGTACGGGATGCCCTCGGCGTCGGCCACCCGGCCGTCGATGTCGAGTCCCAACGATTGGCCGTTGCGGGTGGCGACCTTGACCATGCCGGGCGAGAGATCGGTGACAGAACCGCGGCGGGCAACGCCCGACTGGATCAGGTTCAGCAGGAAAAACCCTGTCCCGCAACCCAATTCGAGGGCCCGATCGTAGGGCAGGTCACGCAGGACCTCCTCGGGCGCGACGGCGTCGAAGCAGTCCCGGGCGTAATCGATGCAGCGCTGGTCATACGAGATCGACCACTTTTCGTCGTACGTCTCGGCTTCCCAGTCGTGATAAAGCACCTGGGCGAGCTTGCTGTCATGGCGGGCGGCTTCGACCTGCTCGGCGGTGGCACGCGGGTTGGGGACGGCGTTAGTCGAACTCCTCGTCATGCAGGGCAGCCTAACCGGCGCCCGGATGCGGGTCGAAGACGGCGTTGATGCCGGCCTTGGCGGCGGCCAGCGCGCGCGACGGCCCGTCGAGGAAGCGGCGCGCCCACGCCGCGGCGGCGTCGTAGACGTCGTCGGGGGCCACCATCTCGTCGATCAGGCCCAGCGCCAGGGCCTCCTCGGCGTCGAAGAAGCGCCCACTGAACACCAGGTCCTTGGCCCGGCTCGCCCCGGCCACGCGGGCCAGGCGAGCCATTGCGCCGCCGCCGGGGACCAGGCCAGCCAGGATCTCCGTCGCACCGAACTTGACGTTGTCGCCGCTGATCCGCCAGTCGGCGGCCAGGGCCAGGGTGAGGCCGGCGCCCAGCGCGTATCCGGTGATCGCGGCCACGGTCGGCTTGGGGATCGCGGCGACGGCGTCGACGGCCTCCCGGCGCACCCGGTCCGCGGTGTCGGCCTCGTTCGGGCTCAGCGTCCGCAGCTCGGGCATGTCGTCGCCGGCGGAGAAGATTTCGTGGCCACCGAACAGGATGACGGCGGCGACGTCGTCGCGGCGCCCCAGCTCGTCGGCCGCGGCCACGATCTCGCGGTAGACCTGCCGGGTCATCGCGTTCGTGGGCGGCCGCGACAGCAGCAACATGGCCAGGCCGGCGTCGCGCGAGCCGTCACTGACCACGACGCTGACGAACTCGCTCAATGCCGCCACCCCATTCCCCCGGCCTCGCGCGCCTGGTGGTAGCGGTCGGAGTCGAAGAACTCGAAAATCCAGTTGTCGCCCTGGATTTCGAGATGCGGCTGCACCGGCACGATCTGTCGTTCGACCGCCAACACGTCGGCCACCGTGCGGCCGGCGAGCGAGTCCAGCTGCGTCCACGTGGGCGGCAGCAAGAAGCAACGGCCGGCGGCGAAGTCGTCGATGGCGTCCTGCGGTGTCGTCCAGCCGGCGCGGTCGGATTCGGTGTTCTCACCGTCGGCACGCTGACCCCGCGGCAGCGCCGCCACAAAGAAATAGGTGTCGTATCGCCGCGTCCGTTCGGCTTCCGGGGTGACCCAGTTGGCCCACGGCCGCAGCAGGTCGGCCCGCAGTTCCAGGTTTTCGCGGCGCAGAAAGTCGGCGAAGGACAGCGTGCCGGCGGCCAGCGCGCGGCGGGCGTCGCCGTACACCGAGGCATCGCCGACGATGCTGTCCGGTGCCGAACCGGCCTGCCCCGCCGGCCCGGCGAACAGCACCCCCGATTCCTCGAAGGTCTCACGGGCCGCGGCGCAGACCAGCGCCTCGGCCAGGTCGGGTTCGATGCCGAAGCGCTGCGCCCACCACTGCGGCGGCGGGCCCGCCCACGCGATCTCGGCGTTGCGGTCGCGGTCGTCGACGCCGCCGCCCGGGAACACCATCGTGCCCGCCGCGAATTCCATCCGCGAGTGCCGTCGCATCAGGAACACGCTGAGGCCGGGCCCGTCGTCACGGATCAGCATCACGGTTGCGGCCGGCCGCGGAACCAGTGGGGGCTCGTCGTGCGGTGCGGTCATAGCGGCCTCCGGTGGGCCGCGCGGCTGCGGACGCGCCGCGCGAAATAGCGCCCGTCGACCATCTCGAGGGCGATCGACTGGCCGAACGCCGCCGACAGGTTCTCGGCGGTCAGCACGTCGGACAGCAGGCCCGCCGCGACCACCCGGCCCTCCGACAGCAGCATGCAGTGGCTGAAGCCTGGAGGGACTTCCTCGACGTGGTGGGTGACCAGCACCAGCGCGGGCGCGTCGGGGTCGGCGGCCAGATCCGCCAGCCTGGCCACCAACTCCTCCCGGCCGCCCAGGTCCAGGCCGGCGGCGGGCTCGTCGAGCAGCAGCAGCTCCGGGTCGGTCATGAGGGCACGGGCGATCTGCACCCGCTTGCGTTCGCCTTCCGACAGCGTGCCGTAGCTGCGCTCCGCCAGATGCTCGGCGCCCAGGCTCTCCAGCATGTCGATCGCGCGCCGGTAGTCGATGTCTTCGTAGCGCTCCCGCCATCGGCCCAGCACCGCGTAGCCGGCCGAGACGACGAGGTCGCGCACCACTTCGTTGTCGGGCACCCGCTGCGCCAGTGCCGAGGACGACAGGCCGATGCGGGCGCGCAACTCGGTGACGTCGACGCGGCCCAGCCGCTCGCCGAGCACGTGGGCGACGCCCGACGACGGGTGCTCGGCGGCCGCCGCGATCCGCAGCAACGACGTCTTGCCGGCGCCGTTGGGGCCGACGATCACCCAGCGTTCGTCGAGTTCGACCGCCCAGTCCACCGGCCCGACCAAGGTGCGCCCGCCGCGGCGCAACGACACAGCCCGCAAGTCGATCAGCAGATCGGGATCGGATGCGGTGTCGCCGGTTTCGGGCACCCGATTATCGTGCCGTACCGCGGCGTCGCCAAAGCCGCCGGGTGCTTGCCCGCGGCGGCCACTAATCCGAAGGGATCTCCACACGTCGCACTCCAAGATCGCCGGCGTCGGCGGCCTCGATCTCGCCGCGGGTCACGCCGAGTAGGAACAGCACGGTGTCCAGATACGGGTGGCTCAACGACGCGTCGGCGACCTCACGCAGCGCCGGCTTGGCGTTGAACGCCACGCCCAGGCCCGCCGCGGCCAGCATGTCGATGTCGTTGGCACCGTCGCCGACCGCGACGGTCTGCGCCATGGGCACCCCGGCCTGCTGCGCGAAGTCGCGAAGCGCCTTGGCTTTTCCGGGCCGGTCGATGATCGGGCCGACGACCCGGCCGGTCAGTGTGCCGTCGACGATCTCGAGCTCGTTGGCGGCGACGAAGTCCAGCATCAGCTCATGTGCCAGCGGTTCGATGATCCGCCGGAATCCCCCGGAGACCACGCCGCAGTGAAAACCCAAGCGCCGCAACGTCCGCAGCGTGGTGCGGGCCCCGGGCATCAGTTCCAGTTGGGCGGCGACCTCGTCGATCACGGTCGCGGGCAGGCCCGCCAGCGTCGCCACCCGCTGCTGCAGCGACTGCGCGAAGTCCAGCTCACCGCGCATCGCGGCCTCGGTGATCGCGGCGACGGTTCCCTCTGCGCCCGCGCGGGCGGCCAGCATCTCGATGACCTCGCCCTGCACCAGCGTCGAGTCGACGTCGAACACGATGAGCCGTTTGGTGCGCCAGGCCAGGCCGTAGTCCTCGACCGCGATGTCGACGCGCTCCTCGGAGGACACCCGGTTCAGGGCCGTCCGCAGGCGGCCGTCGGCTCCCGGCGGCACCGAGACCCGCAACTCCAGCCCGGTCACCGGATAGTCGGAAATCCCGCGAATCACATCGAAGTTGACGCCCAGCGCCGCGGCCTCGCGGGCCACCGCGCCGAACGCGCCGGCGGTAATCGGCCGGCCCAGTACGAAGATGGTGTGGGTCGACGGTTGCCGGATGATCGGCACGTCGTCGCTGCGCTCGATGCTGACATCGAGCCCGACCCTGTGGATCGCGGTCTCGACGTCGGCGCGCAACGCGGGGCTTTCCGCGACCTCGGCCGAGCAGGACACCAGCACACCGAGCGTCAGCCGCCCCCGGATCACCACCTGTTCGACGTTGAGCAGCTCGACTCCGTGCCGCGACAGCGCGTCGAAGAGGGCCGACGTCACACCCGGATGATCCGCGCCGGTGACGGTGATCAGCACCGACACCCTGTATGGAGTGTTCACCCCTGACTTAGCCTCGCTTAGGGCCTCCGCCGCCCGTCAGCTGCGAACGCTGACGTCGTCGGCTCTGGTGACGTCGCCGCTCGCCGGCCCATGGGCTCGGCCCACGTGCGCCTCGGCGCGCAGCCGCTCGACCATGTGCGGGTAGTGCAACTCGAATGCCGGTCGCTCCGAACGAATTCGGGGCAGCTCGGTGAAGTTGTGCCGCGGCGGCGGGCAACTGGTCGCCCACTCCAGCGAGTTGCCGTAGCCCCACGGGTCGTCGACCGTGACGACCTCGCCGTAGCGCCAGCTCTTGAAGACGTTCCAGACGAACGGGAACATCGACGCGCCCAGGATGAACGCCCCGATCGTCGAGACGATGTTCAGCCCCTGGAAGCCGTCGGTGGGCAAATAGTCCGCGTAGCGGCGCGGCATCCCCTGATCGCCCAGCCAGTGCTGCACCAGGAACGTGGTGTGAAAGCCGATGAACGTCAACCAGAAATGCAGCTTCCCCAACCGCTCGTCGAGCAGCCGGCCGGTCATCTTCGGGAACCAGAAGTAGATGCCCGCGAAGGTGGAGAACACGATGGTGCCGAACAGCACGTAGTGGAAGTGCGCGACGACGAAATACGTGTCCGTGACGTGGAAGTCCAGCGGCGGGCTGGCCAGCAGGATGCCGGTCAGACCACCCAGCAGGAAGGTCACCAGGAAGCCCACCGAGAACAGCATCGGCGTCTCAAAGGTCAACTGGCCCTTCCACATTGTGAAGGTCCAGTTGAAGAACTTGATCCCGGTCGGCACCGCGATCAGATACGTCATGAACGAAAAGAACGGCAGCAGAACGGCTCCCGTGGCGAACATGTGGTGCGCCCACACCGCCACCGACAGCGCGGCGATCGACAGGGTCGCGTAGACCAGCGTGGTGTAGCCGAAGACCGGCTTGCGGGAGAACACCGGGATCACTTCGGTGATGATCCCGAAGAACGGCAACGCGATGATGTACACCTCGGGATGGCCGAAGAACCAGAACAGGTGCTGCCACAGCAGGACTCCGCCGTTGGCCGCGTCGTAGACGTGGGCGCCCAGGTGGCGGTCGGCGGCCAGGCCGAACAGCGCCGCGGTCAGCAACGGGAACGCGATCAGCACCAGGATGGACGTCACCAGGATGTTCCAGGTGAAGATCGGCATCCGGAACATCGTCATCCCGGGTGCGCGCATGCAGACGACCGTGGTGATCATGTTGACCGCACCCAGGATGGTGCCCAGACCCGCGACGATCAGACCCATGATCCACAGGTCTCCGCCCGCGCCGGGTGAGTGGATGGCGTCGGACAGCGGGGTGTAGGCCGTCCAGCCGAAGTCCGCGGCCCCGCCCGGAACGACGAAACCGGCCATACCCATGGTGGCGCCGAACAAGAACAGCCAGAACGAGAAGGCGTTGAGCCGCGGGAAGGCGACGTCGGGCGCGCCGATTTGCAGGGGCAGGACCAGGTTGGCGAAACCGAACACGATCGGCGTCGCGTAGAACAGCAGCATGATCGTGCCGTGCATGGTGAACAGCTGGTTGAACTGCTCGTTCGACAGGAACTGCAGACCCGGCGCGGCCAACTCGGTGCGCATCAGCAGCGCCAGCAGCCCGCCGATGAAGAAGAAGATGAAGCAGGCGACGCAGTACATGATGCCGATCAGCTTGTGATCGGTGGTCGTGATCAGTTTGTAGATGAGGTTCCCTTTGGGACCGGTTCTGGCCGGATACGGGCGGACGGCCTCGAGTTCTCCCAAGGGGGGCGCTTCAGCTGTCAACAGCTCCTCCAAACATTCTCGGACCGGGGCCCAGAACCAATGGTTCGAATCTTAGCCCCCGATCAGGTCGGTGGCGGGCCTGGTCCTACAAACTGTCGTAATCCGCTCCGAAGTCGCCGAATGTTAGCGTCGGACGCGTGCTCAGGTGGCAATCGACCGTGGCCGTGGCCGCAACACTGGTCGTGGCATGCGGCGGTTGCGGGTCCGGATCCGGCTCCAAACCGTCGGCCCGATCGCTGGTCACGCCCACCACACAGATCGCCGGGGCCGGGGTGCTGGGAAACGACCGCCAGCCCGACGAGTCGTGCGCGCGGGACGTGGCCGCGGCCGACCCGGGGCCACCCACGCGGCAGGCCCACAACGCCGCCGGGGTCACCCCCGACGTCGCCACCGTTCCCGCCGAGGCGCAGCGCATCGTGGTCCTCTCCGGTGATCAGCTCGACGCCCTGTGCGCGCTCGGCCTGCAATCCCGCGTCGTGGCCGCCGCCCTGCCGGACGGCTCCCCGAGCCAGCCGTCCTACCTGGGCAAGGCGGTCCACGGCCTGCCCGGCGTCGGAACGCGCAGCAACCCCGACCTCAAAGCGATCGCGGCGGCCCACCCGGACCTGATCCTGGGCTCGCAAGGGTTGACCCCGAAGTTGTACCCGCAGCTGGCGGCGATCGCCCCGACGGTATTCACCGCGGCGCCGGGCGCCGCCTGGCAGGACAACCTGCGCGGCGTCGGCGCGGCCACGGCCCGCGGCGGCGCGGTGGACGGACTGATCGGCGGCTTCACCCAGCGGGCCACCCAGATCGGCGCCAGCCACGACGCGGCCCACTTCCAGGCGTCGGTCGTGCAACTGACCACCACCACCATCCGGATCTACGGGTCCAACAACTTTCCCGCCAGCGTGCTCACCGCCGTCGGCGTGGACCGGCCGGCCGCCCAGCGGTTCACCGACAAGCCCTATATCGAGATCGCCGCCACCGATGCCGACCTCGCGAAGGTGCCGAATCTGTCCGCCGCCGACGCCGACGTGATCTACGTGTCGTGCGCCACCCCCGCCGCCGCGGACCGCGCCGCCACCGTCCTGGACAGCGACCCGTGGCGCAAGCTGTCCGCCAATCACGACAACCGGGTTTACGTCGTCAACGACGAGATATGGCAGACCGGCGAGGGCGTGCTCGCCGCGCGCGGCATCGTGGACGACCTCCGCATGGTCAACGCCGCGATCAACTAACGAGCCCCGGCCGATTGGCCTAAAAACTTTACCTTAGCTAAGCTTTTCTAAGACGCAACGAAAAAGAGGGATCTGCCATGAGCACTGTTTCGGCGTATGCCGCTACGTCGGCGACCGCACCGCTGACCAAGACCACCATCACCCGCCGCGACCCCGGTCCGCACGACGTAGCGATCGACATCAAGTTCGCCGGGATCTGCCACTCCGACATCCACACCGTCAAAGCCGAATGGGGCCAACCGAATTACCCGGTAGTCCCCGGCCACGAGATCGCCGGCGTGGTGTCCGAGGTCGGTTCGGAGGTCACCAAGTACAAGGTGGGCGACCACGTCGGCGTGGGCTGCATGGTCAACTCGTGCGGCGAGTGCAGTAGCTGCAAGGCCGGGCTCGAGCAGTACTGCAAACCGGGCGCGACATTCACCTACAACTCGATCGACAAAGACGGAACGCCCACGCAGGGCGGCTACAGCCAGGCGATCGTCGTCGACGAGAACTTCGTCGTGCGCATCCCCGACTCGCTGCCGCTGGACAAGGCGGCGCCCCTGCTGTGCGCCGGCATCACGCTGTTCTCGCCGCTGCGGCACTGGAACGCCGGGGCGAACACCCGCCTGGCGATCATCGGCCTGGGCGGCCTCGGGCACATGGGCGTCAAGCTGGGCGCCGCGATGGGCGCCGAGGTGACGGTGCTGTCGCAGTCGCTGAAGAAGATGGAGGACGGGCTGCGCCTGGGCGCGAGCCACTACTACGCGACGGCCGACCCCGACACCTTCAAGAAGCTGCGCAGCAACTTCGACCTGATCCTCAACACGGTGTCGGCGAACCTGAAGCTCAACGACTACCTCGGCCTGCTCGACGTCGACGGGACGCTGGTGGAGCTCGGCATCCCCGAGCATCCGATGGAGGTGGGCGCGTTCCCGCTGGCGCTGGCGCGGCGCAGCCTGTCCGGGTCGAACATCGGCGGGATCGCCGAGACCCAGGAGATGCTGGATTTCTGCGCCGAGCACGACGTGACGCCCGAAATCGAGCTCATCGAGCCGGATTACGTCAACGAAGCCTACGAGCGCGTGCTCGCCAGCGACGTGCGCTACCGCTTCGTCATCGACATCTCACGCCTGTGAGGCACCTTCGGCCACACTGCGCCCGCACGCGATCTCTTCGGCGGCCTCGCCGTCCTCGTCACCGGGGATAACCTCGCTGACGTCGATGCCGGCCAGCGGCCATCCGGCGGCGGCCAGGGTGGCGGCGACGCGGCGGACGTTCTCGGGGCCAGGGTCGCGGTGGGTCAGCTCGGAGATGGTCTCGGCGATCTCGTTGCCGTCGATCACGCCGTCGGTAATCGCGGGTGATCCTTTCGCGGTCAGGTTGCTCACAACCTCCTTGAGCTGATCGGCGGTCAGCGGCGTGCTGCGCAGCAGCGCCATCAGCGGCACCCGGTCGGGGCCGGGCACACCATCGGGGTAGCCGACTTGCAGCCAGCGGATTACCGACCGCAGGAAGTGGGGGTGATTGCGCGAAGAACCGGATGTGGTCACCCCATCAGTGTCACGGGTTCGCGGTCACCCGCGCCACCGGGGCATCGTCCCGTCCCGACAATTCATTCCACGTTCACCGCCCGTACCGTCGGGGCGGCGGAATCCTGCTAGCCGCTGGTCAAAACGGTTTTTGCGCTTTCTCGTTCGGCGCGCGGAGTACAGTCGAGCCATGACCCGACCCAGCCCGAAGCTTCCCAAGCCAATCGCCTACGTGCATCTCAACAACCCGGGCGATCTGAAACCGGTCCGGGCCTTGCAGCGCGGTTTGGCGGCGCGCCTACGGGATATGGGCCTGGCCGTGCAAACCGAGAGCCTGCGGGAGATGCGCGTCCAGATGGGCCTGGACATGCAGGTCGTGTACGTCAACGTCCGCATGCCGATCCGCGACGGGATGACACTGCGCCTACCGGTGATGGCGACGATCGCGCCGAGGTTTTACTCGCCCACCCAGGCCCAACACCTCGACGGTGCCGACGGCCACAGGCCCGGAGTCTAATTAGCTCGGTACTGAAAAACGGGCCGAGAAGCCATCCGACATCAGCACGGCCGTGACTAAAGCAACAGCAAAGCGTCGAATCAAACCGTTCTAAATTCCGAGCAGCTCGGAATTAACAAAATTCAACTAACCGCAGACGCCGTCGGCCTAGCATCCCCTGCATGAACCATGAGGGACAACCCGAGCAGCCAGGCAAAGCACCAATAACGCCCGACCCGGCCAGCGCCGAGCAGGCGCAAGAGCGGACGACGGCCGAACCCCGGAGCAGCGAACATCAAGCATCGACAGCGGCCGAGACCAGCAACGAAGCCGCTGATCGATCGAGCGGAATCACAGTAACGGTTCAGCTGGAGGAACCGAAGAAACGGCCACTCGTAAAAATACTTGGCGCCCTAGGGGTACTAATTAGCACTCTGGTCGCCTTCTTCCTCGGGGTCGCATCAAGTCAAGTATCGGATTTTGTCAAACGTTCGGACGACTGCCTCGACGCGCTAGGACAATATAACGTTGGCGTCAGTTCGAATTTCATACTCGCAGAACAATCGCTACATCGGCGTGCCGACGCTCCCGTAGTGGACAACACGCCTTTACTGATTAAGTACAACGACACAATTACCGCGCCGTCCAACAAAATCAGAGTTAAGTGTTTCATCCGTGGAAATCCCCTAAAGCTGAAACCCGCCAACATTGCAGCCTTCAGGTCCACTCTCCAAAAGATAGGAGCATGTATGCACGGCCCACCGTGGTGCTCCGACGCTGATGCAGCCGCGATCGCCGAGAGCGCGGAACAATCAGCGCAAGACCTGTCAGACGACGCGCAGGAGGTTCCGACGTGGGGTTTGCTCCAGCGTGCGCAGTATGTGGTAGCCCACTGGAATTAGCACCTCGCGGGTTTCAGAAGTCCCAGTCCTCGTCCTCGGTGACGACGGCCTTGCCGATCACGTACGACGAGCCGGAGCCGGAGAAGAAATCGTGGTTCTCGTCGGCGTTGGGTGACAGCGCGGACAGGATGGCCGGGTTCACGTCCGTCTCGTCGCGGGGGAATAGCGCCTCGTAGCCGAGGTTCATCAGCGCCTTGTTGGCGTTGTAGCGCAGGAACTTCTTGACGTCCTCGGTCAGCCCGACCTCGTCGTAGAGGTCCTGGGTGTACTCCACCTCGTTGTCGTACAGCTCGAAGAGCAGTTCGTAGGTGTAGTCCTTGAGCTCGCCGCGCTTGACCTCGTCGACCAGCGCCAGGCCACGCTGGAACTTGTAGCCGATGTAGTAGCCGTGCACGGCCTCGTCGCGGATGATCAGCCGGATCATGTCGGCGGTGTTGGTCAGCTTGGCCCGGCTCGACCAGTACATCGGGAGATAGAACCCGGAGTAGAAGAGGAAGCTCTCCAGCAGCGTGGAGGCCACCTTGCGCTTGAGCGGCTCGTCGCCCTTGTAGTACTGCATGACGATCTCGGCCTTGCGCTGCAGGTTCGGGTTCTCCTCCGACCAGCGGAACGCGTCGTCGATCTCGGCGGTCGAGCACAGCGTCGAGAAGATGTTGCTGTAGCTGCGCGCGTGCACCGACTCCATGAACGCGATGTTGGTGTACACCGCCTCCTCGTGCGGGGTAAGCGCGTCGGGGATCAGGCTGACCGCGCCGACCGTGCCCTGGATGGTGTCCAGCAGCGTCAGGCCGGTGAAAACCCGCATGGTCATCTGCTTTTCGTGAGCCGTCAGCGTGCCCCAGGACGGGATGTCGTTGGACACCGGCACCTTCTCGGGCAGCCAGAAATTGCCGGTCAACCGATCCCAGACCTCGGCGTCTTTTTCGTCCTGCAGCCGGTTCCAGTTGATCGCCGAGACGCGGTCAATCAGCTTCAATTTTTCGCTCACCAGAACCCCACTTCACCAGACGGTTTGCCTGCGGTACTCAGGCCTCAAACACTACCCCTGGGGTGCGACAACCCGCGGCAACACAAGACGTTGTGCTTGCGTGTCGCGGCTTCCCGGGTCGTCGAGCGTGTAGTCATGGCGACAAACCGGCCGAAATCTCGCACTGGGTACACGTTCGGCGCTTAGGCAAGCGCTAATCCAGTCCCGCCTTGCGCAACGTGTGGGTGAGGCCATCCTCCAGCGCGCTCAGCGCCATGTCGGTCAGCCGGCCCAGGTCGTCGATGTCGTGCTCGTCTTTGGCCATCCATGCCTCCAGCGCGACGAACACCGCGGTCGCCAGGCTGTGCGCCGCGATGTCGGCGATCATGGCCCCGTCGGCCGTCGGTGCCGATCGTTCGTGGATGAAGCGCGCGATCTCGTCGGCGACCTGATCGCGCATCCGTCGAATGTGTGTGGTGATGATGTCCTGATCCAGGTCGCGCGATCGGATGGTGGCGGCCTCGCGGACCATCGCGAAGTCAAAAGGGAAGGCGTCCACAGCTTTTCGCACCGACGCCGTGATGGGTTCGCCGTGCGGGCGCAGCGCCAACGCGCGAGCGAACCATTCGAAGCCGATGTCGTAGTCGGCGAATATGACGGCGTGCTTGGACGGAAAGTGCCGATAGAAGGTCCGCTCGGTCACCCCGACATCGCGGGCGATGTCGGCGACGCTGGTTTGGTGCACGCCATCGGCGACGAATCGCTTCATCGCCGCGTGCAACAACGCCTGACGCGTGCGCTGCCTACGCGATTCCACGCCTGACAGCATGCCACAAAATGTCACCATTGACGCAAATATGTCATATGTGACATTGTGCGTTCAGATGCGCTCACCACCCCAAGGAGTCACCATGGCGGACTACGACGCGATCGTCATCGGGGCCGGTCACAACGGCCTGGTTGCCGCGAACGTGCTGGCTAAGAGCGGCGCGAAAGTCCTTGTGCTGGAACGGGCGCACTTCCTCGGCGGGATGGCCGCGACACGCGAACTCTTCGACGGCTACAAGCACAGCGTCGGCGCCTGGGCGGTGTTGATCTGGCGCCAGGAGATGACCGAGCGCCTGGAGCTGACCAAGTGGGGCTTCGAGCTGATGGACCAGTGGACGTCGACGTGCACCTTCGGCGAGCCCGGGGACACCCCGTTCGTGATGTACAACGACCTCGAACGCATGGCCCGCCACCTGCTCGACGATCACGGCGCCGAAACCGCGGCGGCGCTGGGCGGCTTGTTCGCCCACATCGGCCGGTTCGCACCGTATTTCGTCGACTCGGCGTTCGGTCCCCCGCTGGACATCATCGGGGTGATCGCCGCGCAGCCCACGGCCGAGGACCGCCACGACTTCGCCCAGATGTGGTACGGCAGCACCATGGACACGGTCCGCCGGTTCCTCGCGCCCGACCAAGCCCGTTGCATCCAGGGCTCGCTGGCCGCGATGTCCATCGACGCGTTCGACGGCGGCCCCTGGACCCCGGGCTCGAACGCGTCGACGCTGTATCACTACCTGATCGGCGGCGGCAACGTGGAATACATCATGCCCCGCGGCGGCATCGGCTCGCTCAGCACGGCGCTGTGCCGGCGCGCCGAATCGCTGGGCGCCGAGGTGCAGCTCAAACAGCACGTCAAGCATATCCTGGTGACCGATGGGCGCGCCTCCGGGGTCGAATTGCGCGACGGCACAACGATTTCGGCCGACGTCGTGCTATCCTCGCTCGACCCGTACACCACCTTCGTGAATCTCGCTGGCGCGCAACACTTTCCGCCCGACTACATCCGGAAGATCAAGGAAATCAACTTTAATCTCGGATACATCCAGGCGCACCTGACGATCGACCAGGCGCCCCAGTGGATCGAGCGGTTGCAGCCGTTCATGCACGACAACGGACAATGGTGTCCGACCGTCGCGTACGCGCCATCACCGGAATACATCAGCGACGCGTGGGAGCAGTACCGCAAGGGCCAGCTTCCCGACGCCCCGCCCACCTACCTGTACATCCCCAGCATGGTCGACTCGTCGCTGGCGCCCGAAGGCAAGCACAGCGCAACGATTTTCACGCCCTACTTCCCGACCGGGCTCGACGCCGACGAAAACCGAAGCTGGAAAGAGCAATACGCCGACACCTGCGTGCGAATCTTCGACACGTTCGCGCCCGGCTTCGCCGACTCCGTCACCAACCGGGTCGTGTTCTCCAACCGCTACTTCGGCAGCACCTTCAGCGCGCACGCCGGCGACTACTCGCATGGCCTGCTGCAGCCCAACCAGTTGTGGACCGGCCGCGTCGTCGAGGGAGCCGACAAGTTCGCCACGCCGGTCGACGGCCTCTTCTTGTGCGGCCAGTGCACCCACCCAGGCCCGGGTGTGACCGGCATCCCCGGGTGGAACGGCGCGGAAGCGGCCCTCCAGCGCCTCGACGCCCGCATCGGACAGACCTAGGCAAAGCCCGACACCCAGATGTACCATTTGGTACATGTTTAACGAGGACGCCATCGAGATCGACGCGCCGCCGCAGTTGGTATGGGAGGTCTTCAGCGACGTCGAGCACTGGCCCGACTGGACCGCCTCGGTGACGTCGCTGGTCGGGCAGGACGGACCCGCTCTGGCCGTAGGCAGGCGGTTCGCGATCAAGCAGCCCGGCATGCAGAAGCTGGTCTGGCAGGTCACCGAGATCGAACCCGGCACGTCCTGGACGTGGGTGCAGCGCTCCCCCGGCTCACTGGTGACCGCGCGCCACTTCGTGACCGCCCAACCCGGCAGCCGCACCCTGGTGCGCCAGCAGCTCGACCAGCGGGGTCCACTCGGCGCGCTCGTCGGGCGGCTGATGGTCAAGAAGACCAAGCGCTTCCTGCAACTCGAGGCCCAGGGCCTCAAGGCGCGGTCTGAACAGCTCAGCCGCGCCGATGGCCCGCACTCCTGACTCACAGCGGCGCCGGCAGCTGCTCGACGCACTGATCGAGGATTTCGCGGCGAACGGCATCGGCGACCGGTCGCTGCGCGACGTGGCCGCCGCGGTCGGCACCAGTCATCGAATGCTGTTGCACCACTTCGGGTCTCGAGAGGATCTGTTGGTGGCGGTCGTCGAGGAGGTCGAGCGCCGGCAGATGGCTCTCGTCCCCGGGCTGCCGGTGAATCCGGCCGAAGGCTTCGCGGCGATGTGGGCCGACCTCCGCCGCCCCGAATTGCGTCAGCTAGAGCGGCTCTTCTTCGAGTGCTACGCGCGGGCGGCCCAAGGCGAAAAGCCGTTCACGCGCATGATTCCCGGCGCCGTCGACGACTGGCTGCGCGAGGTCGAGGCCTCCGCCGATGTGCCCTACGACGGCGCGATGGCAAGGCTCGGGCTCGCGGTCACTCGTGGCCTGCTGCTGGATCTGGTGGCCACGACCGACGACGCCGCGGTGGATGCGGCTGCGAAAGCCTTCTCAGAGCTACTAGGCCGCGATTAACGAGTGCTTCAGCCGGTGGTGTGGACGATCAGCACGTCGGTCTTGGACCTGCGGGAGACCTCGGATGGGACTGATCCCAGCAGCCGCCCGGCGACGCTGCTGAGCCCGACGTTGCCGACGACCAGCAGGTCGGCATCGACGTCCTCGGCGAGCTGCACCAGCGCGTTGATGGGGGCGCCGACGATCGACTTCTCCTCCACGTTCCGGGCCCCGGCTTGATGCGCGCGCTCCCTGGCGTTCTGCAGGATCGCGTAGTAGGGGGCCTCGCGGACCGTCCGGTAGTCCTGGCCGTGGTCGCTCCCGGGCGGGATGGCGTAGCGGCCCTTTTCTTCCGGGACGGGAAGGTGGGCCGTCGCAACGATCAATTTCGCGCCGTTGTCCGCAGCTATCGCGGCCGCGCGCTCCACCGCTCGCAGCGACGAGTCCGAGCCATCGGTGCCGACCACGACGGTCTGATAGGCGCTCATAAGCCTCCTAGCGTAAAGCGCGGTTCCCCTACTAGGAAGCCTGAACTCGGCTTCTGCCTACCTTGCCCACGCCGAAGAACTGGTATTCCGCCGGTTTGACCGAACGGGTCGCCATCCAGTACTGCCACGTGTAGCCACCCCAGAGCACGGTGTTCTTGCCGTGCTCGTCGAGGTACCAGCTGCTGCACCCGCCGGTGTTCCATACCGAGTCGGCGAGCTTGCTCTGCAGCTCGTCGTTGAAGCGGTCCTGCGCTTCGCGGGTCGGCGCCAGCGCCTGCGCGCCCATCTTGTCGCATTTCGCGATCGCGTCGGCGACGTAGCGGATCTGCGATTCGATCATGAACACCACGGAGTTGTGGCCCAGCCCCGTATTCGGTCCCAGCAGGAAGAACAGGTTGGGCACGTCGGCGACGGTGATGCCGCGATGCGCACCGATGCCCTCGCGGTTCCAGCGATCGACCAAGTCTTCGCCGTGCTGCCCCTTGATCTGGACGTAGGTGTAGGAGTCGGTGACGTGGAAGCCGGTGGCGTACACGATCACGTCGGCCCGGTGTTCGGCGCCGTCCGCGGTGACGATCCCGTCGCGCGTGATGCGGGTGATGCCGTCGGTGATCAGTTTGGTCTTCGGGTCCGCGACGGCGCCATAGTAGGTGGAGGAGTTCAGGATTCGCTTGCAACCGATGCGGTACTTGGGCGTGAGCTTGCGGCGCAGCTCACGGTCTTTCACCGAGCGCCAAATGTTCCACTTGCAATACGCCTCAATGAATTTCAGCGCATTGGGGCGCTTGGTCATGCCGAACGCCAGCGCCTCCTGCCCCCAGTAGATCGCGAGGCGCACCAGCGGACGAAGCCCGGGGACGTTTTCCATCGCCGTGCGCAGCGCCGACGGGATCTCGGGGTTCGAGCGCGGCACCACCCACGGCGGGGTGCGTTGGTAGAGCTGAAGCTCGGCGACCTGCCCGACGATCTCGGGCACGATCTGGATGGCGCTGGCTCCGGTCCCGATGATCGCCACCCGCTTGCCGGTCAGGTCGACGCTGTGATCCCACTCCGCGGAATGGAAAGCGGGACCGGCGAATTCGTCGCGACCCTCGATGTCGGGGAAGGACGGAATGTGCAACGCGCCGGCCCCCGAGACCAGGAATTGGGCGACGTATTCGCGCCCGTCGGCGGTGAACACGTGCCAGCGGTACTCGTCGTCGTCCCAATAGGCGCGATCGACCAGGGAGTTGAATTCGATGAAGCGACGCAGGCCGTACTTCTCGGTGACTCCCTTGAGGTAGTCCCAGATCTCGGGCTGATACGAGAACGGGTTCTTCCAGTCCGGCTTGGGCTCGAAGGAGAACGAGTACAGGTGCGACGGGATGTCACACGCGCAGCCCGGATAGCTGTTGTCACGCCAGGTGCCGCCGACGTCGTCGGCCTTTTCCAGGATGACGAAGTCCACGCTCTGCTGCTGCAGCGCGATGGCCATGCCCAAACCGGAGAACCCGGTCCCGATGATGAGGACACGGGTATGCACGGGCGGCTGGTCGGACTGCGGCCGCAGATCGGCTTCGGTTACGACATCGGTCATGGCGGATCGGGTCTTCCTTTAGCTAACGCAATACCCAGTACCCAGGGTATCGGATAAGGCGAGTGTTATCGACGGCCGTGGCGATGTCAACGTCGCGGCCGCTCAGCTGGCGGCCGGCTTGCTGGGCACGGCGCTGTGAATCGGCTGGTCGGGGTCCATCGTGATGCCCAGCGCCTCGGCGGTGCCGACGATGACCCCCATCATGATGGTGGTCAGGTGGGCCACGAATTGTTCGCGCGGCATGCGTCGCGGGCTGTCGGCATCGGGGCCCAACCACCACTCGGTGGCCGACGCGGCCGATCCGAAGGCCGCGTGTCCGGCCAGTTCGATCGCTGCGTGGTCCAGCTCCATCTCGCGGAGCTCGTTGTCGAACATGTCGGCCATGGCCAGAGTGATCCCGCGGCCCTCATCGAGGATCTTGGGGCTCGCGGCGGAACGGCCCTGGATGAAGACCCGCAGCACGTTCGGGTGTTTGTCGACGAGGTTGACGTACTCCTCGACGCTGCGCTGGATCACTTCGCGCGCCGAATCGGTTTTCAGGTCGATCGACGGGAAGATCGCCGCCCACAGCATGTCGCGCAGGCGCTGCCCGATCGCCTCGAACAGGTCGGACTTGTCGTGGAAGTGCCGGTAGATCTTCGGCTTGGCGGTGCCGGCCTCCTCGGCGATTTCCCGCACGCTGAGCTCGGGCCCGAGGCGGTCGATGGCGCGGAAGGCGGCGTCGACGATCTCGCCGCGCACCTTCTTGCGGTGCTCGCGCCAGCGTTCGCTGCGCGCGTCGACCTTGCGCCCGGGCTTCACGCTCGGGTGCGGCGGTCGGGGAATTCTCACCACGTCATGCACCATACCGCGTGGGAGCCGCTGACCTGGGCAGACCGGGCTACAGCATGCAGGACACGCAGCCCTCGACCTCGGTGCCTTCCAGCGCCAGCTGACGCAGCCGGATGTAGTACAGCGTCTTGATTCCCTTGCGCCAGGCGTAGATCTGCGCCTTGTTCACGTCGCGGGTGGTGGCGGTGTCCTTGAAGAACAGCGTCAGCGAAAGCCCCTGGTCCACGTGCTGGGTGGCCGCGGCGTAGGTGTCGATGATCTTCTCGTAGCCGATCTCGTAGGCGTCCTGGTAGTACTCCAGGTTGTCGTTGGTCATGTAGGGCGCCGGATAGTAGACCCGCCCGATCTTGCCCTCCTTGCGGATTTCGACCTTCGACACGATGGGGTGGATCGACGACGTCGAGTGGTTGATGTAGGAGATCGACCCGGTCGGCGGCACCGCCTGCAGATTCTGGTTGTAGATGCCGTGCGCCTGGACCGATTCCTTCAGTCGCTTCCAATCGTCCTGCGTGGGAATGCGGATCTCGGCATCGGCGAACAGCTGACGCACCTTGTCGGTCGCCGGCTCCCACACCTGCTCGGTGTACTTGTCGAAGAACTCCCCCGACGCGTACTTGGACCGCTCGAAACCCTTGAAGTGCGTGCCGCGTTCGATCGCGATCCGGTTGGACGCCCGCAGCGCGTGATACAGCACCGTGTAGAAGTAGATGTTGGTGAAGTCGACACCTTCCTCGGAACCGTAGAAGATGCCCTCGCGGGCCAGGTAGCCGTGCAGGTTCATCTGCCCGAGCCCGATCGCGTGAGAATCGTTGTTGCCCTGCTCGATCGAGGGCACGGAGGTGATATGCGTCTGGTCGCTGACCGCGGTTAGCGCACGGATCGCGACCTCGATCGACTGGGCGAAGTCCGGCGAGTCCATCGTCTTCGCGATGTTCAGCGATCCCAGATTGCACGAAATGTCTTTGCCCACTTTGGCATACGACAAGTCGTCGTTGAACACCGACGGTGTCGACACCTGCAGGATCTCCGAGCACAGGTTGGAGTGGGTGATCTTGCCCTCGATGGGATTGGCCCGGTTCACCGTGTCCTCGTACATGATGTACGGGTAGCCGGACTCGAACTGCAGCTCGGCCAGCGTCTGGAAGAACTCCCGTGCCTTGATCTTGGTCTTGCGGATGCGCGCGTCGTCGACCATCTCGTAGTACTTCTCGGTCACCGAGATGTCGGCGAACGGCAGGCCGTAGACCCGCTCGACGTCGTACGGCGAGAACAGGTACATGTCCTCGTTCTTCTTGGCCAGCTCGAAGGTGATGTCGGGGATCACCACGCCCAGGCTGAGCGTCTTGATGCGGATCTTCTCGTCGGCGTTCTCCCGCTTGGTGTCCAGGAAGCGGTAGATGTCGGGGTGGTGCGCATGCAGGTACACCGCGCCGGCGCCCTGGCGCGCTCCCAGCTGATTGGCGTAGGAGAAGGAATCCTCGAGCAGCTTCATGATGGGAATGACGCCGGAGGACTGGTTCTCGATGTTCTTGATCGGCGCGCCGTGCTCGCGAATGTTGGACAGCAGCAAGGCAACTCCCCCGCCGCGCTTGGACAGCTGCAGGGCGGAGTTGATCGATCGCCCGATCGACTCCATGTTGTCCTCGATGCGCAAAAGGAAGCACGAAACCGGTTCACCGCGCTGCTTCTTGCCCGAGTTCAAGAACGTCGGGGTGGCCGGCTGGAACCGGCCGTCGATGATCTCGTCGACCAGCTTCTCGGCCAGCCCGGTGTCGCCGGCCGCCAGCGTCAGCGCGACCATGACTACGCGGTCCTCGAAGCGCTCCAGGTAGCGCTTGCCGTCGAACGTCTTCAGCGTGTAGGACGTGTAGTACTTGAACGCGCCGAGGAACGTCGGGAAGCGGAACTTCTTGGCGTAGGCGCGGTCCAGCAGCTCCTTGACGAAGTTGCGCGAGTACTGGTCGAGAACCTCACGCTCGTAATAGTTTTCGCGAATCAGGTAATCGAGCTTCTCGTCCTGATTGTGGAAGAAGACCGTGTTCTGGTTGACGTGCTCCAGGAAGTACTGGCGCGCCGCCAGCACGTCCTTGTCGAACTGAATCCTGCCGTCCTTGTCGTACAGGTTCAGCATCGCGTTCAGAGCGTGGTAATCCGTCTCTTCGGGCACCACGTGCGTGCCGGCGGCTACAGGCTCTGCAGTGACGGTTGGTGGCACGTCTGTTCCTTCCAAAAGTCAGCGAGACCGGCTCGGACGGCATCGACGTCGTCCGGGGTTCCCATCAGTTCGAAGCGGTAGAGGTACGGAACGCCGCACTTGCGGGAGACCACTTCACCCGCGTAGGCGAATTCCGCACCGAAGTTGTTGTTGCCCGCCGCGATGACGCCGCGGATCAACGATCGGTTGTGCTCGTTGTTCAAAAAGGCGATGACCTGTTTGGGGACGTAGCCACCGTCGTTGATGTCCGGGGTGGCCCGGCCGCCGCCGTACGTCGGCAGGATCAGCACGTACGGGTGGTCGACCTCGATCCGGCCATGCAGCGGGATTCGGGTGGCGGGAACACCCAGCTTCTGCACGAAGCGATGGGTGTTCTCCGACACCGACGAAAAATAGACCAGGTTGCGCTGCGTGGTGTCCATGGCACCGCAACCTCCTTACTTGCTCATCTACAGCACTAGGCGCTCAGCGCGGCTCCAGCAAGCGCCTTGATGCGATCGGGCCGGAAGCCGGACCAGTGGTCGTTGCCGGCCACCACCACGGGGGCCTGCAGGTAGCCCAGCGCCATCACGTAGTCGCGGGACTCGGAGTCCAGGGTGATGTCGACCTTGTCGTAGGCGATGCCCTGTTTGTCCAGAGCCTTGAAGGTGGCGCTGCACTGCACGCACGCCGGCTTGGTGTACACGGTAACGCTCATGGATGCCGCTCCTTTGCGGAAGGGAACTCATTACGGACTGGCAACTGCTGGGGGTACTACGTCTGCGCTATGTTCAGCGGCCCGTCAAGGCCCCAGATTCCCGTTTTGCGGAGGTCAGGCCGAACGGCCTGGCGGTACCGATTCCGGGAGGTGCCCCACGCCCGGCCAGCTTGGGGATCCTGGGATCTGCCGGTGCTCGAAACACTACACCTAGTGGCCGACAAGTTGTCGAGATACAAGATGTTCGGAATAACAATTTTGAAATTCCCTGGTCGTAAGGCTTGCGACGGCCGCACGCCCGGCGTGTCGCAGGTCACATATCGCGCCGCGGATGCCCATACGGATCGGTATATCACCGGCCACCGACAGTGCTCGTTTGGAGCCGCTTCCGCCGGCGCGTGCGCCCCGCGCTAGCAAAGCCGCCAGCGGCAACTGGCGGCTTTGGCTATTCGGTTGTCGAAACGGCGCAGGTCGCCGTCGGGCGGCTTGTCGGCTTTCCCCAAATTCAGGCCAATCAACCGACTTCGGCGGCGAGCTTGCCGACGACGTCGCGCACATTCGCCGACAATTCGGCGTGATCCGCGGGAGCCCTGCCTTCCAACGTTTTGAACGGCACCGACAGCTTGATCGACTCGACCACCGACGCGCCGGCAATCCCGAACGACTTACGGGTCTCGTCGTGTGCCCATACCCCGCCGTACTGGCCGAACGACCCCCCGATCACCGCAAGGGGCTTGCCCTTCAGCGCGCCGTTGCCGAACGGTCGCGAGAGCCAGTCGATCGCGTTCTTGACGACCGCCGGGATGCTGCCGTTGTACTCGGGGGTGACCACAAGCGCGGCGTCCGCGTCGGCCAGCGCCGCGCGCAGCGCGTCCACCGCAGCCAGCGCCGGGGCGTCGGGCGTCATCGCGTCGTCGATCTCCTCGTTGTAGAACGGCAGCTGCGCCAGCCCTTCGAACAGCGTGACGCTGACGCCGTCGGGAGCGACCGCCGCCGCCAGCTCGGCGATCTGACGGTTGATCGACGCCGAACGCAGGCTCCCCACCAACGCCAAGACTTTGATCTCGGATTTGTTCTCTGGCACTGTTCGGTTCCCTTCGGTTCTTGGTCTACATCTTTGCACGACCAAACCGGACCCTGGTCCGTTTTATTCCGAACGCGTTAAAGTGCAGGTATGAGCGATCGGTTGCGCGAGTTGCCGGTGTCCGCTCCCCAACAGCTCCCCCACGAGCGAGGTGACGCGGCGCGCAATCGCGCGCTCCTGCTGGAGGCCGCGCGCAATCTGGTAGCCCAGCGCGGCGCCGACGCCGTCACCATGGACGACGTCGCGGCGGCCGCCGGGGTCGGCAAGGGCACCGTCTTCCGCCGATTCGGCAACCGGGCCGGCCTGATGATGGTGCTGCTCGACGAGGACGAGCGCGCCAGTCAGCAGGCATTCCTGTTCGGCCCGCCGCCGCTGGGACCCGATGCACCGCCGATGGACCGGCTGGTGGCCTTCGGCCGGGAGCGGATGCGCTTCGTCCACGCCCACCACGAGCTGCTCTCGGAAGCCCACCGGGATCCGCAGACCCGCAACAGCGCGCCCGTCTTGGTACACCGCACCCACGTCCGGGTGCTGCTCCAGGCGGCGCACACCACCGGCGACCTCGACGCTCAGGCCGACGCCCTGCTCGCACTGCTCAATGTGAACTACGTCGAGCACCAACTCAAGGACGGTGGCCACACCCTGGAGACGTTGGGCGACGCGTGGGAAAGCCTGGCGCGCAAGCTGTGCGGGCGGTGACGAACTGGGTCCTGCACGTGGACCTCGATCAGTTTCTGGCGTCGGTGGAACTGCGGCGCCACCCCGACCTGGCGGGGCTGCCGGTGATCGTCGGCGGCAGCGGCGATCCGACCGAACCGCGCAAGGTCGTCACCTGCGCCTCGTACGAGGCCCGCGAGTTCGGTGTGCACGCGGGCATGCCGTTACGCACCGCCGCTCGCCGCTGCCCCGACGCCACGTTCCTCCCGTCGGATCCCGCGGCGTACGACGCGGCCTCCGACGAGGTGATGGGACTACTGCGCGACCTGGGGCACCCCGTCGAGGTGTGGGGCTGGGACGAGGCCTACGTCGGTTTCGCCGGCGAGCACCCCGTCGAAATCGCCGAAAAGATCCAGACGGTCATTTCCTCCGCGACGGGCTTGTCCTGCTCGGTGGGCATCAGCGACAACAAGCAGCGGGCCAAGGTCGCCACCGGGTTCGCGAAACCGGCCGGCGTCTTCGTCCTCACGGACGCGAACTGGATGAACGTGATGGCGGACCGGCCCGTCGACGCCTTGTGGGGCGTGGGACCCAAGACCGCGAAAAAGCTTGCGGCCCTGGGGATAACGACGGTACGCGAGCTCGCCCACGCCGACGCCGAGCTGCTGACGTCCACCTTTGGTCCGCGCACCGGCCTCTGGCTGCTGCTGCTCGCCAAGGGTGGCGGCGACACGGACGTCAGCGCGGAGCCGTGGGTTCCGCGCTCACGCAGCCATGTCGTGACGTTTCCGCGCGATCTCACCGATCGCGCCGAGATGGATTCGGCGGTAACGGCATTGGCCCGCCAAGCGCTCGACGATGTCGTGGCGGGCGGGCGGATCGTCAGCCGGGTGGCGGTCACCGTGCGCACCGCGACGTTCTACACCCGCACCAAGATCCGCAAGCTGGTGGCGCCCACCACCGACGCCGACGTCATCGTCGCGGCCGCCCTGCGCGTCCTGGACCTCTTCGAACTCGATCGGCCGGTCCGGTTACTCGGGGTGCGACTCGAGTTGGTCATGCCGGCGTGACGGCACCGGAGCGGGTCGTAGTGCGCGCGTGAAGATGACGTTGACTTGGCGCATCGCCACGCTGTAGGGCCACCACGCAAGCCGTTTGAACGCGTACAGCGCCCGGATGTCGTGCGAGGTGTAGATGAGGTATCTGTTCTTTGCGACCCCGGCCAAGATCTTGTCGGCGGCCCTCTCCGGCGACACGGCGTGACCACTGAAGCGGTCTATCCACTTGCTGACGTTGGGGTCCTCGCGATCGACCCCGGCGATCTCGACGGTGTTGACCAACGGGGTATTCACCGCGCCGGGTACGACGAGCGACACCCCGATGCGGTACCGGGCCAGGTCGAAGCGCAGCACCTCGGAAACACCACGCAGTCCGAACTTGCTGGCGCTGTAGGCGGCGTGCCAGGGCAGCGCGACCAGCCCGGCCGCCGACGACACGTTGACCAGGTGGCCACCGCGCCCGGCGGCCACCATTGGTGGGACGAACGTCTCGATGACGTGGATCGGACCCATCAGGTTGATTGCGACCATCTTGCTCCACTGCTCGTGGGTCAGCCGGTCGACGGTTCCCCAGGCCGACACCCCGGCGATGTTCATCACCACGTCCATGCTGGGTTGCTTGGCATGAATGTCGGCGGCGAACGCCGCAACATCCTCATAGTCGGCGATGTCCAGGACCCGATATTCCGGCACGCTCGCGCCCGCGGCGCGGGCATCGGCCGCCGTCAGTTCCAGGCCGTCGGGGTTGCGGTCGGTCAGATAGAGTTCGGCTCCCTGCGCGGCCAGCCGTAACGCGGTGGCGCGGCCGATGCCGCTCGCCGCACCGGTGACCAGACACCGCTTCCCCGCGAAATACGCCTTCTGTGCCATGGCCGTGACGATACCGCCGGTAACGCCTTAGCTCTGACCGCCGCCCCACAGCGAATTCAGCCATAACTGCTCGAGCACCCGCACGCCGCGCTCCACGTCACGGTCGGCCCCGAGGAAGGTCACGTCGCCGGACAGCATCATCGCTGTCGTCGCTCCCAGCATGCGGACCAGAGCCGGTACATCGTCACTGATCGGATGCGCTGTGCCGGCGGCGATTTCGTCATCGACAATGCTGACAATCTGGTCGATCACGATGTCGATCTGGCCGTCCAGGATCTCCCGGATCTTCGCGTCGGTGTTCCGCGCGTCGTTGCACGCGGTCATGATCGGGTCGTTGTGGGCGAACACCGTGGCGGCACTGCCGACCATCCGCCGCGCAAACGCCGCCGGCGTCTCGCCGGGCGCGCGCGGCGCGAAGTACTGCGTGAGCTCCTCGAGTTCGTGCGTTGCCTCGCCCAGGATCACGGCAAGCACGTCGTACTTGGAGTCGAAGTAGAAGTAAAAGCCCGACCGTGCGATGCGGGCCCGCTCGCTGATGGTGCTAACGGACAGGTCCGCGAACGAACTTTCTTGCAGCAGCTCCCGCACAGCGCTGACGATCGCCTCCCGCTGAAGATCGCCGCGGCTACGCCGGGCGGTGGGCGTCGGGTCGGCTGCCATGGTCTGACCTTGTCATCCTGTTCAGAAAAGACCAAAACTTGACAGGCGTCAAGTTCGGACTTCAGGATGGGCTGAAGTGCTAGCGCGCACGTGTCCCGGGATCGCAAAGGAGCGTCCATGGCCGCCACCATCAGCACCCCGCACTACCTGCTCGACCAGGCGCGGCGCCGATTTACCCCGTCGATCAACAACTTTCCCGGCATGGGACTGGTCGAACGAAGGCTGCTGAACACTCAATTCCCGGAGCACAAACTCGCCGATCCGCCGCCCGGCAGCGGGCTCAAGCCGGTCCTGGGTGACGCGGGACTGCCGGTCATCGGGCACATCATCGAGATGCTGCGCGGCGGGCCGGACTATCTGATGTTCCTCTACCAGACCAAGGGGCCGGTCGTGTTCGGGGATTCGCCCGTGCTGCCGGGAGTCGCGGCGCTGGGCCCGGACGCCGCGCAGGTCATCTACTCCAACCGCAACAAGGACTACTCGCAGCAGGGTTGGGTCCCGGTGATCGGGCCGTTCTTCCACCGTGGGCTGATGCTGCTCGACTTCGACGAGCACATGTTCCACCGCCGGATCATGCAGGAGGCGTTCGTCCGCTCCCGGCTGGTCAGCTACGTCGAGCAGATGGA
The DNA here is from genome assembly GCF_001954215.1 of Mycobacterium sp. IS-2888. Lineage (NCBI taxonomy): Bacteria > Bacillati > Actinomycetota > Actinomycetes > Mycobacteriales > Mycobacteriaceae > Mycobacterium > Mycobacterium sp. IS-2888. The sequence goes on from NZ_MBET01000104.1 coordinate 131,487, forward strand.
CAAGGTCGTGTCGCAGGTGGTCGCCGACGACTGGGTGATCGACGACGCGCGCTTCCTGCTGTACCCGGCGATGAAGGAGTTGACGCTCGACATCGCGTCGATGGTGTTCATGGGTCATGAGCCCGGCACCGACCACGAGCTGGTCACCAAGGTGAACAAGGCGTTCACCGTCACCACCCGCGCGGGCAACGCGATCATCCGCACCAGCGTGCCGCCGTTCACCTGGTGGCGCGGCCTCAAGGCGCGCGAATTGTTGGAGAACTACTTCCGCGAACGGGTCAAGGAACAACGCGGAAAGAACGGCACGGACCTGCTGTCGGTGTTATGCGAAACCGAGGACGAGGACGGCAACAAGTTCTCCAACGAGGACATCGTCAATCACATGATCTTCTTGATGATGGCCGCCCACGACACGTCGACGTCGACCGCGACGACGATGGTTTACCACCTCGCCGCCAATCCGGAATGGCAGCAGCGCTGCCGCGACGAATCCGACCGCCTCGGCGACGGCCCGCTCGACATCGAGTCGCTGGAGAAGCTGGAGTCACTCGACCTGGTGATGGATGAGTCGATTCGGATCGTGACCCCGGTGCAGTGGGCAATGCGGCAGACGGTGCGCGACACGGACCTGCTCGGCTACTACATTCCCAAGGGCACCAACGTCATTGCGTATCCCGGGATGAATCATCGCCTTCCGGAACTCTGGACGGATCCGTTGAAGTTCGACCCCGAGCGGTTCTGCGAGCCGCGCAGCGAGCACAAGCGACACCGCTATGCGTTCACGCCATTCGGCGGCGGTGCGCACAAGTGCATCGGGATGACCTTCGGGCGGCTGGAGGTCAAGACGATCCTGCACCGGCTGCTGCGCCGGTACCGACTGGAACTGCCCCGGCCCGGCTACCAGCCGAGCTGGGACTACGGCGGCATGCCGATTCCGAAGGACGGCATGCCGATCGTGCTGCGTCCGCTCTGACCGGTCGGCCTAGACGGCTGTGAGCAGCCGGTTGGCGCAGGCGATGACCGCGCGCAGCGCCGACTGCGTCGCATCCTCCGACCAACCCATCGCCCACTCGGAGCGAATCCCGTTGCTGCCGCAGATGAATGTGGCGGTGAATTCGCCCGACCGCAGCTGATGGAAGCTCAGCGTCTCGACGGTGATCCCGCGCTCGTGCAGCATCTCGGTGAGCGCGGCGATGGGCCCGCTGGCGGATGCGGTGGAGGCGCTGATGCGGTCGCGGACGGCGATCATCGCCCGAAAGTTGCGGGCTTGTGGACCCAGCCGTGCGGCGGGCCGCTCGATATCCGTGCACTCCCAATGCCCGAGTCGCAGTGGGCCGGCCGTCGGGCTGTAGGTCGCGACGAAGTTCTCCCACGTCATCGCCTCGGCCCGCTCCCGCAGACCGCGCGGCAACGTGGGAAGAGGCTTCGAAACTGGCTTCGAAAGGGGCATGGTGTCGGGCTTCTCTGATCAGCAGGAGCGACCGACGGCGTAGCTTCCGACCCACAGCGGGGGGTCGGTCTGGATCAGACCCCGCTGCGGGTGCTGGCTACTACGGCACGCTCGAGAAGACGCACGAGCGCCGAGGCTAGCCGCCACGGCCGGGCAACGCAACTGCCTTTACGGCGGTTTGAGTACGAACGCCCGCAGCGAAACGAAATGCCAAGTCGCCCAATGCTAAACAGGTACCGTCGCCCCAACCAGCGCGACGACCGGCTCTTCGGCGTGCTTTTCGCCCGAAAAACTTACTTGTGCGTCAAAAAAGGCATAGCATCTGCTTGGTGGTTCTAGGCGCGATCGTGGTCACCTACAGGCACGTGAAAGGCAAACCAATGAATGCGAAGCGCAAAAAGGTTCTGAAAGCCGTGGCACTGGGCGCGGGACTTGTCGGGCTATTGCTGCTACCGACGGGATGTTTGATGACGTCGTCGCCGGTCGAGATTCCCGCGGGATCTCTGGGAGCGCCGGTTACGGTCGTCGCGCCGCCGCCGACGGTCGAGTAAAAAGTTTCACAGGGCGCCCACGCGGACACGTCGTCCCGCGGCCGTGGGACTGTAGGTCGCGACGAAGTTTTCCCACGTCATGGGCTCGGCTCCCGCAGACCGCGCGGCGACGTGGGAAGTGGCTTCGAAAGGGGCATGGTGTCGGGCTTTTCGGCCGGCAGAACGACGACGGTTACCGCAGTTTGAGTACGAACGCCCCCAGCGAGACCGCCCCCAGCACCACCGAAAACGCCACATTGAGACGCGTCGGCAGGGCGATGCTCGCGGCGTCCGCGCGCAGCAACTCCAGACCGAGCCGGCCAGTCCCGTACGCCGCGGCCGAGCCCAGAAACAACAATCCGGGACGTGCGGACGGCTCGTACAACCACACTCCCACACCCAAAATCATTGCCGACCAACCCGCTTCGAAGAGCTGTGTCGGGTACCGGCGCTTCCATTCGCCGCGGTCGTCGGGCAGCCATAACCCGAAGGGCCCCTGCGTTTCTCGTCCAGAGCAGCAGCCGTTGATCAGGCAGCCGATGCGCGTCACGGCCATCCCGACGAGCATGATGATGCCCACGCCGTCCCAGGCTCGCCAGAACTCCAGCCCCATGAGGTGTAGCACCGGCCACGAGACCGCGAAGCTGAGCACCAAGCCGCCGTAGAGCGCGGCGCCGGCGTCCTGCACGCGCACGGCACCGTCGGCAAGCGATTTCGGGTGGCCAATGAAGTACCAGATGCGCGCGCCGATCAGGGCGAACACCAGCAGGATTAGCGCGGCCGGCGCAAAACGCGAGTAACCGAGTCCGGTTAAGCAGCCCCCCAACAGCACGCCGAGCGCAAATCCGAAGTACAGCAGTCCGGCGAAGGTCGGAATGCCAAGTCGCCCAATGTGAAACAGGTACCGCCGCCCCAACCAACGCGACGACAGGGTCTTCGGCGTGCTTTTCACCCGAAGTATCTTACGTGTGTCAAATAAAGGGCATAGCATCTGCTTGGTGGCGTCAGGCGCAAACGTGGCCACGCACCGGCACGGGAAAGGCAAGCCGATGAATGCGAAGAGCAAAAGAACTCTGAAATCCGCCGCCCTGGCCGGGGGCCTGGTCGCGGTGCTGCTCCCGACGGGATGCGCGTCGGAGTCGCAGCCGGCACCGATACCTGCCCAGCCGGCCCCGGGCGCGCCTACCTCGGTCGTAGCGCCAGCCACCGTCGACTAGCCGTTTCGCCGGCACCCACGAGGGCGCGTCGCCTGGCGCCCGGTTCGGTCGCGGGCGCGTTGACCTGCGCGAACATCGCCCTCCAGCGGGTCGCCTGTTTCTATCCAACCGGCCGCGGCGAGGGATCAAGCCGCAGATAGGCCTGAATCGTCGTGCCCGCCGGCGTGCAGTGGGTGCGCACCAAATCCGATATGGCGTTCACCAGAAATAGTCCCCGGCTGGCGGGGCCGCTGGGGCCCGGGTTCAGCCGTCCGACCAACGGGTCGTCGAGGCGTCCGCTGTCACGCGCCTCGCAGACCAAGTGATCGTCGTCTCGCCAGAACGCCAGCCGGCACGCGCCGTCGGTGTACATCAAGCTGTTGCTGGCCAGCTCGGTGGCGATCAACTGCAAATCCTCGATGCCGTCTTGGGATAGTCCGACCCAGTCGGCGTAGTTGACGGCGAAAGCCCGCGCCAGGCGCAGATCCGCGGACTTGCGAACCATGTACGTGACGGCCCCGGGGTTGTTCGGCAGGGGTTCGTTGCAGCGCGCCATCACCGCGTCCGGCGCGTATTCGGCGCTGGGATGCAGCGAACCGCTATTCCAGAGCATCGGGTGGGTGGCACGGACGTCCGCCAGCACGTCGTCATCCAGACGGCTCGCATCGTAGAGGCACAACCCCGTCACCGCGTGACCGTCAAATGCCTCGTTCACCAGCGCCTCACGCTCGACGCAGGCCCAGAGCTCGTCGTCGGTACGGCCCGGCCAGAAGACTTCGCTGACGATGCGTACCCGCCGGTCGGGGTGTTCCTCGACGAAGGAACCCTCCATGGCCATGAAGCGATTCGGATTGCGGGCGACCTCGGTGGTATCGGCCATTCGCAGCCCGTCCGGCGTCCCGCACGCGCCGGATAGCTCGTCGTGTACGAGCGCCATCATGTCGCCGGGCACGGCGACGAGCACCGGCTCGTCCATCGCCAGCCCGTCGATGACGAAGCCCGCCACGAAATCCAGGTACTCCCGCTGAGAGTGATAGAGGAGCGCGGAGTGAACGAAGCCCTGATGTTCCCTTTCCGTGCCCAAGCTCACTTTTTCGGCGCTCCCGCTTTCCATCACAATGCCAACCCCCTGCTGGACCGGCCCGCCCTGCCTACGCGTTACCTACCCCCATACCCCCTGCGCGCCTTGGCTACGCAGGTAATCGGTCACAAACCGGGATCGCCCCAAATGCGGCTCGATCACAGCCACCAGGAGGCCGCGGCGTCCAGATGACGACGGATGCGGTAACGCGCCAGGCTGTCGTCCCCGGCGGCCATCGCCTCGAGAATCCGACGGTGCGCGTGTTCGACGGCGACGACGTCGGCGGCGGTCGGCAGCGCCCCGCCGGTGCTGAACCCGTGCCGGCGGAACAGCTCGACGATGATCCTGAGGAACAGATCCAGCAACGCGTTGCCGGCCAGCCGCGCCAGTCCGACGTGGAACCGGAATTCTTCGACCGTGGCCTTGCGCACTTCGTCATCGGTTTGGGGGTTCTCGCCGAACGCGGGCCCATGCGTATCGAGGAAGGCGGCCACGTCGGGTTCGCTGCGCCGCTTGACGACTTTGGCGACGTTGTCGATCTCGATCGCGTCCCGGACGCAGCGTAAGTCTTCGCGGCTCGGCTTGCGGTACTGCAGATACAGCGCGATGGTGTCGATGCTGGCTTGCGCCTGGGGTTGGGTGACGACGAGCCCGCCGCCGGGTCCGCGCCGCATCCGCGCCACCGAGTGATATTCGAGCAGCCGCACCGCTTCACGCAGCACGGCGCGGCTGATCCGGTAGCGCGTGAGCAGCTCCGTCTCGGTCCCGAAGACCGACCCGACCCGCCAGCCTGCGGCCGCGATGTCGTCGCCGATGTTGGCCGCCAGTATCTCGGCCAGCTTGGCCCGTGGCGCCTCGGGGTTGAGCCGCCGCTGGCGTGCCCTGCTTCGGCGCCCGTCGCCATGCTGCTGCAGCCAGGCGGTGACCGCTTCCACGTGGCGCTCGGACAGCGTCTTGGCTCGCGCCGAATCACCGGCGGTGACGGCGGCGACGATTTCGGAATGGTCGTTGTGCATGTAGTCGATCGCCTCGATGGCCGCGCTTGCCGACTCGGTTCGCGACTGCAGCGCGTATCGCTTGGTGAGCCGCATCAAGACGTCGATAAACAATTGCAGGACGGGGTTTTTGGATCGCTCGGCCAGTGCGATGTGGAATTCGTCTCGCGGCACCGGCAGACCCGGCCTCCAGTGCTCCTCCGCGCGCAGCACCGCTCGTAGCCGATCGATGCCGCTTTCGTCGATCCGCTCGGCGGCAAGTGAGGCCGCCAGCGGTTCGAGGACCAGGCGCGCGTTGAGCAGGTCGGCCGGCGTCGTGCCCAGGTACTCGAGATAGATGACGACGGCGCGGGTCGCCGGGCCGGCGTCCGGTTCACAGATGAGTAGTCCGCCATTGGGTCCGCGGCGCATCCGGGCGACCTGATGATGCTCCACCAGCCGAACGGCTTCCCGCAGCACGGACCGGCTCACGGAAAAGCGTTGCTGCAGAGCGTGTTCGGAACCCAGCGACTCGCCGACGGGCCAGCCGCGACGAACGATGTCCGCCTCGATCTCGCGGGCGATCGTCGAAGCAAGTTTGTTCGCTGGGCTGGCCTGCGGAGCGGTACTCATCGTTTCAACAGGTGAGCAACATGCATCCCGCGACGGGGCCACCGCCCACGGAAACCACGCCGACCTCCGGGCGTCGCGACACCTGCCGCTCCCCCGCTTCGCCGCGCAACTGCAGGCAACCTTCGTGCAACGCCCAATACCCGTGCATGCGCCCGGCCGAGAGTTGGCCGCCATAGGTGTTCAGCGGCAGCACGCCGTCGCGGGCGATCCGGGCACCGCCCTCGACGAACGGGCCGGCCTCGCCGTCACCGCATACGCCCAGCGCTTCCAACCAGGCGAGGGCGAGAAAGGTGAAGCCGTCGTACAACTCGGCGACTTCGAGGTCCGCGGGCTTCAATTCGGTGCGCGACCACATCTGCGTCGTAGCATCCGACATCGCCATCTTGGGGTAGTCGTCGCGGTGGAACCAACCACCGGCGCCGTCGGACCCGCCGATCGCTTCCACCCGCACCGCGCGGTGTGGGCAATCGCGGGCGTAGTCCGCGTGCGAGACCACCACGGCGATCGATCCGTCGATGGGCACATCGCAGTCCAGCAGGCCGAACGGTGTCGACACGGGCCGCGCGGCCAGGTAGTCGGCCATCGTCATCGGTTCGCGGTATACCGCAAGGGGATTCAGTGCGGCGTTGCGCCTGCCGTTGAGGGCTAGCCAGCCGAGCTGCTCCTTGGTGGTTCCGTACAGCTCCATGTGCCGACGGCAGTTCAGCGCCAGCCAGTTCGCGGCGGAGTAGGCCTGGGCCGCAACCAGGTCGTTGACGTCGTCCATCGCGCCGACGGCGGGACGCTCGGCCCCTTCGGGTGTCTCGAACATGCGCGCGAGCGCCGGCGCCGGCGCGCTCTCTTCCTGCTTTAGGACCGTGCCGCCCAGCATTTGGATCGTGCGGTAGACCACCACGTGGTGGGCGCGGCGCTCGGCGACCGCCCGGCACGCCGACATCACGGGGCTCAGCAGGCCGCCGGTGCCGAATCCGGAGCCGCAGTCGGCCGCCTCGATCCGCAGCGCGGCGTTCACCTCGGCGGCCGGGGTGTCGCCCAGGGTCGCGATCCCGTCGATGTCGGCGGCCTCCAGACCGGCGTCGGCGATGGCGGACCGCACCGCCTCCATGGTCAGGTCGAATCCCGGGATGCCGGTGCGACGGCCTATTCGCGAGATGCCGATCCCCGACAAGATCGCGTCTTTTTCGAAATACGTCATCTGCACCGCCCGAAAGGCCAAACCCCACCGCACACACTGGACCAATAGAGTGTACTGTATTGGCCGTGCCAGCCGAGTCGCCGTCCCAGCTGCTTATCGAGCATTGCGACCATTGCGGCCGCTGGGTGCATCCGGCTTCCGGTGAATGTCGCGCGTGCGGCGGCCCGCTGGTGGCGCGGCCGGTCTCCGGACGCGGCACGGTGTTCACCTACACGGTCAACCACCACCCGTACAACCCGGAGATCCCGGTCCCCTACGTGATCGCGATCGTCGAGCTCGCCGAACAAAGCGGCCTACGCGTGGCCGCCAATATCGTTGACTGCGAACCGGATTCGGTCAAGTGCGGGATGACAGTCGAGGCACGGCCCGAGAAGGGCGCCGGCGGCGCCCCATTGTTCGCGCCCGCCTAGCCTCCGAATTCTCTTCCGCGGCACAGCGCCGCGCAGTATGCTGCGGGTCCTTAACGACTGCGAATGATCCTTCGGCGAAAGGTTCGAAAAGCTTTGTTGGGATCGGTAGCGAACCGATGCCGGTGTAATTGCGAAAGCCGCGCCGAGGTAGGCGGCGCACGGGACAAAGGGACCCCGCATGAACCTCAGTCGAAAAATCTCGCGAATCATTGCCGGTGCACTGCTGTCCGGCGGCGTTGCCGTCGTCGGCGTAGGGCTGGTCCCAGGTATCGCTCACGCCAACAAGGGACCATTTACCTGGTGCCCAGGGCAGTCGATGGAGTGGCCGAGTGGCCCGAACTCGTCTCGTGGCGTCGCACAGAACTACGCCTGGGATATGAGCGTGTGCCATACCTGGTACATCGTCGCCGACGGATGGGGCAACGTTCCCCGAATTGCGCTCAACGGGCAGCCGACGCTGCAGAGTTCGCATACTTGGGACGGCGACAATCCCCCGCCCGATAATCCCTCGGGTGTCAATTGCGGCCCAGGCTGGTGTCCCGTCCCGCCGCACTACGACCCGGGGTTCCACGGATAGCCATCGACAGCAGCGGAAAGAAAAGAGGCGGCATGAGCATTAGCGACCAATCGGCCACATCGCGTCAGTTCGCAGCGTCCTCTGGGGCCTTCTCGCCCAACTGGATTCGATACTGGAAGGTCGGCTATTCAGCGATTTTTGCGGTGGCCGTCTTGTTTGGCGGGCTGCAGGTCTTGCGAGTGTTAAAGGTCATTCGCCTGCCCTCCCCACATATCGGCGCCCCGGTCATCTACGGCGTCGTGGTCGGGCTGCTGGTTGTCGGGGTGGGTTTTGCCGCCCGCATCTTTTGGCGATCGCGCCGCAAGTACCTCATCACCGTGAACAGCGACGGGCTCGCCATCGATCGGCGGCGCGGTGATGTCTATCCACTCGTTGATGCGCAGCTGGGCCTCTGGTTAGACAACGGGGTCGCGCTCCATCTGCAATGTGGCCGTCGCGATTTTGTTCTGGGCGGACGCGATCGTCGCATCGGTCCGGCGACACCACTCGACGCGCCACCGGTGTGGGTCGTCGACGCCTGGCTGGCGGAGTCAGACTTCGATGAGCTGCTGCTCCTGGGTGGCCGGTCCGCTGCGCGCGGGCCCGCACCAGGAGAACCGACCCGGTGCCTGCTGTTTCCCAACCCGCTGCTGATCCAGGAAATGGGGCCATTCGCGCTCGTAAAGAAACACCGACTGACGCAATCGCTCTCCCAACCCCAACTGTTCATTGACGTCGACAACGACACGATCCAAGTGATCGACCCAAAAACCAACGCGCCCAATGCCCGGGCCTCGGCTTCGCAGGTGACCGCTACACCGGCTACCTACCAGCTTTCGGCAGGCCATGCGTTCCCGTCGGCCCAAAATGTCGCCTCAGATGCTGCGGGCCAGTACTTTTCGACGACGCCCGCCATGTCCGTCTGCGTTCCGGGCATGCAACCACTGACCATCGGATGCCGCAATTTCGAAGGGCTCAAGCGGCGATTTTCGTGGTCCGCCAACGCGCCCGTAACGAATGAACCCCCTGCCTATACGGTCTCGGCGGCCGATTGGCTGACACTAACCGAAAACCTCGGCTTGGCGCCGTATCTAGAAGACACGTCGACATAGCGCGGACGACAGGACAGGCCGCCCGTCGAAGCTAGTTGATCAGCGGGTCGCGCGGCATGCCGAGAATCCGCTCGGCGATCTGGTTTCGGGTCACCTCCGAAGTGCCGCCCGCGATCGCCATACCGCGGGCGCCCATCATCATGCGACCCACGATCGCGCCGGGCCCGTCGAGCAGTGCGACCTCGGGCCCCAGCAGCGCCGCGGAGATCGCGCCGCCCTCGATCATGTGCTCGGCCAGCTTGAGTTTGGTGACGTTGCCCTCGGGACCCGGGCCCGCGCCCTCGACGCTGCGGGCGGCGCGGCGCAGGTTCAGTAGCCGCAGCGCGTGATCGTCGGCGAGGAAGTTTCCGACCCGGATTCGCGCGCCCGCCAACCGATCTGACGCCTGAGCAAGCTGCACGAGTTTCGACGCCAGGCCCTCGTAGAACGATCCGCTGCCGCCGATGCTGACCCGCTCGTTGCCCAGCGTCGCCCGCGCCACCGTCCATCCCGAGTTGGGGGTGCCGACGACGTCTTCGTCGGGGACGAACAGGTCGTTGAAGAACACCTCGTTGAATTCCGAGCCGCCGGTGATCTGCCGCAGCGGCCGCACCTCGACCTCGGGCGCGTTCATGTCGACGATCACAGTGGTGATGCCGGCGTGCTTGGGCGCGTCGGGGTCGGTGCGCACGGTCGCCAGGCCACGCGCACAGTACTGCGCCCCGCTGGTCCACACCTTCTGCCCGTTGATCTTCCAGCCGCCGTCTACCCGGGTGGCCCGCGTCTTCACCGACGCCGCGTCCGACCCGGCTTCGGGCTCTGAGAACAGCTGGCACCAAATCTCGTCCTGACGCAGCGCCTTCTCCACGAATCTCTCGATCTGCCAAGGAGTTCCGTGCTGGATCAGGGTCAGGATCACCCATCCAGTGATCGAGTAGTCGGGCCGCTTGATGCCCGCTGCGCGGAACTCCTCCTCGATCACCAACTGTTCCACGGCGTCGGCCGCGCGACCCCAGGGCTTGGGCCAGTGCGGCATCACGTAGCCCGTCTCGATCAGCTTGTCGCGCTGCGCCTTCTTGTCCAGCGCGGCGATCTCGGCGGCATCGGCGTGGATCCGCTTGCGCAGTTCTTCGGCCTCGGGCGGCAGGTCCAGGCTGTTCTCCCGGACAGCGCCGGCCGCGGTGCGATCGAAGACCTCGCCGGCCGGGGCGTCGCCGCCGAACAGCGCCGAACTCAACATCCAGGTGCATGGCGGCATCGGCTTCACCTGGGAACACGATGCGCACCTGCACCTGCGCCGGGCGCTGGTGAGTTCGGCGCTGTTCGGCGGCGACGCCCCGGCCGGCGAGGTCTTCGATCGCACCGCGGCCGGCGCTGTCCGGCTG
>NZ_MBET01000105.1:0-10267 GCF_001954215.1 Mycobacterium sp. IS-2888
CGTAGATGTTGCCCGGCCCGGTGATCATGTCGACCGGCGCCAGCTCGGCGCCGTCGGTGTCGGTGCCGCCGTAGGCCAGCAGGGCCACCGCCTGCGCGCCGCCGACGGCCCACACCTCGTCGACCCCCAGCAGGTGCGCCGCGGCCAGGATCGTCGGGTGCGGCAGGCCTTCGAACCTGCCCTGCGAGCGGGCCTGCGGCGGGCTGGCCACCACCAGCGAGTCGACACCGGCGGCCTGAGCGGGCACCACGTTCATCACCACGCTGGACGGGTACACGGCGTTGCCACCCGGTACATACAGACCCACCCGCTCGACGGGGACCCACCGCTCGGTGACCGTGGCGCCTGGGCCGAGCGTGGTGGTGACGTCGGTGCGGCGCTGGTCGGCGTGCACGGCGCGGGTCCGCTCGATCATTACCCGCAGCGCGTCGCGGACGGCGGCGTCGAGTCCGTCCACCGCTGCCCGCAGCGCGGCGTCGGGCACGCGCACGGCCGCGGGCCGTACGCCGTCGAACTTCGCCCCGAATTCCAGGGCCGCCTCGGCCCCGCGCTCGGCGACGGCCTGCACGATCGGCCGCACCTGGGCCAGCACCGTGTCCACGTCGGCGCCGCCGCGCGGCAGCGCGGCCCTTAGGTGGGCGGCCGTCAACTTCGCGCCCCGCAGGTCAATGCGGGCCAGCACGGGTTGGGGCGTGGCAGTCACAGGGTCCATTGTCCCAGAGCAGCTCAAGTGGATATCCGACCGGTAGTGTGGCCGACATGTCCGCGAAGGATCACCCCAACAATGCCCCCGGCGTCCCGATGGTGTTCCCGCCGTGGTTCGAACGCTTCCAGATCAAGTACTTCAACCCGGCGGTCAAGCCGATCGCGCGCTTTCTGCCCGGGACCGCGACCATCAAGCACCGCGGCCGCACGTCCGGCAAACAGTACGAGACCGTGATCACGCCCTACCGCAAGGGAAACGTGCTGGCGATCGCGCTGGCGCACGGCAAGACGAACTGGGTCAAGAATGTGCTCGCCGCCGGGGAGGCGGATGTCCAGTTCAGCCGCAACCGGGTGGTGCACCTCACCAATACGCGGATCGTGCCGGCCGGCTCGGAGGGCCCCGAGGTCGAGGGCCTGCCGCGGATGGCGCGCATGCAGCTGCGCCGGGTCGGGGTTTTCGTCGGCGACATCGCCTGAGCTGAAAAGCTAGGCTCGCGTCGCCGCCGAACGAGTGTGAACCTACGGCTTTCGGTGTGACCCTAGGGTGGGATTTCCGTGATTTCTCCACCCACGATTCACGCGCAAAGCCGACGATTCACACACAATGCTCGCTACACCCTGGTGAAGATGGTTTTGCCGGTCATGGCCGGCCAGGCCGACGGCGCATCGTCCCACGCCACGACGCGGTCGACGGCCGGCGAGAGGTCGCACCCGCCGGCGAGCAGTTCGATCACCTCAGGGATGACGGTTCGCGCATTGACACGTCCGGTAACGAATTGCACGCCGCGGGTGTACATCGGGAGCAACGGCAGCTCGACGTTGTATTCGGGGTAAATCCCGGTGTCGGTGCACACGCCGTCCGCCCAGGTCGCGCGCAGGGTCGCCGCAAGCAGCGCCGAATCGCCGCTCGTGTGCACGGTGACCGGATACGGGTCCCACGACTTGTCCGGCTTCGCGCGGTCGTGGACCACCGCGCCGAGCTTCTCGGCCGCGGCCAGCCGTTGGTCGTCGGTGTCGACATAGTCGACGTGGGCTCCCAGGGCGGCGCCGAACGCCGCCGCGTACAGCCCGATCGATAGCCGCCCGACGACGAGGACCCGACGGTCGGCCGAATCAAGCCGAGCCAGTTCGGCCGCGTACGGCCCGACAGCCCGCCAGCCGTCGGGGATGTTGTCCGACAGGGACGCGATGGAAATGGGGTCGACGCCGCCGGGAACCGGGATGAGCATCGCATCGGCGTAGGGCACCAGCACCAGGTCCGACATAAAGCCGCCACCATCCAACCCGGCAATCGGGGCCATGCCGTACATCGCCATCAGCGGCATCGAACCGCATGAGCCCGTCACACCGCGGCGGCATTCTCGGCAAGTTCCGCAATTGATCTGAAACGGCACCACCACCCGGTCGCCGACCTGAACACCGCTCACATCGTCACCCACCGCAACGACCTCGGCGACACCCTCATGCCCGACGGCATACGGCGGCTGCAGCGGCAGCCGCCCATGAGCAACCGCGACATCCAGGTCGCAGCAGGCCACCAGGAGCGGCCTGACCATCGCTTGTCCCGGGGCGGTGAGTTCCGGCTCGGGCACCTCGCGCCATGCGTAGCGCCCGGCCTCTTCGAAAGTCAGCTGCTTCATTTCAGCATTCTTGAGTGATTACTCAAGTATTGTCAATAGCGTGCCGAGACCCGACCGCAGCCGCGCCGCATTGATCGGGAACGCCGCCACCCTGTTTCGCCGCCAGGGCTACGCGGCGACCGGCCTCAACCAGATCCTCGAGGAGGCCGGCGTCAAGCCCGGTTCGCTGTATCACCACTTCCCGCAGGGCAAGCAACAGTTGGCGGCGGCGGTCGTCGAGAGCGAGGGGACCAGCATCGAACAATTGCTGCGCCGGTTCCTGGCGACGGGCCGACCGGTGGCCGACATCGTCGATCGGTGGCTCGATCTGCTGGCGGCGGGGCTGGCCGGCGACCACCGCGACGGCTGCCCCATCGAGCCGATCGCCACCGAGTCGGTGAACGCGAGCCCGCTGGTGCGCGAGGCGTCGGCCCGTGCCTTCAGGGGTTGGTGCGCGGCAATCGAGGATCGGTTGCGCTCCGACGGCTGGTCCGCGGCGGACGCGAAACGGGTTGCGCTCGCGGTGATCTCACTGATCGAGGGGGCGCTGATCCTGTCCCGGATCGCCGGTGACGCTGGCGCTCTCGACGCGGCCAAGCCCGCCGCGCGCTCGCTACTCGCCAGATAGCGGGCCGTCTTCGAGAGTGCGCTTGATGGCCTGGGAAGCGTCCTCCATCGCGGCAAGCAGCCGCCCGGCCAGCTCATCGGGCAGAACGTCGCGGGTCCACACGAACCGGCAGCGACCCGGACCGATGGCCACGATTTGCATCGCCGTGTTGTCATGTTCGGGGCACACCGTGTCGCCGATCAGCGAATAGACGATCCGACGCTCACCCTCGTCGCGGGCAATCAGCCGCTCCCGCGCAACGTTTCCCTTGGCGAACGTCACCACCCGGACGTCGCCCTCGACGCTTGACGACGCCACGTAACCGTTGGCCATGCCGACCGGGCCGTCCACCCAGTCGCCGACCACTCGCCACGCTCGGTCGGCGTCGACGTCGATTTCGAATTCGGTACGTATTGATGCCATAGGCCCAGCTTCGCGACGATCGGGCGCGCGGTCTTGGACATTCTTGCGGGGTGCTGTCATACCAGGGCTCTAGCCTGGCGCCGTGCTCTCGATGGCCACCCTGGCCGCCCGGCCGCAGTTCAGTCTGCAGTCGTGGACATGCCATCCCGACTGTTCGGGCTGGTCCGCGGTCGAGCACCCGGTGGACGGGCGGCTGGTGTTGGTCAGGTCCGGCCGGTTTCAACGGCGCGCGGCGGACGGTCCGGTCGATCTCGACCCGACCGTCGGGTACCTCGCCGGGCCCGGAGAGGAAGACCAGTTCGCACATCCGCACGGCGGCGACATGTGTACCTCGGTGCGCTTGAGCGCCACGTCGTGGCGGCAGCTGGTCGGCGACCCCGGTCGCATGCATCGCTCGACCTTTTACGTCGACGCTCGATTGGAACTCGCCCACCGACGGCTCCTGGGCGCCATCGATATCGACTACCGACTTGCCGAGAATCTCCTGGCGCTCACCGTCGCGGCGCTGCGCAGGGTGACCGACCGGCGCACGCCACTGACCGATCGACCGGTTCCTGCGGACTCGCGGCTGGTGCGGCGGGCGCGCGCGGCGATCCACGACGATCATCCGGCGGCACGCGGATTGTTCCCGCTTGCCGAGCTTTTGGGCGCGTCACCCTACCGGTTGAGCCGGGCGTTTCCGCGGGAGCTGGGCGTAACACTGACCGGGTATCGCAACAGGGTCAGGGTCGGCCGGGCGCTCGAGTGGCTGCAGGCGGACACGTCGACGGTGGCCGACATCGCCGCGGGACTCGGGTTCGCCGACCAAGCGCACTTGACTCGCGTGGTGCGTGCACATGTCGGCCATACACCCCAGGCGTTGCGCCGTGCGTTGCGGCGGGTGACGAATGCAGAGCCCAAGTCCACGTCCGCGTCGAGTGTGCGCTGGCGGCTTTGAGTGTGCGCACACGGCGGCGACACGCCGATAAAGGTCGCCCAGAATTCACATTCGACGCAAAGATGGACCTACATGTCCAGGCCGATGTCGAGCACGCGCACCGAGTGGGTCAGCGCACCGACGGCCAGGTAGTCCACGCCGGTCGATGCGTAGGCCGCCGCGTTCTCCAGGCTGAGCCCGCCCGACGATTCCAGCAGCACCGCGGGTGCGCGCGAATTCCGACGCTGGACGGCCGTCTGCGTCTGCCAGACCGGGAAGTTGTCCAGCAGGATCAGCTCGGGCTTTTCGGGCAGCACCGCGTCGAACTGCTCGAGCGAGTCGACCTCGACCTCGCAGGGCATCGCCGGGGCGGCCTCGCGCACCGCGCGCAGCGCGGCGACCACCGATCCGGCGGCGACCACGTGGTTGTCCTTGATCAAGGCGGCGTCGCCCAGCCCCAATCGGTGGTTGACGCCGCCGCCGACCCGCACCGCGTACTTCTGCAGCGCCCGCAGGCCGGGCAGCGTCTTGCGGGTGTCACGGACCTTGGCATTGGTGCCGCTCACCGCGTCGACCCAGGCCGCCGTCGCCGTGGCGATCCCGGACAAGTGGCAGATGAGGTTGAGCATGGTCCGCTCCGCGGTCAACAGACCCTGGGTCTGCGCCCGCACCGTCAACAGCGGCTGGCCCGACCGCACCCGGGCGCCGTCTTCGACGCGGTCCAGCACCTGATAACCGCTGGTGCCTAGTACCTCGTCGAGCACCAACAAGGCGATGTCCAGCCCGG
The DNA here is from genome assembly GCF_001954215.1 of Mycobacterium sp. IS-2888. Lineage (NCBI taxonomy): Bacteria > Bacillati > Actinomycetota > Actinomycetes > Mycobacteriales > Mycobacteriaceae > Mycobacterium > Mycobacterium sp. IS-2888. The sequence continues at coordinate 5,058 of NZ_MBET01000105.1, forward strand.
CGATCACGCCCGGCTCACGCGGCACCATCGACGCCGTGGCGACCGCGTCGGCCGGCACGGTTGCCAGGGTGGTGACGTCGGGCCCGTAGCGCAGATCCTCCCTGAGACTCCGGCGAACGGTGTCCAGCGCGGCGTCGCGTTCGCAGTCTGACAGCGTCATCAGCACACGGCCGCCAACGCCTCGGCCTGCACGTCTTGCTCGGCCAGCCGCACCACAATGCTGCGCGCCTGATCCGGCGCGACGTCCGGGAACTCCGCGCGATGGTGGCAGCCGCGGCTTTCGTTGCGCGCCAAGGCCGCGGCGGCAACCGCTTGCGCGGTCAGCGTCAAGGCCACGTCCTCGAAATCGCGACGGCCCGCGATGGTGCGGGCCCCCGCCTTCGCCAACGTGTCCGACAAGCCCTGCAGCCCAACGGCGTCGCGCACCACCGACGCGTCGCGGCTCATCGCTCGCTGCAGTTCCCACCGCGGCACCGCGGTGTGCGTGATCGTCTCGGGCGCGGTCGCGTGCGACGGTCCGGCCGCCACCGCGTGCGTGGCCGCAGCCCGCCCGGCGCGGCCACCTACCACCAGTCCCTCCAGCAAGCTGTTGGACGCCAAGCGGTTTGCGCCGTGCATGCCGGTGCGGGCCACCTCGCCGGCGGCGAAAAGGCCCGGCAGTTCGGTTTGACCGGACACGTCGGCGACGACCCCGCCGCAGCTGTAGTGCGCGCCCGGGACGACGGGGATGGGCTGCCGGACCGGGTCGATCCCGGCCTCCCGGCACGCGGCGGTGACGGTGGGAAACCGCGCCTCGAAGCCGGCGATGCCGCGTGCGTCGAGGAACACGCACGGGTCGCCGGTCTCCCGCAGGCGTGCGTCGATGGCCGCCGCGACGACGTCGCGCGGCGCCAGGTCACCCATCGGGTGAACGCCCGCCGTGACCGAATTGCCTTGGCTGTCAAGCAATACCGCGCCCTCGCCGCGAATCGCCTCGGTGACCAGCGGGCGACGCCCGCCGCCAGCGCCGAAGAGCATCGTCGGGTGGAACTGGATGAACTCCAGGTCGCTGACCGGCACGCCGGCCCACAGCGCCAGCGCGATGCCGTCGCCGGTGGAGCCTTGGGGATTGGTGGTCGCGCCGTAGAGGTGACCGAGCCCGCCGGAGGCCAGGATCACCGAGGGCGCGCTGATGATCCCGTAGCCGTCCACGCCGCCAAGCAGGACCCCTGTGACGGCGGCATCGTTGTGCAGTACCCGCAGGGCCACATGGCCGGCGCGGATGTCCAGCCGGGCCGCGGCGTGGTCGAGCGCCCGCTGCACCTCGGCTCCGGTCGCGTCGCCACCGGCGTGCACGATCCGCCGCCGCGAGTGCCCACCCTCGCGCGTCACGTCCCAGCGGCCGGGCACGGCCGCGTCGAATCGCGCTCCGTCGCCGACCAATTCGGACACCGCGCGGTAGCCGTCGGCGACGATGGAGTACACCGCGTCGGGATCGCACAGGCCCGCTCCGGCCGCCAGGGTGTCGGTGACGTGGGCCTCCACCGAGTCGTCGTTGTCGGGCAGGACCACCGCGATGCCGCCCTGCGCGTAATGGGTCGCGGTCCCCCCCTTCGCCTGGTCGGCCTTGCTCAGCACGACGACGCTGCGGCCGGCGCGATGGGCGGCCAGCGCCGCGGCCAAACCCGCGACGCCGGTTCCAATTACGACGACATCGGCGGCGTGGGTCCAATCGGGGCGGGCGATCATTCGCCGCCGCCCGGATGCCCGATTTCGATCATTCGCTGCACACTGCGCCGTCCGGCCGCCGCGATGTCGGGGTCGACGTGAACTTCGTCGGCGCCCTCGACCAGGCAGCGCAGCAGGGCCGCGGGGGTGATCATCTTCATGTACTTGCACGACGCGCGATCGTTGACCGCGCGGAAATCGACTTCTGGTGCCGCTCGGCGCAACTGATACAACATGCCGACCTCGGTGGCGACCAGCACCGTGCGCGCACGAGTCTGATGCGCGGCGTCGAGCATGCCGCCGGTGGACAAGATCCGCACCCGATCTTCCGGGACGGCACCTTCGCCCGCGAGGTACAAAGCCGAAGTCGCACAACCGCATTCGGGGTGCACGAACAATTCGGCGTCGGGGTGGGCGCGCGCCTGGTCGGTGAGTTCCTCGCCGTTGATCCCGGCATGGACGTGGCATTCACCGGCCCACACATGCAGGTTGGTGCGGCCGGTCACTCGACGGACGTGGGCGCCGAGAAATTGGTCCGGGCAGAACAGCACCTCGCGGTCGGGGTCGATGGACTCGACGACGTCGACGGCGTTGGACGAGGTGCAGCAGATGTCGGTGAGCGCCTTCACGGCCGCCGTGGTGTTGACGTAGGAGACGACGACGGCGCCGGGGTGCTCGTCCTTCCAGGCGCGCAGCTCGTCGGGGGTGATGGAATCGGCCAGCGAGCAGCCGGCCCGCTGATCCGGAATCAGCACGGTCTTCTCGGGGCTCAGGATTTTTGCGGTCTCTGCCATGAAGTGCACGCCGCAGAACACGATGGTGTCCTCGGGGGCGTCGGCGGCGATCCGCGACAAGGCCAGCGAGTCGCCGACGTGGTCGGCGACGTCCTGGATGGCGGGCAGCTGGTAGTTGTGCGCGAGGACGGTGGCGTTCCGCAGGTCTGCCAGCCGGCGAATCTCCGCCGCCCATTGCGCGTCACCGTCCACGCCCGTGTAGCCGCCGGGCGAGTCGGTGATGCCGGCAATCAGGTCGTCCGCGAGCGTGTCCATGCGATTCAAAACCGTCACGGAGATGCCCCTTTCGCGTTCAGGAGGTTTTCGACTTACAATCGAAAACATGGCCCATGGTAGCACCGCACACGAGGTGCTTGCTGTCGTGTTCCAGGTTCGCCAGGTTAAGGCGGGCCCGCGAACAAAAAAACCGCAGCTTAACGTGCTGTTATGGCAACGTGCCCGCGATCCACAAAAGGGCGCGTGGTCGCTGCCGGGAGGGCGGCTGCGCAACGACGAAGACATGACCACCTCGGTCCGGCGCCAGCTGGCCGAGAAGGTCGACCTGCGGGAGGTGGCCCACCTCGAACAGCTCGCGGTGTTCTCCGACCCCGACCGGGTGCCGGGAATCCGGATGATCGCGTCCACCTTCCTGGGCCTGGTGCCCTCCCCCGCCATCCCCGAACTGCCGCCGGACACCCGCTGGCATCCGGTGAACGCGTTGCCGCCGATGGCGTTCGATCACGGCCCGATGGTGACCCACGCGCACGCCAGGCTGGTGGCCAAGATGTCATATACGAATATTGGATTCGCCTTGGCACCAAGGGAATTCGCGCTGTCAACGCTGCGCGACATTTACGGGGCGGCCCTCGGTTACCAGGTCGATGCGACGAATCTGCAGCGCGTGCTGGTCCGCCGCGGGGTCATCACCCAGACCGGCACCATCGCGCAGTCCGGCCGCAGTGGCGGACGTCCGGCAGCGCTGTATCACTTCACCGACTCCCAGCTGCGGGTCACCGACGAATTCGCCGCCCTCAAGCCACCGAGTGACGTGGCGGTAAATTAGGCGGTCGCAGTGGCGCCAGCGACGCGCCGCGGGCCGAGGAGAACTGGCTCACAATGCGGCGGTTCCGCTTTAGTTACCCGGCGTTCATGCGCAAGAATGCCGATTGGCCAAGAAGGGATCCTCAATGGTTGAGCTCGGCAATCTGGCAGGTACGCGTGGCGCCGAGTGGATCGGTCGGCCACAGCACGAGGAACTGCAGCGCAAGGTGCGTCCGTTGCTGCCCTCGGACGACCCGTTCTACCAGCCGCCGGCGGGGTTCGAGCACGCCGAGCCCGGCACTGTGTTTCGCTCGCGCGACGTCGAGCTGGCGTTCTTGGGCCTGATTCCGCAGCCCATCAAAGCCACCCAGCTGCTGTATCGGACGATGGACCTCAACGGCCGGCCCGAGGCGACCGTCACCACGGTGATCGTCCCGGCGGGGCTAGCCGAGGGGCAGACCTGCCCGCTGCTGTCGTATCAATGCGCGATCGACGCCGTGTCGTCCCGCTGTTTCCCGTCGTATGCGCTGCGCAGGAAGGCGAAGGCGCTCGGCTCGCTCGCCCAGCTGGAGCTCTTCCTGATCGCCGCGGCTGTCGCCGAGGGGTGGGCGGTCTCGGTGCCCGACCACGAAGGCCTCGGGGGTACATGGGGCGCGCCGTACGAGCCGGGCTACCGCGTGCTCGACGGGATCCGGGCCGTGCTGAACTCCGAGCGCATCGGATTGGCCCCGTCGGCACCGATCGGGCTGTGGGGCTACTCCGGCGGCGGGCTGGCCAGCGCCTGGGCCGCCGAGATGTATGGCGACTACGCACCCGAGCTGGACATCGTCGGCGCGGTACTGGGCTCCCCCGTCGGCGACCTGGGCAACACCTTCCGCCGTCTCAACGGCAAATTCTTCGCCGGACTGCCCGCACTGGTAGTGGCCGCGCTGGCGCACGTCTACCCCGACCTGGACCGGGTGATCAAGGAGCACACGAACGAAGAGGGCCGCGCCCTGCTGGACTCGCTGGAGACGATGACCACCGCCGAGGCGGTCATCCGGATGGCCGGCAAGAACATGGGCGACTACCTCGACGAGCCGCTCGAGGACATTTTGTCCACGCCGGAGATCTCGCACGTCTTCCAGACCATCAAGCTGGGCGCGGTGGTGCCGACCCCGCCGGTGTTGATCGTGCAGGCCGTGCACGACTACCTGATCGACGTCAACGACATCGACCAACTGGCCGACGCGTATTCGGCCGGCGGCGCCGACGTCAGCTACCACCGCGACGCGTTCAACGAGCACATGCTGCTGCACCCGTTGTCCGCCCCGATGACGCTGCGCTGGTGTACGCGGTACTCGCCGCCGGGAACGCCCGCGACGATTTGGGGAACGTCCCCGCCGCCGATCAGCCGTCGGGCGCGCTGCCGATGGAGCCGGAGGCCTCGGTCTCCTAGCGGGCCCCCAACGGGCTCACAGCGGTCGGTGGCGAATCTTTCGGCCGGTGACGACCTTGGCTCCGATCATGAGCAGTCGCACCATTCCCGCGTAGGTCATCGGGTTGAACGCCGTCGGCCACACGGTTCGGATGAGGTGGTCGCTCAGCGGTCGGCGGGCGAACCGGTCGGTGAGCCAGCGCAGCGTCATCGGGGCGGACAACGGGTGCAGCAGCATGTGCTCGTTGAACGCGTCGCGGTGGTAGCTGACG
>NZ_MBET01000106.1:0-2074 GCF_001954215.1 Mycobacterium sp. IS-2888
CACGTCCACCGAGTGCAGGCAATCGCTCGCATCCACCGAGCCCACGCCGGGCACCTCCACCACCAGCGCCTACCGCGCCCCCACCACCCCCACCGAACAAATCCTGGCCGCCATCTACGCCCACACACTCGGACACGACCACGTCAGCATCGACGACTCCTTCTTCGACCTCGGCGGAGACTCACTCTCCGCCATGCGCCTCATCGCGGCCATCAACACCACACTCGACACTGACCTCACCGTCCGCACGATCTTCGACACACCCACGGTCGCTCAGTTGGCGCCGCGCATCGGTGCGGGCGTCAGTCGGCTGCCGCGGTTGACGCCGGTTGAGCGGCCCGCGGTGGTTCCGTTGTCGTATGCGCAGAACCGGTTGTGGTTTATCGACCAGTTGCAGGGGCCCTCGCCGGTCTACAACGTCGCAGCTGCGCTGCGGTTAAGTGGGCCGCTCGATGTTGATGCATTGGGTGCGGCGCTGACCGATGTGGTGGGCCGTCATGAAAGCCTGCGCACTGTGTTCCCCACGGTCGAGGGAACACCCCGACAGGTGGTTATCCCTGTCGAGCAGGCAGATTTTGGGTGGGACGTTGTTGATGCCAGCAGCTGGTCACCAGCCCGGCTGGGTGAGGTCATCGACGCCGCGGCACGCCATACCTTTGATCTGGCCACCGAGATCCCAATGCGGGCAAGGCTTTTCCGCATCGCCGACGACGATCACATGCTGGTGATCGTGATGCACCATATCGCCGCGGACGGCTGGTCACTGAGGCCGCTGACCGCTGATTTGAGTGTGGCCTATACCAGCCGGTGCGCCGGTCGGGCGCCGGGTTGGACGCCGTTGGCGGTGCAGTATGCCGATTACACGCTGTGGCAACAGGAGTGGCTGGGGGAGGAGTCTGATCCGCGCAGTGCCGTTGCTCTGGAGTTGAAGTTTTGGGAGCAGGCGCTGGCCGGGATGCCTGAGCGTTTGGAGTTGCCTGTTGATCGGCCTTATCCATTGGTGGCTGATCAGCGTGGGGCCAGTGTGGCCGTCGAGTGGTCGGCGGGATTGCAGCGCCAGGTTGCTCGGCTGGCCCGTGAGCATAACGCGACGAGTTTCATGGTGGTGCAGGCCGGGTTGGCGGTGTTGTTGTCGAAGATCGGCGCCAGTTCTGATGTGGCCGTGGGCTTCGCGGTGGCCGGTCGGGGTGATCCGGCGCTCGATGAGTTGGTGGGCTTTTTTGTCAACACCTTGGTGCTGCGGGTGGATGTGGGCGGTGATCCCACCTTCGCTGAACTGTTGGCGCAGGTTCGGGCACGCAGTTTGGAGGCGTTCGAACATCAGCACGTGCCGTTTGAGGTGTTGGTGGAGCGGCTCAATCCGGCTCGGTCGCTGCGCCATCACCCACTGATTCAGGTGTCGTTGGCCTGGCAGAATTTCGCCGGTCATGAGGATCCGGCGGCGGGTTTGGTGCTAGACGGTGTTGAGGTCAGCCCGATTCCGTTGGATACCCATAGCGCGCGTATGGATCTGGCGTTTTCGTTGGGGGAGCGTTTCACCGAGGCTGGTGAGCCCGCCGGAATCGGTGGGGCGGTGGAATTTCGCACCGACGTATTCGACCCGGAAAGCATCCAGGTGCTCATCGAGCGGTTGGAGCGGGTGTTGATGGCGATGACCGCCGATGCGGGGCGGCGCGTGTCGTCGGTGGATGTGCTCGACCAGTCCGAACATGCCCGCTTCGATGAGATCGGTCACCGGGCGGTGCTCAGCGCGGATGCCACAGCGCCGGTGTCGGTTCCGGAGTTGTTCGCCGCGCAGGTGGCCGCCACTCCGGAGGCGGTGGCGCTCAGTTGTGGTGAGCAGTCCTGGACTTACCGCCAACTCGATGAGGCGGCTAATCGGTTGGCGCATTTGTTGGTTGGCCGGGGCGTGGGTGCTGGGTGTGTGGTGGGGGTGTTGCTGGCGCGCTCTCCACACGCGATCGCCGCGATCACCGCGGTGCTCAAAACCGGGGCGGCGTATCTGCCCATCGACCCTGAACATCCGCGGGAGCGTATCGAGTTCATGCTCACCGATGCCGCGCCGGTGGCGGTT
>NZ_MBET01000107.1:0-29534 GCF_001954215.1 Mycobacterium sp. IS-2888
CCGGCCTGAACCTGGGCGCGCTCCGCGGGACGCAGGTCCTGCAATCGCATCACGCGACAGTCGAGGTGCCCTCCGGACTGGCTATAACTGATAAGGGACAGTTCATTGCGCGCGTTGAGACAGCCCACCAAATAAGGATCGTGCAGTGACACACCCAGCATCGACCCTTGAATTCCCCGCACAATCGAGACGATGCCGTTGTACTCGGCGACGTAATAGTTGCTTCGGATTACGGTTCGCACGATCGCCAGGCCGGCAAGCACCAGCAGGACGATCAGCGTCACGAAGATGAACATCCTGCGCCGCGGCCACCGCGGGCGGCTCGGCGTTTCTTCTTGTGGCGCAACCCGTTTCGCGGCCTCTTTGCGAGGGCTGATCGCGGAAGCCCGGCCGGCCGATGTGTTGGGCAGGGTGGTCAGTTGGTCTTCTTCACCCGACACCGCCCCCGCGAGAATCGGCTGGGTCTGGCCGTAGTCGTAGTCGACGACGTCGGCGACTACGACCGTCACGTTGTCGGGTCCGCCACCGCGCAACGCCAATTCGATGAGGCGGTAAGCGCTTTCGGCGACGTCGGGGATCTGCAGGGCCTCGAGGATGGTTTCGTCGCTGACCGGGTCGGACAGCCCGTCCGAGCAGAGCAGGTAGCGATCACCTGCCCGCGCTTCCCGCATGGTCAATGTGGGCTCGACCTCGTGGCCGGTCAGCGCCCGCATGATCAGCGATCGTTGCGGATGGCTGTGCGCCTCTTCCCGCGTGATCCGTCCTTCGTCCACCAGGGTTTGGACAAAGGTGTCGTCCTTGGTGATCTGAGTCAGCTCGCCGTCGCGCAGCAGATAGCCGCGCGAGTCCCCGATGTGCACCAACCCAATACGGTTGCCCGCGAACAAGATTGCGGTGAGTGTGGTGCCCATCCCCTCGAGCTCGGGTTCCATCTCGACCTGTGCGGCGATAGCCGAGTTGCCCGCGCGCACCGCGGCGTCGAGCTTGGCGAGCAGGTCACCACCCGGTTCGTCGTCGTCCAGATGGGCCAGCGCGGCGATCACCAATTGAGACGCCACTTCGCCGGCGGCGTGGCCACCCATTCCATCGGCCAGCGCCAACAGTCGTGCGCCGGCATAGACCGAGTCTTCGTTGTTGGCGCGTACCAGGCCGCGATCGCTGCGGGCGGCATATCGCAGGACCAGGGTCACGGGCGCAACTCGATTGCCGTTTTGCCGATCCGAACCGGCGTTGCTATTGGGACTCGTACCGCAGTCGTCACCTTCGCCCTGTCAAGGTAAGTGCCGTTGGTCGATCCTAGATCCTCGACGTACCATTCCGAGCCGCGCTGAGACAGCCTGGCGTGCCGTGTCGAGGCGTAGTCGTCGGTCAGCACGAGCGTCGAATCGTCAGCGCGCCCGATGAGCACGGGCTGCCCGCTGAGCGTGATTCGCGCGCCCGCCAGCGAACCTTCCGTCACGACCAAATAGCGGGCAGCATGCCGGCGCTGCCGCGAGGGAAGGAGCGTGCCCCGTAACGCCAAGCCGCGACGCACCATGACAGCGCCGGTGGGTGCGTAGATGTCGGTCCGCAAGATTCGCAGCACCGACCAGATGAATACCCATAACAACATTAAAAATCCGGCACGCGTCAGTTGCAGTACTAGTCCCTGCATCTGGCGTCCTTTCCGTCCTGGCGTCGCATCCCTCGCATCGGTGACGCCGAGCACATCAGCAACGTCACGATACTTGGACGGTGGTCGGCGCGGGGCGAAGCACGGCAGCTTTGAGCCCGCTGCGATCAGTGGATCCGAACGATGATCTCCGAGTGGCCCAAACGGATGACGTCGCCATCGGCCAACTGCCACTCCTGTACCGGCGCGTTGTTGACGGTGGTGCCGTTTGTGGAATTGAGGTCGGTCAGCAGGGCCACGTGTCCATCCCAGCGGATTTCAAGATGACGGCGCGACACACCGGTGTCGGGCAACCGGAACTGCGCGTCCTGTCCGCGGCCCACGATGTTGGCGCCTTCGCGCAGCTGATATGTCCGACCGCTGCCGTCGTCGAGCTGCAGGGTGACCGAAGTCCCGGCAGCGCCGTAGCCGCCCCCCGCGTAACCGCCGTAGCCTCCGCCCGCGGGTTGACCGTAATCGGCCGCCTGGCCGTAGTCGGCTGACTGTCCGTACTCGTAGTCGCGCGACGGCGGTTCGGCGTATCCGCCGGCGGGAGGGGCGTACCCGCCGCCCCCGCCCGGAATGTGTTCGGCGTACTGGGTGTAGTCGCCCTGCCCGTAGTCCTGCTGGCCGTACTCCTGCTGGCCGTACTCCGGCTGGGCGTATTCCTGCTGCCCGTATCCCTGGCCACCACCTTGCTGGTAACCCTGGTCGTAGCCGGCGCCTTGGTCGGGGTAAGGCGGTCGAGGCTGTTCGGGCGCGCCTTGCGGTGCGTAGCCGGCGTCGTCCTGACGAACCGGCCCGCGGCCGTATTCGCTGTAGCCGCCGTAGCCCGGCTGGCCGCCTGCGGGCTGACCGCCGCCGGGAGGTCCGTAGCCACCACCCTGGCGGTAGCCCTGGTCGTAGCCTGGGCCGCCGCCGTAGCCGCCGCCAGGCGCCGGGGGGCGCTGCTCGTACGACGGCGGGGGGCCACCCTGGCTCTGGTCTGGGTAGCCGCGGCCCTGGTCCGGGTATCCGCCGCGCTGATCGGGGTAACCGCCGTGATCGGGGTATCCGCCGCGCTGATCTTGGTAGCCACCCTGGTCGGGGTATCCGCCGCGCTGGTCTTGGTAACCGCCCTGGTCGGGGTATCCGCCGCGCTGGTCTTGGTAACCGCCCTGCTCGGGGTGGCGAGGCGGCGGGTAGCCACCTTGGGGCGGGTAGCCGCCCTGCTCCGGCGGATATCCACCTCGTGGGTCGGCCCCGCCCTGCGGGTCCTGGCCGCCGCGCTGATCGTCTTGGGGACGCGCGTAGCGCTCGTCGTAGTAGTCGTCGCCGGGCCGCCCCTGCCCCTGACCGCCGCGGTAGCTCGAGTTGTCAGTCATTGGTGGTACTCCTGGTTCTGCGCTGAACGCCTGATTTGATTGTGGCCGGGCGGGGTCGTTGTCCGCCGGGCGGGGCTCGACATCGGGGTTGACAGCACCGCGGGCGCGGAACTGGCCGGTGTGCAGGTTCGGTGACTGCTCGAACCGAACCACAACCTCACCATACGTTTGCCACCCCTGTTCATAGATATAGTCAGCCAAGTACCTAGCGAAAACGCTCGACGTGAGATCGGGATCCGCGCGCACCTTCTCGAAGTCGTGCATACCGAGGGTAATGATGTATTCGTTGGGGGCCAAAAAACGATTGCCCTGAAGTGGCCGCACGCCGTCTTCGGCTTCGCGGCGCAATAGGGCCTCGACCTCCTGCGGAACTATCGATCCCCCGAACACTCGGGCAAACGCATCGCCGACGGTCGCCTCGAGTTTGCGCTCGATCCGCGCAACGAGCCCTTTGTGGCTACTCATGTTTCAGCGCTCGCCCGCACTTGTCTCGGCATATCGGCGGCGCAAGGCAAACGCCTCGCCCGCATGTCGCATCACTCAAGCATGGTATCGGGACACCTCGATGCTGCGGCACCGTGAGAACTCTGAGAATCGCATCACGCCAGCTCAGGGCGGGCTGCGCCCCGGCGCGAAGGCTCCCGGTCCCGCGCGAGCGGCTGGGGCACGCGGCCACTACAGTGGTATGGTCCTTCGGTTGTTTCCCGGGCGAGTGGCGGAATGGCAGACGCGCTGGCTTCAGGTGCCAGTGTCCTTCGGGACGTGGGGGTTCAAGTCCCCCTTCGCCCACCGAGCGGTTCGCACCGCGGCCTGTTGGGCCCGCGGCCGCACATGTGTTGCACTGCCTCACTTTTGGGAGCGCGTGACTGGGTCGTCGTCCTCGTCATCCCAATTGACCCATTCGGGAAGCGGCGTGTTCGGCATGGCCCCTAACGCGGATGCCTCGTAGCCGGGTTGGGTGCGGTCCCCCTTCCAGCGTGGATCCAACCTATTCGCTCGCGAGCGCCTAACGCCTCGTGTGATCAGAGCGACGGTGCCTCCGACGACAAAGGCGATCAGCGCAACCTTGAGAATCAGCAGCGCCATGTCAACGCGGCTCATGCGGCTGCGTCATTGCCCAGCCCTTGACCTCGGCGGTGACCGGGTCGGTGATGTCGCCGAATTCGGGATGCTTCTTGAGCACCGTTTGAACCATCGAGCACACCGGAACAATGCGTTTGCCTTCGTCGCGGGCGGCGTTGAGCGCCTTCTCGACCAGGATGGTCGCCAGCCCCCGCCCGCCGAATTCGGGATCGACGACCGTGTGGTGGAAAACGCGCTGATCGCCGCGGTCCGCATAGTCGGCATGGCCGACGGTCCGCCCTTCGACGGCGATTGTGTAGGTCTGGTGTCCCGCGGTGACGGTGGTCGGTGCACCGGTCTTGTCTGTAGTCATTAGGGATCCTTTCTCTCCGGTGTGGGTCGCGGCCGCAGCCGCGCGGTCGGCAGGGGCGGCGCCGGCAGGTGGGTGACCGAGCCCCGGTAGCCGTCGACAGCGCCGAAGCGCTCGTCGCCGTCCTGCCACTGATGGCGATAGCTGACGATGTCGTCGTGACTGCGCCCGACGAAGTTCCACCACATCACCAGCTCCTCGGTGAAGGGCGTCCCGCCCAGCAGCAGCACCCGCGCGGGTCCGTCCCCCGTGTTCTGCAGCCGCAGCGTCGAGCTCCCGGCGCCTTGATATCCGAGGTCGGCCACCCCCAGAGCGGTGCCGCCGAGCTGCACGGCACCGACGTCGCACAGCACGCCGTGCTCGAAGGCCGGGTCGACGTCCAGGTCCAGCCGGGTGTTCGAATCGAGGTCGAGCTGTGCGCCGAGTAGCGGCGTGAAGGTGGGCACGGGCGAACGGCTGCCGGCGAGCTCCCCGAGAAAAACGCGTGCTACCGCGCCGGGCAGCGATATCGGCGGGGGCGCATGGTGGGCGAAATCGCGTCCGGTGTCGCGAGTTGAGTCGGGAAGTGCCACCCAGAGCTGTGCGCCATGCAAGGCGGCGCCGGTGTCCACCGATACTTCGGAATGGCAGATGCCCGCTCCCGCCGTCATCAGGTTGAGCTCGCCGGGGCGGACCATGGCGTGCACGCCGGCACTGTCGCGGTGCTCCACTTCCCCTCTGAACAACCAACTCACGGTCTGTAGTCCCGTGTGCGGGTGTGGCGGCACGTCCATGCTCGCCCGCACGGGTCCGTAGTGGTCGATGAAACACCACGCGCCGATCAGCGAGCGTTGCCGTTGCGGCAGGGTTCGCTGTACCCGGATCGCCCTAGGCCCGCCCAGCGGAACTTCTCGTGGATGCAGCACCTCGATGCCCGCGACCCGTGAAGCGCTGCAAGCTACTTCGGTCGGCGCGGTCTCGAGGTTGCTCATCGTTCACCGATTATCGGCCCGGCGGTCGCAGCACCTTCATGGCGAGCCGCATGACCGGTTCCGGAATCCGATCCTGCATCGACAATGCGGCCCCGGCGGCGCGAGATCGCAATGGCGCGCCCCGACCGAAGACCCGGTTCAGCGGTCCCCCGGACGGCTCTATCACCACATGCAGCGGCGGCGTCCCCACGGCCGCGCCCAACGCGTTCGAAATGACCATCCGTTGAATCTCGCTGGTGCCTTCAAAGATGGTGTACAGCTTGGCATCTCGATACCACTTCTCCACCGGATGGTCGGTGATATAGCCCCAGCCGCCCAAGACTTGGACGGCGCGTTCGGTGGCCTTGACCGCCACTTCGCTGGCGGCGAGTTTCGACATCGAACCCTCGCCCCGCTCGAAGGGGACATTGTTGGCCGCCATCCACGAGGCACGCCACGTCAGCAGCCGGGCGGCGTCGATCTGGGTGGCAAGGTCGGCCAGGGGGAATGCGATGCCCTGGTTGTCGATGATGGGTCCGCCGAACGCCTCTCGTTCGGTGGCGTAGGACGTCGCGTACTCCAATGCGGCGCGCGCGATCCCGATTGCCTGGGCGGCGACCATCGGGCGCGTCTGTTCGAAGGTGCCCAAAGTCGCCGAGCCGGAACGTTCTCCGCCCGCCACCGCTTCGCGCGCCTTGGCGAGCTTGTGTTCGAGCTTGTCTTGCCCGCCAAGGAGGTTGTCGCCGGGAATCCGGACGTCCTCCAACATCAACTCGGCGGTGTGGGAGGCCCGACAGCCGAGCTTGTCGAGCTTTCGCACCATTTTCAGTCCGGGGGTACCGCCCGGGATCACGAACAGCGCCTGACCGCGGTGACCGAGTTCCTCGTCGACTACCGCATTGACCACGTGCACGTTGGCGATGCCGCCATTGCCGATCCACATTTTGTGGCCGTCGATAACCCAGTCGTCTCCGTCGCGGCGAGCATGGGTGCGCAGGTTGCGCACGTCGCTGCCGCCTTCGGGTTCGGAGATCGCCAGCGCCGCGAGTTTGAGATCGCCCGGTGTACCGAAACATTCGGGCGCCCATTGCAACATCTGCTCGGGGGAAGCGGCTTGGCCGATCGCCGACAACGCCAGCGCCGGCATGACGATCGCCAAGCCGATCCCCGCGCAGCCCCAAAACAGCTCCTCCATGAACATCGGCAAGGAGACGCCGGTCGAATCACCGATCAAGTCGCGGTAGAACAAGGGGCTGTAGAAGCCGCGCCGGGCGGCCTCCTCCAGCACCGGCCAGGGAAACTCCTGTCGCTGGTCGTAGTCGAGTGCGACCGGACGGATCACTTCTTCGGCGAACTCGTGGGTGCGCCGGGCCAGATCGTGTTGCGCAGCCGTCGGAGTCAGGTCGAACGTCATGGATGCGCTCTACCCGGTCGGCCGGGTCAGCAAACGGCTGACCGCCCAAACATTGCAGCTGTCAGGCGGCCGTACGGGGGCCGACTTGCGCGAGCGGTAGGTGCACCACCACCGCGGGCACCGCAACGACATCGTGTTCGCGGCGCGCCAGCAGCGCCGCGTTTTCGGGCAGCTGTCGGGAATTGATCTCTCCGGCGGCGATACGCCGGAGAACCTCGTGGGCGCGGGCGAGCTGGTCGCGCTTGCGGTATTGCCCACCCGGCAGTTTCACGCCGGCCCACACGCCGTATTCCTCGCGGTGTGCGATGGCGTGCTGGGCGCATTGCCGCTGCTGCGCCAGCGGGCAGCGGCGCAGGCATTGGAGCCGCGCCTCGGTGGCCGACTGCTCGTAAGCGCGCGCCTTTGCCGCGCCGTCACCGCCGTCATCGTCGGGGTAGCCGAACCAAAGTTCCGGGTTGGCTGCGCAGGGATGTCCCATGTCGGTCTCCTTGTCCGGTGAAACGTAGACAAAAGCGTATACACGTATGCGGGCCGCGCGCAAGAGAAACGTGACAAAAACATATATACAACGTCGATGGAGCTGGTCTGTGTAATATCCGGCCTATGGCCGGAGCCTGTGGTGAGCCGTGAATCGGCCGGTGCCGCCATCCGCGCGTTGCGCGAGTCGCGCGATTGGTCGCTAGCGGAGCTCGCCGCCGCGACCGGCGTGAGCGTTATGGGACTGAGCTATCTCGAGCGCGGCGCTCGCAAGCCGCACAAAAGCACAGTTCAGAAGGTTGAAAATGGGCTCGGCTTGCCGCCCGGGACCTACTCGCGGTTGCTGGTGGCCGCCGATCCGGATGCCGAGCTGGCCCGGCTGATCGCGGCGCAGCCGCCCGAAACCATGTCCGCGCGGCCGGCCGGCGCGGTCGTCGTCGACCGTCACAGCGACACCGAAGTGCTGGAAGGTTACGCCGAAGCGCAGCTCGACGCCCTCAAATCTGTCATCGATCGGCTGCCGGCGACGACATCAAACGAATATGAGACGTATATTCTCTCTGTGATCGCGCAATGCGTGAAGGCAGAGATGCTGGCCGCCAGCTCATGGCGGGTCGCCGTGAACGCCGGAGCCGATTCGACGGATCGGCTCATGAGGCACATCCAGTCGCTCGAGGAGACGCGCAGCGCTCTGCTGGAACGCATGCCGGCCAGCTTGAGTGCGCGGTTCGATCGGGCATGCGCGCAGTCGTCGCTACCGGAGCCGATCATCGCGGCATTGCTCGGTGTCGGCAGCGACGAGATGTGGGACATCCGCAACCGCGGGGTCATCCCGGCCGGAGCACTCCCCCGCGTTCGCGCTTTCGCCGACGCGGTCGAGCCGACGGACCACGGCGCGACCGACCAGGACACGGGTGAGGTGGAACTGTGATCGGAAGTGATATCGAGGTATTGAGTCGTGCGCACCAGATGTTTACCGGTGCCACTCGGCGCGCGACGCTGGACGCCACACCCGGCGATTACGGGAGATTGCTGTTGCGCAGTGCCGAGCTGAATAGTGGTGTGGCCCAAGCTGATTACCAGGCTTTGGCCGATCGCAGCAGGGAAGCATTGCTGGCGGCGGGGCGCACGGATGCCGCGGCGTCAGGCGTCATCGCGAGTGCACACCAGGATCGGGCACAGGCCCGCGAGCTCACCAAGAGTGTTCTCGACGAGGCTCGCGCGGACGCCGCGACCACCCCTATCACCCCGATGGCCCAGCGTGAGGCGATGCGGCGCAGTGCCGCCCGCCTGCGTGCCCAACGGGCGCACATACTGTCGGCCCGCTTGCGGGCGCGACGGCATTCGCTGGCACTGCGGGCGTTGCGATACCGAACGCTGCACCACCGCGGTCCGGGGTTGGCCGGCCTGCGGCTGCCGTCGCCAAGCGGCCGCGCCGGAATCGCGGTGCGCGCCGCCTTGTCGCGACTGGGCCGGCCCTATGTCTGGGGCGCGACGGGTCCCAACCAGTTCGACTGCTCGGGGTTGGTCCAATGGGCGTACGCGCAAGCGGGGATTCACCTGGACCGCACTACATACCAGCAGATCAACGACGGTATCCCCGTGCCCCGATCGCAAGTCCGGCCGGGTGACCTCGTCTTCCCGCACGCTGGACACGTACAGCTGGCCATCGGCAACAACCTGGTTGTCGAGGCGCCCTACTCGGGTGCCTCGGTACGGATCAGCCCATTGGGCAGTAACGTTCAGATCCGCCGACCGATATGAGAACCAAGACCACCCAGATTCACCTGGGCAGATGAATAGGTTGAACGCATGTCGGAACAATCCGGGCCCTCGGTAGCCGCCATTCAGGCACGTCAGGCAGCACTGGTCGACCAACACGGCACGGTCGCTGAGGCCGACCGCGTGCTCACGGAAGTCCTTGCCAGCGCCCACGCCGCGATCCGGGAGAGCCTGCGGCGGCTTGACGCGATCGCCGACGAAATCGAACGCGCCGCCCCGGATCAGGACCACCTCGCCGTCGATACCCCGATGGGCGCCCGTGAGTTTCAGCGGTTTCTGGTCGCCAAGCAACGCGAGATCGTGGCGATCGTGGCAGACGCTCACGAGCTCGATCGCGCGAAAACTGCTGTCTTGGAAGGATTACGGGCACAGTACGCCGCCTCTAGGGGCTAGCCCGATTCGTGCGATCCGTTCATGCACAGGCCCGCCGTGGTGAATTGTCGGCGAGTTCGTGCCTGAGTACTGTCACCCGGCATGGAGGGGACGCGACACCGCCCGCACTGGGGCGCAGCGCTGTTCGCCTAGCAGATGTCGACCTATGACGAACTACTCGCCACCGTCAAACGTGTGCGCGACCGCACCGGCGATCCCAACGCCTGGCAGACGGGATTGACGCGGACCGAGTTGACTGCCGTGGTCACGCCCACCACGCGATCGGAAGAACTCGATGCGATCCTGCTCAAGATCCGGCAACAACACCCCGACCTCTTTGACGTGAGGACACTCGGGGGCGCAGCACCGGCGCCGTCGGATCGACAGCAGGGTGCCGCCGCAGAAGCCATAGCGGACGCCGAAGCCGCTCTAGCACACCAGAATTCGGCAAGCTCGCAGCTGGACCTGCAAGTGGTTTCGGCCATCATGAATGCACACCTGATGACCGTCGAGGGCAGGGACGCGCTGACCAAATTGCAGCACGAGACCGAAGCGGCGGTGCAGACGCGATCCGATCTGGACACCCCGGCGGGAGCACGCGATTTTCAGCGGTTTCTCATCGGCAAGCTCAGAGACATTCGGGCCGTGGTCGCGAATGCGAGCCTCGATGACACGTCGAAGTCAGCGCTGATGGCCGCATGGACATCGTTGTACGACGCTTCCAAAGGTGGGCCGAGCAACCCCGGCGACAGCCGGCCGGTGTCCGGCGCCCCCACAAGTGCACCCGTGCGCGGCGCTACCGAACAGTCCGCGGATGTTGCCGGATGGGATCCATTATTGGATTCACTGTTGGCCGACGATCCCGGCCCGCTGGCCGAGGATTCATCGGATCCGTATTCGACACCGGGTTCCACCGCGCCCGCGATGCCCTCGGCGCCGGTCCCGCCGAGCATTCCCAACTTCGGCGCGGGTTCGCTGCCCGGTCTGGGCACGACCAGCCCGCTGGCCGGTTGGAGTGGCCCGGGTGGGTTACCGCTTGCCGGGTCGCAAGAGTCGAGCGATCCGGGGTCGCGGGGTCTGGACGACAACGGGTTGCTGGCGTCGGAAGAGTCCGATCCGACCGATCGCGACCCCAGCGAGGAAGCCGACGACGATAAGGGCGACGCGTCAACGGATGAACGCGATCCGCAGCCCGCGGGTCCGACAACGGTCACCCTGCCCAATGGCGAGACGGTGACGGCGGCCAGCCCGCAGCTGGCCGCGACGATCAAGGCCGCGGTTGGCGGCGCGTCGATTGCGGATGCATTCCACCAGCAAGGAATGACCATTCCCCCACCGGGAACGGCGGTGACCAATCCGATCGAGCCGCTGCAGCTCGCACCGGGTGATATCGGCATGTTCACCGATCGCCACGCGCTCGCGCTGGGCCACGATAAAGCCCTCCTCGACGGGCAGATTCAGCACATCGCCTCCGTAAGCGGGCCGAGCTTTCTAGGCTGGGAGCATCCGCCGGTGGCGGCCGCGACCGCGCCGGCTACGACCGACACACCGGCACCCACCCGCCCGGCGGGGACGGCGACTACCTGACAATAGTGATCTCGCCGCTCTTACCGGCGGCGCATGAAGAGGAGACAGCGGATGGCAGATCGAATCCATGTGGTGCCCGCACATTTGCGCGATGCCGCCGCGCATCATCAGGACACCTCCGAGTACTTGCGCACCGTTCCGTCATCCCACCCCGCGATCCAGGAGAGCCTGGACTCGCTGGGGCCCATCTTCAGCGAATTGCGCGATGCCGGACGCGAGCTGCTCGAGCTCAGGCGCCAGTGCTACGAGCAGCAGGCCAACGATCACGCTGACATGGCGCACAAACTGAATACCTCGGCGGCGGTCTGGGACCAGCACGAGGAAGATGCGGCCGGAAAGCTCGGCGGCATAGTCGACGGCGGTCGATGACCGACGCCAATCCCGCTTTCGACACGGTTCACCCCAGCGGACACATCCTTGTCCGCTCTTGCCGCGGCGGATATATGCACAGCGTCGCGTTGAGCGAAGAGGCAATGGATACCGACGCCCAAACCTTGGCAAAGGGCATCCTTTTGACCGCCGACGTGTCGTGCCTGAAAGCGCTGCTGGAAGTTCGCGACGAGATCGTGGCCGCCGGGCACACGCCGTCGACGGCCGTGCCTACTCCGCACGATCTAGATGCGGCGATTGAGAAACTGTTGGCGCACAAGCTGCGCCGCCGGGATGACGCGGGTTAGGCCGGCAGTTAGATAACCCAGGTTTTGACGATGTCGGGGTCGGGAGCGATATCGGTCGGCGGCTCGATGGGGTTGGCGCCGAACAACTCTCGCGCGCGGCCCAGTAGAGCGCGGACTTCGTCGAGTTGCTGCTGCAGCGCAGAATCAGCCATGCCCTCACGGTACTCAGGCCCTCGGATCTGCACAATTCACCTTCGGAATAAACGATCTGCCGAATGCCGGTAGGCTTGGCCCGTGGCCATCTTCGGTCGGATAGCAGCGCGCCAGCGCCTCCGGAGAGCTACCCGGGAATCATTGGAGATTCCGGCCTTCAGCTCTCAGATCGACTGCACCCCTTGGGTGACAGGCGGGCTTTGGCCTGCCGAACTGTCGACGATCACCGGCGAAACCGCCGCGCTCGCAGACTATCTCAGGGCTGACCTGCAGCGGATAACCCGTACCGCGAACGACGAGCTCAAAGTCATTAAGCGGGCCGATATGACCGATTCCGCGCGGGAGGCGGAAGAGGCCCGAGTCATCGACGAAGCTCGTGCTCACGCCCAGCGCCGAGTCGAATCGACGCTGCGTCATGTGCGCGCGATGCGGGCCGAGATGCTCGCAGGCCACCGGCGCCCGCAGGTCAGACAACGTGTCGCCCGGCGAGACGTCCACGAGACGCAAGTCATACCGGCCGTTAGGGATGTGGAGCCCGCCGTTGCCGCCCCCGCGGGTGCCGAACCGGCGCCGCCGCAGCCCGCCGAGGGCGACCGCCACGAGGCGCCCGCCGCTCCCCCGGTAGCAGCTGCTCCGCCAGCCGACGATCGCGCCGAACCTCAGGTTTCGGAGGCTCGGCATCGGGCGCCCGACGATGACGACGCCGCGACGACCGTTATTACGCCGGAGTCGACGACCCAGGAGGTTCCGGATGTCACGGAGACCCTGGAGGTGCCGCACGCCGCGGAGGTGCCGGAGCCGGCGGAGGTTCCGCAGGCGGCGGCGGCGGCCGACGAGGCCACGGAGACTGAAGCCGCGGAGACCGCCGAGGCCGAGCAGACCGAAGACGCCGCCGAGGCCGAGGTGGCGCTGGAGCCCGAGGACGCCACCCAGGTCATGGAGGCCATCGCGCTCGAGGCTCCCGAGCGGGACGCGGTTGCGCCGGAGGCCCCTGAGGCTGAGACCACAGAGCTGCAGATTGTGGAGCCAGAAGCAGTGGAACCGGACGTCGCGGAGGCGGCGGAGGAGCCGGAGGCGCCACGCGAGGCGCAGCCGGAGCCCGTGGAGGCAGAGACCGCGGAGCTGCGGATCGTGGCGCCCGCGGAGACGGAGGCGCCCAAGGCCGTGGAGGCCCCGGCGACCGTCGAGGCCCCCGCCGTGGCTGAATCCGACGACGAGCGATTGCAGCGGCTCCTCGCGTTCGTCGTTCACCAAGAACCACAGTTGAACTGGGCAGTCGGCGATCTCGCGGACGGGACGACGCTTTTGGTCACCGACCTCGCGCACGGCTGGATTCCGTCGGGCATCGCGCTTCCGGCAGGCGTTCGGTTGTTGGAGCCCCGGCGTCGCCGCGGCAAAGTCTCCGCTCTGCTCGACGAGGCGACTCGGACGGCGACCTACACCCCGGGCGATTTCATTGGCCGCCATGACGACGTCGCCGCGACGGAATCCTCGGTGCGGCCCCGCGAGCTGCCGCCGGTCGACGATCTGGGATGGGAACTGGGTCGGGCTACGCATTGGCGCGACGGGTTGCCGCGGTTGGTGCACACGTTGGCCAAGGCCGCCGCGGCGGGTACCGGCGTCGTAGAAGAAGAAGTCGACCTGCTGCGCGTGCACCTCGACACCGCCCGCTACCAGCTCCTGGGCCAGTATCCGGATATCGCACCCGCGCTGTTACTCAACTGTTTGTTGTTGGCCGCGACCGAAAGCCTCGTCGCGCGGGACGCGGTATCGGCGAACTATCACTTCGCCTGGTTTCAGAAGCTCGACGCCCCACCCGCGAGTCAGTGGACAACCGCCCCCAAATCATGAATTGACGCTGGTTGGAGGGGTCGACGATACTGTCAACGTGTCGGGATCGGGCAGTCGCGCGAATCTGAGCGACAAGGATCTCGTCGAATCGGTTTTGCGTGACCTGAGCGAGGCTGCCGACAAGTGGGAAGCGCTTGTCGCGCAGGCCGAGACAGTCACGTACAGCGTGGACTTGGGCGATATCCGCGCCGTTGCAAACTCCGACGGCCGATTGCTCGAGTTGACTCTGCATCCGGGCGTGATGACCGGCTACGCCCACGGAGAATTGGCCGACAGGTTGAACCTCGCGATCGCGGCTCTCCGCGAAGAGGCGGAAACCGAGAACCGGGAAAGATATGGGGGCCAGTTGCAGTGACGTCGGTGTCGACGCAGCAGATCCGCGTCGACGGCCGAAAGGAGAATGACCGTGCCACTCAATCTGTCCAACCGGGACCAGAATTCGGGGCACCTGTTTTACAACCGGCGATTGCGTGCCGCGATCACCAGGTTCTCAGTGCGGATGAAGCACGACGATCGCAAACAGCAAGCGGCGGTGGCGCTGTCGATCGTGCTCGTCCTCATCGGCCTCGGCTGGATGGCGCTCCTTCATGTCATGAAGCCCGCGGGTTTGGTTGGCCAGTCCGCCATCATCGGCGACCGTGACACCGGCGCGGTCTACGCGAAGATCAACGGACGCCTCTACCCCGCCCTCAATCTGACGTCCGCGCGGCTCGCGATCGGCAACGCGAGTGCGCCCACCTGGGTCAAGGCGAGCGAGATCGCGAAGTACCCGACGGGCCCGATCATCGGCATTCCCGGCGCGCCGGACAGCCTGCCCATCACGGCGAGCGCCGTATCTGCTTGGTCGGTGTGCGACACCGCGGCCACTCGAGGCAGCGGAACCGCTCCGGTGGTGACGTCAATCGCCGGCCAGCTCTCGCCGTTCGGGCGGTCGGCGGCCATGGGCCCGACGCAAGCCATCCTCGCGACCCACAAGGGCGCGACCTACGTGATCTGGAGAGGCCAGCGGTCCCGCATCGACCCGACCGACCGATCGGTGACGTTCAACCTCGGTCTTGACCCCGGCGTGACGTATCCGATCGAAATCTCGAACGCGCTTTTCGATGCGATGCCCTCAACGGAACCCCTTGTGTTACCGGCGATTCCGGGCCAGGGCACACCGTCGCGGTGGCTGCCGGGTTCCCCGGTGGGCAGCGTCCTGGAAACCCGTGACGCCAGCGGCACCGTCAACGGCTTCTATGTGCTGTTGCCGACCGGCGTCCAAAAGATCACCAGTTTCGTCGCGGACTTGTTGCGGACCGCCAATTCGGAGGGTTCGACGACACCGATCCTGATCGGACCGGACAAGCTGATCCAGATACCGGTGGTCGACGTGCTCGACGTCGACTACTACCCGTCGGGAAAGATGGAATTCATCGACACCTCGGCCAATCCGGTGACATGCGTCGGCTGGGAGAAGCAGCCCGGCGACCCGCAGGCCAGGATCACCGTCTTCAGCGGGCGGGGTTTGCCGGTCTCGATCGGTATGGATGATCGAATTGTGCATCTGGTCCGCGACGACCGTGATCCCAATTCACCTGAGGCACAACAGACATTGATGCTGCCGGGCGCGGCAAACTTCGTCACGACGACAAGCGGCGTCAGCACCTCCGACACCCGGGAAAGCCTGTACTGGCTTTCACCGCAAGGTGTTCGGTACGGGATCCAATCGGATCAGCGGACACTGAAGGCACTGGGGATGGATCCACGCTTGGCCGTGCAAGCGCCCTGGCCGATAGTGCGTACGTTCGCGCCCGGGCCGGCGATCAGTCGCGATGCCGCCTTGGTGTCGCGCGATGCGGTGTCCGGAGGCGGAGCCGTGGCGCCCATTCCCGATTCCAACGATCAGGCAAGCGGGGGTTAAGCAATGTCCAAACGGGGTTTCGTCCGGGGCAGGCGCAAGCCGCCACCGAGTGTTCCGCCCGTCCGGGTCGCGGTCGCCGCGCCGCTGGCGCTGCCCGAGCGGGAGCCGCGCAACATCCTGCTGATGATCGCGCTGCCCGCCCTGCTGGTTGGGATCATCGGCACGCTCGTGGTGATGTACGCCTCGGGGATTCGATCGTTGCAGTCAGGGTTCTTCCCGATGATCGGTCTGGTCGGCTTCGGGACACTGATGTTCAGCGGGCGCTTCGGCCGCGGTCGCCGAATCAGTTGGGGTGAACAGGAAAAGGCGCGCCGCAGCTATCTACGCCAACTCGACGAAGACCGCGAGGAAGTCCAGCGCGCCGCTCAGGAACAGCGACGCAGCCAACTTTTCGTGCACGGTGATCCGCAGAAACTGGACACCGTCATCGGTGGTCCACGGATGTGGGAACGCCGCGTAGCGGACTCGGATTTCCTCGACGTCCGCCTGGGCATCGGTGTGCAGCAAGCCAGCGAATCGGCGGTGTCACTGCAGTGGCCGGACGTGCCCGTCGGGGAAGAGCTCGAACCGGTAACCGGCGGCGCGCTAAGGGATTTCATCCTCGAGCAGAGCAAAATTCGCGGGATCGGCAAGGTGCTGAGCCTGCGGGCGAAACCCGGATTCAGCTTCATCGGCGACGATCCGGGCGAACTGCATAGTTTTGCCCGCGCAATCCTGTGCTCCCTGGCCGTCTATCACGGCCCGAACGATCTCAAGCTGATGGTCGTCACCCGTCATCCCGAGCAGTGGTCGTGGATTGTGTGGCTCCCCCACAACCAGCACGACGAGATGTTCGACGCATGCGGGCTGCGCCGGTTGGTGTTCGCGTCACCGACCGAACTGGAAGAGGCGCTCGACTCCGAGCTGCACCGCAAGGGCCGCGGCCCGTGGGCGCCACCGGTCGGAACCAGCCCCACGTCAATGCCGTCGCCGATGGAATCGGCCCCTGGGCTGGCGTTGGGCCCACACTGGGTGATCGTCGACGACAACGTCGGCACGCCCGAGCAGTGGGAAGGTGTGACCGGGCAAAAGGGCATGGCCGGCATCACCGTGTTGCGGCTGGCGACGCGGCCGGGCGTCGGTGTCGGGTTCACTGACGACAGCGAGCGATTCGGGCTGCACGAGGGCAGGCTCACGCACCGCGGCACCTTCTATGCGGTCGCGGACATGCTCGCGGAGAGCACCGCCAATCGGTACGCACGCGCGCTCGCCCGCTGGTCTCCGATGACCGCCGGGGAATTGTCGGAGACCGACAGCCAGGGCGGCGAATTGCTGCGGGCGCTGGGCATCAGCGATCCGCGCGAGTTGGACGTCGACAGGCTGTGGGCCGAGAGCCGTGGCCGCGGCGACCACAAGTGGGCGATGGTGCCCGTCGGTGTCAAGCAGGGCGGCGAGCTGCAATATGTCATCCTGCGCGCCAAGGACTTTGGTGGCTTCGGGTTTCACTCCGTCGTGATCGGAACGTCAGGTTCTGGGAAGTCGGAGTACTTCCTGTCCCTGTGCAGCGGGATTGCGCTGACGCATTCGCCGGAAACGTTCATCGTGATCTTCGTCGACATGAAGTTCGAGTCGGCGGCCCAGGACCTGCAGGGCTTTCCGCACGTGGCGGGCTCGTTGTCCAACCTCGGCAAGGATGACCGTCACCTGGCCGAGCGGATGCGCAAGGCGATCAACGGCGAAATCGCAAGGCGTTACCGGCTTTTCAAGGAAGCCGGTGCGCGTGACGCCAACGAGTACGAGGAGATGCGGCTCGCCGGCCGGGACCTCGAGCCGGTCCCGATCCTGTTGGTGATCATCGATGAGTACCTCGAGTTGTTCATTCATCATCCCGAGTGGATCGATCTGGTCATCCACATCGGCCAGGAGGGCCGCGGCTGTAACGTCTTCTTCACGCTCGGCGGTCAGCGATTGGATCTGTCGTCGCTGAGTAAAGCCAAGAGCAACATCGCGTTCCGTGTAGCCCTGCGCGCCGAGACCGCGGAAGATTCCCGTGACGTGATCGGAAGCGACGCGGCGCTGCATCTTCCGTCGAAAGAAAACGGGTACGCCCTGCTCAAGGTAGGGCCGCGCGACCTGGAGCAGTTCCGGTGCTTCTACGTGTCGGCACCATTCGTGGTGCCCAAGCGGGTGGTCAACGTGAACAAGACTGTGGACGTTAGCTTTTCCCAACCGCGTGCCCTTACCTGGGCGTACCAGCCGCTCAGCGAGGCGGACAGCGCAGCACTAGCCGTCGCCGACGAGCCCGAGGAGCCCGACGAGTTCCTTTTCCACGCCGACGGATTCCGCAAGAAGAAGCTCGTCGACATCATCCGGGAGTCGCTGACCTCCCATCCGGCACGTCCGCCGCACCAAATCTGGCTTCCGCCTTTGGAAGTCAGTGAGCCAATCGATGCGCTCGTGGCGCGCTGGCGCGGTAAGCCATGGCACGTCGACTACGGCGAGAACCCCGGACTGGTGTTCCCGGTCGGCATTGTGGACATTCCCGAAGAGCACGACCAAAGGGTCCACGTCATCGACGCCGAGATGGACAACGTCATGGTGGTCGCGACGGCTCAGCGCGGCAAGTCCACCACGCTGATGACGTTGATGGCCTCGGCGGCGCTGATGTATCGGCCCGAACGGGTCACGTTCTTCGGCATCGGGGCGTCGCTTTACCCGGTCGAAGACCTGCCGCACGTCGCGTCCGTCGTTAGTCAGACGGACACCGAGGGCGTGTCGCGGACCATCGCCTCGATCGAGGGATTGATCCTGGCCCGCGAGGCGTCGTTCAAGCAGTACCAAATCGACATCTCCGAATTTCGGGAGCGCCGATTCGGCACGGACGCGGCGGGAGCCGGCACCGATCCGGACGACAAGTTCGGCGATGTGTTCCTAGTCGTCGACAACTTCAGCGACCTCTACGAGAAGGATCCCTCAATCGGCGACCGCCTCATCGCGATCGCTCGCCAGGGCCTGTCCTACGGCGTCCACGTCATGACCAGCGCCACGGCGTGGCTGGTGGGGCAAAAGCAGGGGCTGGTCAACGTGTCGAACGCGCGCATCCAGCTCCGGTTGAGCAACCCCGACGAGACGCAGATGGGCGAGGGCTTCGAGCGCAGGAAGGCGGCCCGCAACACCCTGGACCGGCCCGGCTTCGGCGTCACCCGGCAGGGACACGAGTTGCTCGTCGGGATGCCGGAACTCACGTCGGCCACCGGCGAGCGAATTGCGACGCGCGCGATGGGCGCGGTCATTGCCGAAGTGACGGGTGCGGGCAGGCTGGAGAGGTTGGCGCGACTTCCGGAGCGGGTTGAGCTCGGCCAGATTATCGGCGCGTTCGCGGGTACCGCCGAGGCGGCCGATCCGCTCAACATCCCCTTCGCGATCGGCGAAAGCGCTTTGCAGCCCGTGGTTTTGCCGGCGCGAACGGTGCCGAACATGCTCGTCTTGGGCCGGCAGCTGTGCGGGAAGACCACCACGTTGGCGGCGTTCGGGCAGGCGATCATGAGCAGGTTCGATCCCGAGCAGGCGCAGATCACCATCATCGATCCCAAGACGTCGCTCATCGGCAAGATCCGCGGCCCGCACGTGCGCGCCTATGCCTACACGGCTGAGGACGTCGACGAGGTGATAGAGGGGTTGGCCGCGATCATGCGCGATCGCCTGCCTCCGTCGGGTCTGAGCCAGGAGGAGTTGCTCAGCCGCAGCACGTGGGAGGGTCCGCACCACTTCGTCCTGATCGACGACGAGCAGGAGCTGCGTCCGCACGGAATCATCGGAAAGAACGCGGCGACGGCGCCCTTGTGGGGATTGATCGAGCGCAGCCGGGAGATCGGGCTGCACGTGATCGCCTCGCGCCTGCCAGGCAACTGGGCCGGGATCTCGGTGACCAATCCGTTCCTGCAGAAGCTGACCAGTTCGCGAGCACCCACCTTGTTCATGGACAACGATCCGGCGGCGGTCAAAGTGTTCGGCCGGGTCAGCGCCCAGCAACTTCCCCCCGGACGTGGCCTGCTGGTCACGACGGACGGGGCGATGGAGGGAGTGCTGGTAGGAGTCCCGGAATAGCGTGATCCGAACGGGGCGGTCGGTCGCTCCAGTAAATGCCGTAGCGAGGGTGAGTCGACACCCACCTGCGGCCAACTTAGAATCAGGCAATTCCGCCGATTTTCAGCGGAGACAACTTACCTGGTGGGAAGCTCGAACGTAGGGGGTATCACCCCTAGGGTGAACCGGGCAATGAAAGCACGGAGGCAGAAAAATGACCGGGATGTTTGAAATGGTTCCAGGCGCCGTCGACCTGTCGGCAGCCGCAGAAGCTGGGATCAGCGAGGAGATGGCGGCCACGACTGGGGCCGGCGCTGCCGCACTCACCGGGGTCACCCCGATGGCTCCCGACGCTGACTCCGCGGAGTTCGCGGCCGCGCTCAACGCCGCCGGGGCCGCCTACCTGACCACCGCGGCAGAGCACGTTGCGCAGCGGGCCGGCTTCTCGGGCGCGCAGAGCCTGGCTTCCGCCACCACGGACGCCACCGAGGCGGCGCGCGCAGCCGCCAGCGCGCTGCCGTTCTAATCCGACTATGGCCGATCCCAGGTGGACCGGTCCGCCCGAGCTGGTCGCGCTGATCTTCGAGGCGGGCAATCCCGCGTCGGTGATTGCCAACAACGCGGTGTGGGTCACCGAGACCGCGAACAAGGAACTCGCCGCCGGCCTGTCTACCGTCAACGCGATGGCAACGTCCGCGAGCTGGCACGGTGTTAGCGCGCTCGCCTCCCTGGTCGCCAACACCGGGCTCAACGTCGGATTGCACACCCTGGTGGGCTGGACGGCGCACAAGATCAGCGTCACGCAGTCCGCCGTGGAGGCCTTTACGATCGCGCGGTCATCGGTGATCCCTTCGGTGGTGCCCACAACCAACCGCAGGGAAACAGAGGTGTTGACCGCCACGAACTTTTTCGGTCAAAACACTCCGGGAATCCTCGAACGAAACGGCGAATATTACGGGCATCACTGGCCGCACAATTCGAGCGTGGGCTGGGCGTATTCCGCTGCGCTAAGCGTGTTGTCCGCCGCGCTGGCCGTTCCCCCGCCCCTGGCTCCGATGGGTGCGTCGCCGGCCGCCCCAGCGGCGGCGGCCGCGTCGGTGGCCCAATCCGCGGCGACGAGCGGGATGCAAAACGCCGTGCAGGCGTCCAGCCAGGCTGGCCAAACCGCGGGAGAGGCGGGGTCGGCACCTGCGGAGGCGGGCAGCTCGATGAGTTCGCTGATGCAGCAGCCCATGTCGATGGTGTCCGGCCTGATGCAACCGCTGCAGGATGCGTTCAAGGCGCCGATGGAGGCGGTTCAAAGCTTCGGCAGCATGCCTCAGGGGCTGATGTCATCGATGACGGGGCTGTTCTCGGCGGCTGGGGCGCCGAATGCCGCTTCGGCTGGTGCGCTTGCCGAACCCGTGCTGGCCGGTGCCGGCGGTGCGGGCGGAGCTGGGGCCGCGGGCGTGGGCGGCATCGGCAGTGGAGTCGGCGGACTCCCCGGTGCTGCACTCACCAGCTACACGCGGCCCACCAGCAGTTTCGAGCCGGAGACCGGCGGCAGGCCGACCAGCTTGCGCGCGGGCGTGCTCAACGCCGCCGATGTGCGCGGTCCGACGGCCTCAACCGGGATGGGCGGTAGCGCGATGCCGATGTCGCCGGCTGGCATGCTGGCCCGGGGTGCCGGAGGCGAATCGGACAAGGAAGCCGCCGTGACGCGCGCCCGCGTCGTGGTCGGCGGCGACCCGAGCGACCCGCAGGACGCGTAGCTCGCGTACTTAGCGACCTGGGCCCGGTGGGCCGGCGAAGGCTTGCGCGATTTCCAACCATCGCTGCGCGTCCGCACCAACGGCCGTGAGATCCAGGGTCCGCAGCGGGCGCCGCTGGGTAACCAGGAAGCAGAAGTCTTCCGCCGAGCCAGTCACACGTTGGACCGCATCCGACGGTCCCCACGACCACGTGTTCGCGCCGGGTCCACGCAGCTCGACCAGGAACGGCTCGGCCGGCGGAGTCAGATTGTTGACCATGAACGCGTAATCGCGGGTCCGGACCCCCAGGTGGGCAATCGATCGCAGTCGATCCGTGGCGGGCCGCGTGACACCCAGGGCGTCGGCGACGTCAAGTCCGTGGGCCCAGGTCTCCATCAATCGCGCCGTTGCCATCGAGGCCGCGCTCATCGGCGGCCCGAACCACGGCAGTTTGCGCCCGTCGGCGACCGAGAGCAGCTCCTCGTGCAACCGGGCGCGGGTCCCCCGCCAGTCGGCAAGCAGCTCGGCCGGCGCCACGGTTGCCAGCTCCTCGGCGCCAGCGTCGACAAAGCCGACGGGATCCGCCGTCGCGGCGGCCAGCAGTTCGGCGAAAGCAGCCTCGTCGGTGACCGCGGTCAGGGCAACCCGGTCGGTCCAGAGCAGGTGTCCGATCTGGTGTGCGATGGTCCAGCCGGGGGCCGGCGTGGGATCGGCCCAGCGGTCGGCCGGGAGCGGCGTTACCAGCGCGTCGAGGTCGTCGCTCTCCGCACGCAAGTCGGCCACGATCGGCCCGGGTCCCGCCATCATCGCCTCACCTTAGCGACCGTTCACCGGCTGGCCACGGCGGCCGACGACGCTGTGAACGACCAGCCCGAGTAGGTATAACGCCGATCCGAACAGCACGAACCCGGGCGCGTGCCCGTCTTTGGGAATCACGGTCGCGGCCAACGTGATCGAGACGATGAACGACACCCAGAACAACGCGTCCTGCACCGCGAACACGTGGCCGCGCAACGCATCGTCGACATCGATCTGGATCGCCGAATCGGCGCACAGCTTGATCATCTGGCCCGTCACGCCGAGGAAAAAGCTGCACGCCACCATCACGGGAAGCCACAGCCCCGCCCCGGTGACCTCGATCAGCGCGGCCGCGGTGAGCGCGCCGTTCGCCGCCGCGTAGCGCCCCCAGCGCCGGATCGTCGGTGGTGTCAACACCGTTGCCAGGAATGCTCCCAGCCCCGAGGCGCCGAAGAACACCAGCGCGATACCCAGCCCGCCGGACGCCGGATGTTTCATGTGATGGGCCAACAACAAGATCAGCAGCGAGTTGATGCCCACCACCATGCGGTGCGCGGCCAGGCCGGAAAGTGTTGCTGCCACGGTCGGGTAGCTCACGACCGTGCGCGCGCCATGCAGCCAGCCGGTGATCACCGCATAGACGGCCGAACCGTGGATCGCGCGTTTGGTGTGGTCGGGGCCGAGCGCCCGAGGCGCGAACCGCCACGACAGCAGCAACGCCGTCGCCACCGGGATCGCGGTGAGAAAAATGACGACCGCCGCTCCCCTATCGCCGGCGCCGACGACAAAGCGCGGCACCAGCATGAAGTTTGCGCCGAGGAAGGCGGCGACGGCGCCGGCGGCGGTGGCCACTGAGTTCATGGTCACCACTTGTTCGCGCGGAACGACGTGCGGCAGCGACGCCGATAGCCCCGATGCGACGAAACGGCCCAAGCCGTTGGCGACCAATGCCGCGATGAGGAGCGGCATTTCGCCGGCCCGGACCGCCAGAATCGTGCCGATTCCGGCGATCAATATCAGGCGGCCGATGTTGGCGCCGACAAGGACCAGCCTCCGATCCCAGCGGTCCATCAATGCCCCGGCGAATGGTCCCAGCAATGAGTAAGGCAGAAACAGCACGGCGAACGCGCGGGCGATCGCCATCGGGTCCGCGGCCCGGTCGGGGTTGAACAGCAGCGCTCCGGCCATCCCCGCCTGAAACAGGCCGTCGCCGAACTGACTCGCCATGCGCAGCTGCAGCAATCGCCAGAAATCCGGCAAGCCGCGCACCGACCGCCACAGTTCGACGCGTAGGTGCGTGCGCATCCGGGTTTGAACCACAGAACCGACTTCCAGGATCAAGGGCACGGGCGCCGATCTCGGCGCCGCTGCAATAACAGTACAAATATGGCTGGGGCGGGCCCGTTTCCACCGGACGGCGCTGCCGGGGTGCGATGATGGTGGCGTGCCGCCTGAAGATCCAGAGGACTATGTCGCACCCGCCGCGCAGCGCGTGCGTGCGGGGACGTTGCTGCTGGCCAACACCGACCTTCTCGAGCCGACGTTTCGGCGCAGCGTGATCTACATCGTCGAGCACAACGACGGCGGCACGTTGGGCGTGGTACTCAACCGGTCCAGCGAGACCGCCGTCTACAACGTGTTGCCGCAGTGGGCCAAACTCGCCGCCAAACCGAAGACGATGTTCATCGGAGGGCCCGTCAAGCGTGACGCGGCCCTTTGTCTGGCGGCCTTGCGGGTTGGCGCCGACCCGGACGGCGTGCCGGGTCTGCGGCACGTGGCCGGACGGATGGTGATGGTCGATCTGGACGCCGAACCCGACCTGATCGCGCCCCTGGTGGAGGGAGTGCGGATCTTCGCCGGCTACTCGGGCTGGACCATCGGTCAGCTCGAAGGCGAGATCGAGCGGGACGACTGGATTGTGTTGTCCGCGTTGCCATCCGACGTTCTTGTCGGCCCCAGGGCGGACTTGTGGGGGCAGGTGCTGCGCCGCCAGCCGCTGCCGCTTTCATTGCTTGCGACCCACCCGATCGACATCAGCCGAAACTAGGGCTCAACCGCGACGCATTGTCAGTTGCAGGCCTGCGTGCACATTGTGCAGTTGCCGGCGCAGCCTGCCGGGGCCGCTTCCCGGCGTAGCGCGAAGCGCGCGCTCTGCCACGATCCGGCGGCGAGTGTGCCGAAAGCGCCTACGACACAGACGATCACCACAACCAAGGCGGTCTGCGGGGAGGCCGCCAGCGCGACGACACCGCCGGCGGCCAGCATTATCGCGACGGCCAGCTGTGTCGGCGCCAAGGCGCGCAGCGCCAGCTGCCTGGTGCCGACCGTCTGGCTGTGGGAGAGCGACCAGGTTCCGAATCCGGCGGAAGCGACCGCCGCACACACGCACACCACACCCGCGATCAGCATGGCCTCACAATACGAGTCCCGCCGTCGATTCGCGCGCCCGGCTCCACAGGGCTCGGGCGGCGCCGAGTCAGCGCTGCTGGAGGAAACTGAAGTTCGGCAGCGGCGGCAGCCCGGGCACGATGGTCAATATGTTGGGCCTGGGCTGCGCCGACGGCACTGGCGCCGCCGGTTGTGCGGGCAGTCCGGCGGGTGCCGCATTCACGGTCTGCCCCGGTAGCCCGACGGGCGCCGCACTGGCGGTCTGCCCCGGAACCCCAACCGGTGCATTAGCCGGGGCGCGGGACGGCGCGGGGGGCGATGCCACGGGCGCGGGGGGCGAGGTCCCGGGCGCGGTCACCCGGAAGCCGTTGATGATGGCGTCCGTGGCGGGTGCGTCGGCGACCGCCTGCGTGCGATCGGTGGTCACCGACAGCGTGACCAGGTACTTGTCGTGCCCCGAGGTGGCGATGACGTTGCGCCGCGAGGTGTTGAGCAACATGTCGCCGTCGCGGTACGTGCCTTCGATGACCGACGACGGAAAACCGCCGAAATCAGCCATCGAGGCGTTCGTGGTCTGCCAGGCGAGTAGCTTCTGACTGTCGACGAAGCCGTGCGTCATGGCTTCCTTGGGATCGAAGTTGCCGACCAGCTTGTAGACCACCACCTGCGCATTCGACGTGTACACGCTGTTGCCCTGCCGGTCCGCGATCACCGCGAACGCATCGGGCACGTTGGGGTCCGGTACCTGCGTCCACCGCGGCGGCACCGGCAGGGTGATGTCCAGCGCGTTGAACCCCTGTGGTTTTTGCGCCTCGAGCTTGACGCCCTTCGCCTGCAGGTACTCACGAATGGTGCCGGAGACCGCCGGAGTCGCTGAGGGCGGCACCGGAGCCGCGGCGGCGGGTCCCGGAGCGGCGGGCGCGGCCGCGGTATTGGGCGGAACGAACGGGTTGGCCGACGGCGGGGCGGCGGTGAATCTGTTCCCGTTGACCGCGCCGGGACTTATGACGTTCTGTGGCGCCGGCGCGGCCGCACCGGGACCGACGGGCACGGGTGGGGGAGCTGGAACCAAAGGCTCAGCCGAGGCCTGGGCGCCCGAAAAAACCGCGACGCCGATCAGGCCGGCCACCAGACCCCCTAAAACCCGGCAATTCGGGGTGATCTGAATCATGGCGTCGGTCCTTCCCAACGGCTCAGGCGTTACTACAGAGGGCGACTGTAACCAGTGGTCAAACGCCGTGAATAGGGCCGAAATAGACCTGGGATGAACCTCTGATCGGCGCGCAACGCAACCGAGACCAACCTGTGGCCGGCGGGGCTGCCGAGTCCGCCCTTATACCCTGTTCAGGTGACCGAATCGCCGACCGCCGCACCCGGGAGCAACCCGGCCGGCGCTCCGACGGACTCCGACGCGCCGCCATACCGCTACACAGCGGAGCTGGCGGGCCGCATCGAGGGCGCCTGGCAGGACAACTGGGCGCGGCTCGGGACGTTCAACGTGCCCAATCCGGTCGGCTCGCTGGCTCCGACCGACGGTTCGCCGGTGCCCGACGACAAGCTGTTCGTGCAGGATATGTTCCCGTATCCCTCCGGGGAAGGACTGCACGTCGGGCACCCGTTGGGCTACATCGCCACCGACGTCTACGCCCGCTACTTCCGCATGACCGGCCGTAATGTGCTGCACGCGTTGGGCTTTGACTCTTTCGGGCTGCCCGCCGAGCAATACGCGGTGCAAACCGGCACCCATCCGCGCGCCCGGACCGAGGCCAATGTGGTGAATTTCCGGCGCCAGCTGGGCCGGCTGGGTCTCGGTCACGACAGCCGGCGAAGCTTTTCCACCACAGACGTCGACTTCTACAAGTGGACCCAGTGGATCTTTTTGCAGATCTACAACGCCTGGTTCGACACCGCGGCCGGCAAGGCGCGCCCGATCGCCGAGCTGATCGCCGAGTTCGATTCCGGTGCCCGCCGCCTCGACGACGGCCGGGACTGGACGAAGCTGTCGGCGGGGGAGCGGGCCGACGTGATCGACGGCTGCCGGTTGGTCTACCGAGCGGACGCGATGGTGAATTGGTGTCCGGGCCTGGGCACGGTGCTGGCCAACGAGGAGGTCACCGCCGACGGGCGCAGCGACCGGGGCAACTTCCCGGTATTCCGGAAACGGTTGCGGCAGTGGATGATGCGCATCACGGCCTATTCCGACCGGCTGCTCGACGACCTCGAGCTGCTGGACTGGCCGGAAAAGATCAAAACCATGCAGCGCAACTGGATCGGCCGATCCCGAGGTGCGCAGGCACTGTTTTCCGCGACCAAAACCACCGGCGATGTCACCGACATCGAGGTGTTCACGACCCGGCCCGACACCCTGTTCGGTGCCACATACCTGGTGCTGGCCCCCGAGCACGATTTGGTCGACGATCTGGTCGCCTCCGCGTGGCCCGACGGGGTGGATCCCGCATGGACGTACGGGTCCGCCACCCCCGCTAAGGCCGTCGACGCATACCGCCGTGCGATCCGCGCGAAGTCAGACCTCGAGCGTCAGGAGAGTAGGGACAAAACCGGCGTCTTCCTGGGCAGCTACGCGACCAACCCAGCCAACGGAAAGCCCGTGCCGATCTTCATCGCCGACTACGTGCTGGCCGGATACGGCACCGGGGCCATCATGGCCGTCCCGGGCCACGACCAGCGCGACTGGGAATTCGCCCGGGAGTTACACCTGCCGATCGTGGAAGTCATTGCCGGCGGCGATATTTCGGAGGCGGCACACACCGGCGACGGCGTGCTGGTGAACTCCGGCCACCTCGACGGACTGGACGTGGCGGCGGCCAAGGAAGCCATGATTGCCCGTCTGGAGGCCGAAGGCCGGGGCCGGGCGCGCATCGAATACAAGCTGCACGACTGGCTTTTCGCGCGGCAGCGCTATTGGGGTGAACCATTCCCGATCGTCTACGACAGCGACGGGCGCCCACATCCGCTCGACGAGGCGGCGTTGCCGGTCGAACTGCCCGATGTGCCGGACTATTCGCCGGTGTTGTTCGACCCCGACGACGCCTCCAGTGAGCCGTCGCCGCCGCTGGCCAAGGCGACCGAGTGGGTGCACGTCGAGCTCGACCTGGGCGACGGCCCGAAGCAATACAGCCGCGACACCAACGTCATGCCGCAGTGGGCCGCCAGCTCGTGGTACGAGCTGCGCTACACCGACCCGCATAACTCGGAACGGTTCTGCGCCAAGGAAAACGAGGCGTACTGGATGGGGCCCCGGCCGGCCGAGCATGGGCCCGACGATCCGGGTGGTGTCGACCTGTACGTCGGGGGAGCCGAACACGCGGTGCTGCACCTGCTGTATTGCCGGTTCTGGCACAAGGTCTTGTACGACCTCGGTCACGTGAGTTCCCGTGAGCCCTATCGCCGGTTGGTCAATCAGGGCTACATCCAGGCCTTCGCCTACACCGATGCTCGCGGGTCGTATGTACCGGCGGACGAGGTGATCGAACGCGGCGACGGGTTCGTCTATGCGGGGCCGGACGGGGATATCGAAGTCTTTCAAGAATTCGGGAAAATCGGTAAGAGCCTGAAGAATTCGATCTCGCCCGACGAGATCTGCGACGAATACGGCGCGGACACATTGCGGGTGTACGAGATGTCGATGGGCCCGCTGGAGGCGTCCCGGCCCTGGGCCACCAAGGACGTCGTCGGTGCTTACCGCTTTCTGCAGCGGGTATGGCGGCTGGTGGTCGACGAGAGTACGGGCGAAACAAGGGTGGCCGACGACGCCGGCCGGCAAGACCTCGACACCGGCACACTGCGCTCGCTGCACCGCACCATCGCCGGCGTGACGGAAGACTATGCGGCACTGCGCAATAACACCGCGGTAGCCAAGCTGATCGAGTACACCAACCACCTCACCAAAGAACACCGGGATTCGGTTCCCCGCGCGGCGGTGGAGCCGTTGGTGCTGATGTTGGCGCCGCTGGCCCCCCACATGGCCGAGGAGTTGTGGCTACGCCTCGGCCACGCAACGTCGTTGGCGCACGGCCCGTTTCCGGCCGCCGACCCGGCCTATCTCGTCGAGGACACCGTGGAATACCCGGTGCAGGTCAACGGCAAGGTACGCGGGCGAGTGGTGGTGGCCCCCGACGCCGGTGAGGACATCCTGAAAGCCGCCGCACTGGCCGATGAAAAGGTCCAGGCGTTCCTCGCCGGCGCCACCCCGCGCAAGGTAATAGTCGTTCCCGGCCGGTTGGTCAATCTGGTCGTCTAGGCGCGCCTAGGGCGGAGCACCACCTCGTGGATGTGGCCGTCCGGCGGCGTGGCCACCACGCTGGCGACCGCCGCCGCGACGGTTTCGGGCCGCAGGAAGTTGGCGGCGTCGTACTCGCCGCCTTCGAACGCGACCAGTTCACGCTGCATGGTCGTGTCGGTGCGGCCCGGATATATCGTGGTGACCCGCAATTCCGGCTCGTCGTCGCGCAGCGAGTCCGCGAATGCGCGCAGCGCGAACTTGCTGGCCGAATAGGACGCCATGCCCGGCGAGACTTTGCGCCCCGCCCCGGAGTTGACGAATACCACCTGACCGCGGGCGCCCCGCAGTGCCGGCAACAGCGCCAACGTAAGAGCCACCGCGCCAAAGACATTCACGTCGAAGGTGGCGCGCCACTCCTCGACACCCGACTCGGCGACGTGGCCCGGGATCGAGACTCCGGCGTTGTGCACCAGCACGTCGAGAGCATCCACGATTTCGCAACTGGATTCGATCCCGTCGGCATCGGTCAGGTCCAATGGAAACGTTGTCGCGTCGAGGCGCTCCGCGACGGCATCCAGGCGATCAGAGGGCCGACCGGCCAAGAGCAGCGTGTGCGTCGGCGCCAGCGCGGTGGCGATGGCAGAACCGATACCGCCGCCGGCCCCGGTGATGAGAGCAGTTGGCATGCAGCCAGTCT
>NZ_MBET01000108.1:0-122524 GCF_001954215.1 Mycobacterium sp. IS-2888
GACAAAGACACCCGCAGCGCCGCACAGCGCAACCATGACGGGCTCAACGCAGCGCTGCGGGCACTACTGGCGTCGGGCAAGCTCGGTCAGCACAACGGACTACCGGCGTCCATCATCGTCACCACCACCCTGGCCGAGCTGGAAGCCGCCGCCGGACGCGGCCTTACCGGTGGGGGCAGCATCCTGCCGATGAGCGATGTGATCCGCCTGGCCCGCCACGCGCGGCACTACCTGGCCATCTTCGACAAGGGCAAGACCCTGGCGCTGTATCACACCAAACGCCTGGCGTCTCCCGCGCAACGAATCGTCTTGTACGCCGAAGCATGTTGAGATGATGTACTGCTATCGGAGAAGGCCGGTGGATGGTGGAAATCAGCGTTCACACCGCCTCCTCGCCAGCTAGCGTGATGGTTATGCACGATGACGCGAGGAAAGTAATCGGCACATCGTTCACAATTCTGGCCGGTGTGTTGGGCGAGTTGGGGCTGCTGGCACCTACAGCCCATGCTGACGCCAACCAATACCTGGCTGATCTTCACTCGCCTGGTATGGCGCATCCTTCGATACCGGACTCGGGTCTGGTTGCTATCGGGAACGACGTTTGTGCCAAGGTCAGCGGTGGTGCAACTTCTGACGCTGCACGTGATTGGCTAGTTGGCCATCTAGCGCACGGTGGCTACCAGGCAAGTAATGCCGAAGCGGGAACTGTCGTGTATTACGCGCTGCAGGATCTTTGCCCCGGAGCCGGTCACTGACGCTTTCCACACACATCTGGATGTCCGGTGCCGGTGCGCCGAACTACGTGAGGGCGATGCCCGAAATTGACTCCGAACTCGCTGCCGTGCGCTCGACATTCTTGCGAGAATGAAATAACGCGACCACTACGAGGGCTAAAACCTATGTCGGAAACCGACGATTCCAACTACCGCCACCCAAAGTGCTACGCGAACCTTCGTGGCGGGTGCTCTAAAACGATCTCGGGAGAACACTATTTTTCGCATTCATTGATTAGGCTGTACACATGGGATGACCCGAACGTAACCGTCATGCACAATCACGGCTTCGGCGTCCGGAAAGGTGTCAAACCAGGCAAGTTCGTCGTGAACGCACTGTGCACAAACCACAACAGCACGCTGAGCGTTACTGACGATGCCGCCCTGGCGTTTGCGACATTCCTGCGACGCATCGCACTTTCGTTTCGGGGCGGAGCCGGTGACTGGGGCGAGCAAGAAGAAATTACGATTTCCGGCGACGAATTTGAGCGTTGGGCGCTGAAGTTACTGATGAATCATGCTGCGGGCAAAGCATTTTCAGCCAACCAAGGCCGACTGATCAGTCCGATTCCGCCACAGGCTGTTGACTTCTTGCTTGGACGCGTCAGTTGGCCATTCGGAATGGGTTTATGCGTCGCAGGAGATCCCGACAACACCGATATTCCCTTCGATCCGTTTACGAAGTCCGAACACTCGACAACAAACTTTTGGGGTGCGAGACCGATCTTGAAGCGAGGCGACCAGACTCTGGGCGGGGGAATTGTTGAACTGAACGGAGTGGGCTTCGGTTTGTCGTTATTTCCGATTCGCCGCGACTACACAGAAGTGGATGGCATCAAAAATCCGTTTCGCGGTTCGCTTGAGCGGCCGGATTACATGGAATGGAACCTTGATGGAATCGGCAAACGAATCAACTTCATGTGGTCCGGCCCGACCGAACACAAATACATCGTTTACACGATGCGCTATGGCAACCGCTAGCCGCTTCTACGGCTACTGCGCAGACGCGCACCGGGACGAGTGACCCTGACGACCCCGCTGCGGTCGCAGCTCTAGACCGGGTGCGCGCCGAGCTGGCAGCTCAACCGGCGTGGCGCGACTACTGCGCCCGAAGCCGGTGCAACGATTCGTCACATGCTGTTGGCCGACGGTGCCTGGCCCTGGACGACGGTGGCCATATACACGCAGCGACTCGGCGACGCGCTGCTGCGCACCTGGTTCTTTGTGTGGCACGCATGGATTCACCTGTGGCAGAACCTATCCCAATCTCAAGGCACGGTCCTCGGCGGTGCCTTTGTCATCATCGCTGCCGTGATCGCGTTCGGTACTGGATCGCTCAATCGCAGGGCGCGCGACAACCAATTTCACTACCAGGAACTAAAAGACCTCTATTCCGAAGCGCTGAACCTTACTTCGGCATTTGCCATTATGCACGTGAAGACCCGCGAAGAGCGTCTCGCGGTGCAGCGACAAATGACCGAGAAAATGCAGCAGATCAACACAAAGCTCTCGCTGACTGGCGACTATATGACATCTGAACTACTGATCAATTTCATGCAACAGGAAATCGGAAAGTCGATGCTTAAGGGCGTATCCGAGGCGCAGAAACACGCGAAGCTTGATGCCGTGTTCACGAATCAGCCTGTGCAAGCGGGCAAGTGGCGGTTGCCGAAGTTGCGGAATCGGAAGCCGCAACAGAAGCCGACGTTGCGAGTGAAAGAATCTGTGACGCCGGAACAAATGGCCGAAGCTGCCCAGATAATCGGTATCCCGAGGGTAACTCAATGGGCCAATCAGAATATTGATTCGTGGAACGTACTTCAGCGTTGCCGTGAAGAATTGTCGACATATTTACCGATATGGTCCCGCCATCGACACACACTTCGTCGCGATATCCGAAAGGACACCGAGCGCCGCGATAAGCGCAAAGCGCTCAAGAATCGCACCGCCTCCGCCGGTCAACCGGGCGCGCACGGCAACCCCGACTTTAACGAGGTTCTTCGGCGACTCGCCGAACAATGACATCACCGCCGGGGTGCTCGCGTGCCGTCTGGGCGCCCCGTAGGGCCAAGCTCTCGGGCTGTCGTCGGCCAACATCTTCGCGCTTGCCGCAGCAGACGATACCGCTTGTAACGCATGCGAATTAGTAACGTCGGGTACAACGGTGGCCGAAGGGTTCTGGCGAGCCTTACCCTAGCTTCATCTGGACCGAGAATGTGGCGCTTGTGAAAATCTTCTCCCGGCCCTTCAGGATGCAGAACAGTTAGCGTATTGACTGTGATGCCCGAAGCGTCGATAGGATTCTTGACATCGAATTGACTAGGCTGGTGAGTAGCCGCACTGACAAAGACGCCAGTCTCTACAAGAGATGGCGTGTTCCTCGCCGTAGTCAGGCTGCCCGCGCCAGCCATGTTGTACGACAACCAATAGTGCTGGTAACCACCTTGTCTGGCATAGTAGTAAGCACGCAAGTAGCCAATCCGGTATGCGCCAATCCATAGGCGTTCGCCCCTATAGCCGATATCTGGTCCACTAAACTTAGACTTGCCGAGATTCAGGTCGAGAAATCCGAACGTCAAACGTTTAATGTTGTAGTACATTCGACGGCTCGTTATGGTAATTGAAAATGCGATGACGACATTGTCGGCAAGTTCGACCATGACCCAGGCGCCCGGCAAGTGATAGGTCCGCTGTTCGCGTCCATCCTCAGTCGTGATGAACTGCGCCACGCCTAAGAGCGATTCGATGTAATCAACTGAGCTGCTGCAAGCGAGCTGGTCCAGCAACTTGGCTTGCGCACGTCTACGACCAACCGTTCGCCGATAGAGCGTTGCGATGAGTTTGACGATTCCCCAACTTGCGCTTAGCAACGCGGCCGTTGCCGCGCCTGCGCCAAGGCTCCGATAGAGGAAGTCCATCGTCGGTGTCACAAACCGAATAATCGCAGATAAGACTGTCAGATTGGACCAACTCGGAACCAACAAGCCACGTGGGGCGTCCAAGCCGGTATGGACGAGATTGAACGTGCCGTGATCCGCAACGAAGGCTATGACCCCCACGACCCCGCTGTGGTGGCCGCGCCAGAGCGGGTGCGCTGGGTCGTCATGCGACCGCCCGGCAGTCGATTCCCGGCTCAGGCCGCGGTGGCGGGAGTGGAGTCACCGTCTGGGAGCTGGTCGTGGACGGCGCGGCGGCGCGAGGCGGTGGGCAGGCGGGCAATAGTGAATTGGCCGACAGTTCGCGCAACTGCCCGATAGCGTCATCGAGGGTGCCGCCTGGAAGTCCGGCTTGAATCTGTGCGCGCTCGGCAGGGCGCAGGTCCTGAAGTCGCATCAGGCGGCAGTCGAGGTGGCCTCCGGATTGTCTATAGCTGATTAGTGATAGCTCGTTGCGCCCGTTGAGGCAGCCCACCAGATAGGGCTCGTGCAGCGACATGCCCAGCAGTGACCCTTGAATTCCCCGCACGATCGACACCGTGCCGTTGTATTCGGCGACGTAGTAGTTGCTCCGGATAACGGTCCGCGCGATGGCCAGGCCCGCAAGCACCAGCAACACGACTAGCGCGACAATGACAACCATCCGCCGCCGTCGCGACCACCGCGGTCGGCTTGCTGTTTCTTCTTGTTCTTGTGGCGCAACCCGTTTCGCGGCCGCCTTACGGGGGCCGGTGGCGGAGGCTCGGTCGGCGGCGGCGGCGGCGGCGTAGCGCAGCGGCGCGGCGGCATCCCGCACCACGGCACCCGGCGGCGCGACATGCTGGCTCGCGGGCCGAGTCGGCTGGCTGGCCTCTGGCACGGCGTCGGTACCAGGCCGGCTGAGCGGGGGGGCAGGCTGGCGAATCGGGGCGGTGATGGCGTCGTGGGCGGCGTTGGCGAACTCCACTGTGGTCGCATAACGGTGGTCGGGGTCTTTTGCCATACCGGTGGCGATCACCTGGTCGACCTGCTTGGGGACGTTGGGTTGTGCGGTCGACGGTCGGGGCGGCGGGGTGTTGACGTGTGCGTACATCAGCTGTGCCGTCGTTGTACCGGCAAAAGGCGGCTCGCCGGTCAGGGCTTCATACAGCACACAGGCCAACGAGTAGATGTCAGCACGGGCATCCTCTTCGATTTGGCTGTCGAGCCGCTCGGGTGCGATGTATTGGAAGGTGCCGATCATGTGGCCGGACTTGGTCATTCGCGTTTCGTCCGCGGCCCGGGCGATCCCGAAATCGATCAGGTAGGCGAAGTCGTCGTCATCGAGCATGATATTGGAAGGTTTGATGTCGCGGTGCAGCAGACCAACCTTGTGGGCGGCGTGTAGCGCCTTGGCGACGTGGTCGATGATGCGTACCGCGCGGGCTGGTTCCAGCGGCCCGTCAGCGATCACGGTGCCCAGATCGCGACCTTCGATCAGCCGCATATCCACATACAGGCGGCCATCAATCTCGCCGTAGTGATGGATCGGAATGACGTGCGGGTCGTTCAACCGCGCTGCCGCGTGGGCTTCCCGGCGAAATCGCCGCTGAAAGTCGTCGTCCTCAGACAAGTGCGCAGGCAAAAGTTTAAGAGCGACGATCCGGTCGGTGTCGGTGTCGTAGGCCCTCCACACTTCACCCATGCCGCCGCGGCCCAACACCCGCACCAAGCGGTAGCGACCGAACGGCGTCCCCTCGACAGCGTCCTCCCCTGCCACGGTCAGGATGCTAGCGATTCCCACCAACCCTCACAGTCGATTCGCGAGGGAATTTTCACAATCCCGATGTGAGTAACCCAAACGCCTACTCTGCCTCTCAGCCGTTCCGCGTCATCAAAGGGGGAGATGGATGCGCTGCGGGATGAACATAATGGGGTGGCCGGAAGGGTGACTTGCGAT
This sequence comes from Mycobacterium sp. IS-2888, assembly GCF_001954215.1. Taxonomy (NCBI): domain Bacteria; kingdom Bacillati; phylum Actinomycetota; class Actinomycetes; order Mycobacteriales; family Mycobacteriaceae; genus Mycobacterium; species Mycobacterium sp. IS-2888. The sequence goes on from NZ_MBET01000108.1 coordinate 5,628, forward strand.
CGCCTACCTGCGGGTTAGGCTCCGGTCATGGATACTTTGCGGGTGCCGACCAGCGACTTGCTGGCAACGGCTAGCGGGTGGCATGGACTGGGTGCTGAGCTAATTCCCGCTGCTGTGCCCTCTGGTTTGGGGTTGTCGTGTCAGGCCAGCGCGGCGGCGGTCAACGCGGTTCATGCGAGCGCGGCGGCGGCGGGTGGGGCGTTCGCTACGCGCACCCAGTTGACTGCGCTTAAAACCGCTGCGGCGGCTCTGGGTTACGCCAGCTCAGATGTGGACTCGGCGGACCTCATCGACGCGATCATCGACTCGTTGTGAGGCGCAAATGGTAGCTACGGGTTTGCCAACGTTGTCCTCGATCCAAGCGTGGGATGTTCAGCACCTCACCGACGCCGCGACCCATTGGGAAGGCACCGCGGATCGGTGGGAAAACGTGTCGCTTCAGGTCTGGCAGCAGTCCCAGGGCCTGGATTGGGAGGGGCAAGGCCGTGACGCTCTGGTCGAGCGGGTCACGGCTGATAAGGCGACAGTCATTGGTCGCGCTGACCAGCTGCGTGAGGCAGCAACGATTGCGCGGCGCGGTGCTGGCGACATCAGCGCCGCCCAGAGGCGGGTGTTGTATTCGGTTGAGGATGCCCACAACGCCGGATTTGTTGTCGGGGAAGACCTTTCGGTCACTGACACTCGGGCCAGCCGTAATGCGGCGGAGCTGGCAGCCCGGCAGTCCCAGGCCCAAGCCCTGTCCGCCGACATCCGCGCACGCGCAGCCCAATTGGTCGGTGTGGACAGCGAAGTCGGCGGCAATATCACCGGCGCGGCGGGCGACGTAGGCGCTACCAACTTCACCGAAACACCGGTCACCTACGACGGGCACCAGGGCAAGATTCAGATGGCCGGACACGGATTCAAAGACGACCCGACCCTTCCGCCACCACAGCCGGGCCAGCCAATCCCGCCGCAGCCTCCGGCGATCAAACTGCCACCACGAACAGAAATGCCGATAGCACCGCCGATAGCTTGGGGTGATGGCCCGCCGCCACATGACCCGTCGAAACATCACTGCAGCGGCTGGGACGTGACACAACATGTGGGCGAGGGTATTGGTGGACCGCTATTGACCACGGGTTCGATCCTCGGCGGCATCGCTGGCTCGCCACTTGGGCCACCGGAATGGGCTATGGCTATAGGTGGGGTTCTGGCGGGTATAGCCACCACCATCTCGGGATTCAACGGCCTTGCGGGGTGCGAATAGTGCATACTTACGCGCTGATTGTCGTCCTCGTGGGCGGACTCCTCGGCGCGGGCCTCGTTGCCTACTTCCGTCGCCGTGGCAGACTTCGCGCGCTCCTATTTGCGCTGCCGGTCGTGGGCGCCATCTGGCTCGGGATCGATTTCGTCATCACACCACAAGACCGTTGGCTCAACGGGATAACGCTCGCGCTCATGGCAGTCGTGACTACTGGGGGTTTTGGCTATCAATGGTTCAGGCAGCGGCCGCGCACCGTCGGACCCACACAGCGGCCAAAAGACAAGTAGGTAACGCGATAGCCGGATTTGAGTCTCCTTGAGGGTCTTCCGGGCGAGGAATGTCTGGTAGCCGCGCGACTGCAGCGGCGCTATGTTAGTCAACATCCCAGACACGCCATATGACAGAGAGGCCGCGCGTGAAGAAAAACCCCAAGTTGGGCCGCGCGTTCTACACAGTGCTGTCAGTGCTATTCGCGGCGTTGTTCATAGTAAATGTGTGCAACCCTCACGGCACGATGCTCGGCGCAATCAGCACCGGGGGCCTCGCCTTACTAATGGGCGGCATCGCCTGGCGGGCCTGGCTCGGCAAGCGCGACACGAACGAGCAAAAGAAAACCTAACGGCCCCTTAGAGCGCTTCCCTGCGCGCCGTAGGGTGGGTGGTGAGGATGTTCATTGCTGAGTCGGATGCCAATCGATCGCGGGGCCGTAGCGGTCTCGTGCAAAATCCTGGCTGCGAGGCTCGACAGGTGCATCCCATTTCGTGCGCCGCGCCAGCTCTAGCCGTCGACGCCGAAGGTCCAACTCGCCATCGTAGGCATAAGCGGGGACGCCCGCGTCGACCATCGGCTTAATGCGCTGTTGCTCATTCCGCCGTCGACGCAGATCGATCTCGCCATCGCTGCGCAGCTCACCTGGCGGGACCGTGACCGACGCAGGCACTGAAAGGTCGGTGCGCTCGTAGTACCGGCGCAACTCCACACCGGCCAGGGCATCGCGAATCACATCGTCAGGGTCCGCACCGTAATGTGCTGCAAACGATCGTAATCCGACTGTTGAGTCTAAATACGCGGGATTGCTGACCGGGCTCACCGAGATAACCTGGACCGAGGTCAGGTGTCGCACAGGCGGGCCACTGGAGGTGTGCGTGAAATCATCAGCCCAGCATCGGAATTCAAAGCTGCTGTGTCGGATGTTGCCCAACGCGACGTGAGCGAGTGTGTCGTTGCCCGCCTGCGTGTCTGGGCAGTCCACGGTGTAATCCATGCCGACGTTATCCAGTGAAATGGCAAGCGTCCCAGCGCTCACCGTCCCGAGCAAATCTCGGGGTGAATGTTCCAGGGTCGCCACCACATTGGCGAACCCATCCCCAGCCGACTTCGCAAACGCCCGAGGCTCAATAACTTCGACCATCGCCCCCATCTGCCTCGACGGCCTGGAATACACAGCGGCGTAGCCTCCAATTCGACGCCCACCGCTGCGGACCTCGACCGGCCTCGGCGTTGAACGTAACTCGATATCCGGTTGACTCATCGCATCACCAGCCATTTCAGCTCGTCCGCCAGCGCGTCAGCCAGTTTGTCGGCGCCCCCGACGCGGAGCATGTTTTCGCTTGTGTGATGGCTGATCGCAAGGCGCAGAAGGGTATTCCAGCATGTTTGACAGTCACCTAGCTCGGAAACGACGATGCTGTAGGCGTTTTCGTCACGTTCGGCCAGTGCCAGCATCATCCGATACATGCGTGTCCAACTGTCCGCGCACGAGTGCTTTTGCGCGGCTGCGCGCTCGCGGCGGTGGTAGTCGGCAAGCCACCGCAGGTAATTCACCAGGCGGGTTGCATCGTCGCGGATATCCGTAGGCAGATACTCGTCGTTCGCGAGGCTGCGCTGCACCACGTTTGCCGCTTCAAGCAGTGCACTGACCGCGCGCTTGGGTTTCGTCTGATTCGCCATAATCACACGCCCCATCCATCATTTTGAACCCTTTGGCGCGGCGTATAGATCGGTTCTGAACCAGGGCGCGGATCAAACTCGGGGTTATGGTGTTGTGCCGCATACGCTTTCCGCAGCCTAGCCAACTGGTCGGGATTCTCCTCGTAAGCCGGTCCCGGTTCCGCGATGTGCCCTCGGTCGACAAGGCCCTGCGCAACCAGCAAATCCACCTGGTCTTTCGGAAAGCGGAGGTGGTCACCGCGTTTCACGTTATGGTATCCATTCCAGGTGCCGCCGTTCGTGATTCGTGACGTAACGTCAGCGAGTTTGCCTCCCATGGTGGTTCCTTTCATTCATTGCGCTGCAAGCTATTTCGCGTTGGGGTACTTGAACATCGTGTCGGGTACGGGTGTGGCGCTTGTCTTTCCAGGTGTCTTCGTCGGCTGTCCGAGATTGAACGAGCCGTCAGCGATAGCGGATTCGCCCGCCGATCCGGTGGTGTGCTCGGCTGCTACTGCGGCGATTCCGGCTTCGCGGCGCATCCTGGTCGCGTCGTGGTCGCCGTAGACGGCGGCAGCGTCGGCGTCGGCTCGCGGGTTGGGTTCGGGTGCGAATGCTCCGGTGGTGATAGCCATAGGTTCTCTATTCCTTCCGTGGGTTTGCGGAACTGCATGCCTGCGTTTCTATTTCTGCGCGGCATGGTTGTAGCCCAATTCGATTGTGTAATCGTCTATTTCGTCATCATCGTCTGCGTCTGCCTTCATGTGTGCCAGCAACTCGTTCAGCACCTCAAGGTTTTGAAGCCGAAAATCGACGCTGTACAACATGTCGTCCACGACCTTCGCTGACTGGCGCGCCAGCATCACCCTGATGCTGCGGATATCGGTCGGTTCCTCGCCGTAGAGGTCGAGTACAAACTCGTCCACAAGTTCGGAAAAGTACTGCGGAATCCGAAACCCGTACGGAATCAGGCGAACCGGCTGCTGACGCTCGGCGCGGCTCGGGTAGCACAACATCTCGGACAACTGAAACTGGATCGCATTGGCGTGGTCGCGCACGTCGTCAGGGATGTCGGGGTTGTCGATGATGTGGCGGCACAGCAGCTCCGACGCCTCGATCAGCGTATCCATGTGCGCGGCAACGTATTTTTCCCTCACTGTGCTGCCCTCCTACTCATGGCGCCGATAGTCGCCAGATGATTGCCACGACCGCCCGATTTCTTGCGCGGGCCTTGCAGCTCCTTCATCAGACCCTGAAGCTGCCGTGATGTCGTCGGCCACATCGACATCAGGTCGGGATTGTCGAGGATTTTCGCCAACGACAGTGCCTGACTGACGACCGACTGCCGAGTGTCGGCATTGCGCGCGGCCTCGCACTCGGCGCGTACCGACCGTTCGTTGAAACCCATACCGGCCTCGACCGGCTGCGGAATCTTCGGCATCGCCACGACATTCGACTCAGCCGGTTCCGCCTTACGGGTTTCCGGCAGACCACGTTGTGCGCGGCGCTCAGCGGTGCGCCTGGCCTGCGTGGCACGAGACTTACGCTTGTTATCCCGCATCGCCCCCGTGCAACGAGCACACCGGCAACCGCCGTGGGTGTAGGCGGTGAGTGTCCCGTGACGAAGTTTGTCGGCCATGCCGACAAGTGTACGAAACCGTTCACTAAGTGGCGAATTGAGAACGCGCTACGGCAATGGCTTGGGGTTTGCTAGGAATCGATGACGTGGGGCCGTTTTGGAGCAGTTTGGAGTTCGACATCGCATCGCCGCGACAGGTCTAGCGCGCTGCCTGAGAGCCGCGACTCGATCCCCTAAAAAAGGGGCCTGCTCAGAGACGTATCAGCGGCGCCCGATATCACTGTGTGGTGTGGCACATCGGTGTAGGTCAGACCAGGATGTGTAACTGTCCAATGCATTGGACAGTTAGGCATCGGTCGGATACTTCTCCGCGAACTGCACCCGATAGCTTGCCTACCCGTCGCTGACTCGTAGCTGACGAGCCGAACACACCGTGTGCCACAACGGGAGTTCGGGTATGCGCTCGCACGGCAACGGCTTTCGGGGCAGGCGGGTGCTCCACTCGCGAGCTACCCTAGGTCACTACCGAAGCGACTCACGCCGACTTCGGTGCATGTCTGGCGCGCCGAGCAGCAGCAGCGAAACACCGACCTGTGAGGCTGCCTATGCCGTATATGGGTATGGCTACACCGATCACCATGCGAACGTGCCGCAGGATTCGAATCAGCCACATTTACGGTTGGCTTGGTGGCTGGCTTTGAAGCGGATGTAAAGGCACTACCCCGGCGACCACCCCATTTGCCGTCGTTGGCCAGGATCGAGCGTCGCCGCCCATTTGGCGCACTCCTCGCGCGCGCCACAACGACGACAAATCCTGACGCACTCAGCTTGAGCTTGGAGCTGTTCGTCCCTGCCATTCTTTGTCGGCCTTGACGCAGCGTCGAACACGCCGTGACGCCCACGGCAGGCGCAGTCGCGAAAGTTGGGGTGCTAATTCGATAGTGTCGAAGAGGTCGGCTACCCCGTCAATGTCCATGTCTCTGCGTCCTTACTTAGTCAATTGCGACTAGGTGAGGTGCTACTGCTCGCGCCAAGCCCCTTGGTCGATTGGCAACCCATTTGGGTGGGCAACTAAGGGGTGTGTTCTCTAGTAAGCGTGTCCGAAGTGCCCGAAATGCACTAAGTGACCTGTTGTCCCATTTGCCAATAAGCCCTGGTCACGCAACGTCCTTCGTAACATTCGGACAGTTCGGACGGATAGGACGTAAGGGACACAGTTATAGATTCGGACACTTCGGACAAGGTATGTATATAGGGCAACCTCTCACTTCAACGGCACCACTCTCGGGTTACGCATGTACTTGCCTCGGTGCGCTTTGACCACTACGCCATCAGCAACGAGCCGTCGCAGGTACTTGCCTGCTGTGTCGCCGTCGAGCGCGAGGGCTTGCGCCACGTCGGCTGGCGACACCGGATCGGCTTGATTGCAGACGTATTCGTAGACTTCGTATTTGCGGTCGCTCATCTTGTCCTCAGCGCGGCGTTGTTCCACTGCGTCGGCAGCCGCTTTCAAGTCGTCGCCGTCGAGTCTCCACATGAAGCCGCGATCTGCTCTCAGCGCATATTCGCCCTCGATCACGTCACGCCCAGTGACGCTCAAAATGGCGTTATCGGACAGGCGCTCCCGTTTTAGCACCAAAATGAAATCAACGGACCCGACGAGCCCGTAGGTGCCTGACGCGGCGTCGATGAAGTCAGTTGTCTCGGCCTTGCGACTGTGATGCACCACGAGAAGCGTTGAGCCCGACGCGATTTGGGTTAGCTTGTGCAGCCGCTCACCTGTCTCGTAGTCAACCATGTATGCTTCTTCGCCGGGCGCTTTTCGCCGTTTCACTTTCGCCAACGTATCGACTATCACAAACGGCTTTTCGTCGTGATGCTCGGACATGAACGCTTCTATAATCATCATCGCCTCGGCCGGTTTGGCGTGCGTCACGAAATCGATGCCGTCCGGTATCGAATCATCTTCCAACAGCATTCGGCTGCGACTCTGTAACCGGCGCTTGCCATCCTCTAACGCCAGGTACAGAACCGGACGTTTGGTGACTGGTATGGAACACAGCGCTTTGGTGCCGTCCGCGACGGCAAGCCCAAAGTCCAAGACTAGAAATGATTTCCCTTTCTTTGGTGGCGCAACCAGCATTCCCAAGCCCTCGGGCACCAGCCGGTCAATCTGATAGTGCAGCGGGTCGAATATCTCGGCGTCAAGCGCGGCGCCATTGATCTTGCGGTCGAGCAGCATGTCTAGGCCGGATTCGCCTGCCTCGTCGTTTGTTTCGGCCTTTGGCCGTTCGCCTGTGTAAGGGTCTCTTTTAACGCCACCCATCGCGGTTCACGAGGTCGGCCTCAACTTCCGAGAGGTCAATCTGGTTGGATTCGCCTTTGCGCCATCCGGATTCAAACGTGCTGCGGGTCCGTCGTCGCCAGGCCTCGCAGTCGTCCCACGGCGCTGCCGCGTCTAACAGTGCTTGCTTGCAATCGGCCTTGTCGAATCCAAGCTCGGCCATACGACGCGCCGCCCAAAACAGGCGGCTGTTGCGTCCGCTCCGAGCGCTCGCAACGTCGTTGATGATGTTGCGGTATGCGTTGTCGAGCCAACCGGCCAGCCGCTTGTCTATGTCGGCGCCGTGTGAATGACGTTCGGTCGCTTCCCATGTCAGCAGGGTGTCGAGGTTGCGGCGGCGCTGCGCCAGTGTGGGATTGAACCGGAACATCGGCAGCGTATCCGGCGCCCGGTCGAACAGTTTCAGCACGGCGAAGTACCAGTCGAGGGTTGCGTACTTGTCGCGCGGCGGCAACAGGTGTGCATTGCGCATATGCGGCTGTGCCGGGTGGAGTGCCCAGCGTTCGTACTCGGCTTCGAACTCGGCGTCATCGGCCCACGGTAAGCGGATTGGCCGCTCGGGGAGGGTGTTGGTGCTAGTATTCAAAGTGAATCTTGTCCTTTCGGGTCGGGTTCCTGTTGGTTCCTTGTAGCAAGTTCTCCACTATCTCGTGGGTAACCTCAGCGCGTTTGATCAGCAGCGCGGCAACGTCTTTGATGACTGGCCATAGCTCCGTCAGCTCATCGTGCCAGTCGATTTCCCATGTGGGACCGATGCGACCTAGGCCGAAACACGCGGCAGCGATCTCCAACATGTTGACGATGGCATGGTATTTGTCAGCGTCACCTTCAGTGTTTTCAGACCATGCGTATTCAAGTGCTTCAGAGATGTCGTCAACATGGTCGTCGTTTTCGACCATCCACATCGCTTCGGCCCACGGTCCCGCAAAGGTGATGAACGGCTGCGTCAGTAAATCACTCTCATGGACTGTTGCACCGGATGGGTCGTTATCGAAGTCCCCGAGGAAAACCTGCAAGAGTTTCTGCCCTCGGGCGACTGCTGCGACTGCGTGACCTGCTTCGTGGTGCGCGTGGCGTGAAGTTGCCAACCGTTGCACCGCTGCGTAGTCGGTCATGCCGCACTCTCAGATGCTCTATCCCGATTAAGGTTACGTGATCCCGCGCGCAGTAGCGCGGCGATGCGGTCGAGCTGCTCGTCGGTGGGCCTGGGCCACTGGGAGACGATCTTTTCGACGTAGGTGTCGAAGTCACTCACGCTGGACCGCCAACCCGCTTGGCTGCTTTGGCTTCCATTGACTTGGCTCGCATGTTGGAGAAATATGCGAGGTACAAATGCTTTGCACGCCTGTCGATTTCGTTAGGCGGCAACGTCGGGTATTCGACGCGAACCTGGTCGACGAACTTTTGATAGAACGCATCCCGACCGGGTTGTGTTCTCTTGGTCGGGTTTCGGGTTTTCGCCCACCCTATGTGCGCGGCGGCGCGATTCTTAGCCGAGACTATCGCCGGGTTGGCCTGGCGTTGATACTGCTTGGGCATTTTCGGGGTCCCTTTTGGTCATGCGGATATTCGATGACCAACGGGGACCCAATTTCCCGGGATGCCAGCGCTGGGTTGCTGTCGAAAGTTCGACGCTTGGTCGTGTCCCAGCAGGGCGACTACATATCAGGATACCGGTGACGCTGTACGCGGCAAACCGAGAACATCGTTGCAGGTCAAGCGCAATAGTTGCCGGTCAGATAATCCGACCGTGCGTCGTGCATAGCCGTCCGAACGTCTGACGGTCAGGCTCGCAACTCTACGCTCACCCGGTCGCGGTCAAACCCGCCGCCTTTGCGGGTTGCCTTGTTCACGACGACCGTCATCAGCTCGTCAATGATTTTGCCGCGAATGTCGGGTGTCGCGTCGGCCCAGGCTTGTTCGACCGTCTGCGCTGCTTCCAGTAGGTTCGCGGCCGGGCTGGTGCGCGCGAGGTCGGATAGTACGGTGTTGACCCCGGCAAGCTCTGTCCGCAAAGCGCTGGTGCCTTTGCGTAATTGGCTGCCGTCTATGGCACCCTCGGCGAACATTGCCGCCAGCTCGTCCAGCCTGGCCTGCAATGCTGCCCGCGTGGCGTGCAACGCGTCCACGTCGATATCTTGTGTCTCGCCTAGACGCTTGTGAATGTCTGTGTTCGACAACACGTGCAGTACAAACGCTTCCACGTACTCGTCCAGCTTGGTACCGCTGACCACCAGGTGCGAGTTGGATTCTCGACACTCATAGCGGCGCATTCCTTTGTTGCGTCCACCGGACTCGGCGTGACGCAGCGGACCGCCGCACACACCGCAGCGATAGACGCCGCTGCCCATATAGCGCTTCTCGAAGCTAGCGCAGATGATCCGTGATGGGTCGCTCAGAAACGCCACAAGTCCCCGATGGGTGTCGGGGTCAACCAACGGTGTCCAGTTGCCGGGGCCGACCACCTTCCCATTGTGAACGACCAGACCGGCGTAGCGGGGGTTCACCAGTAACCGTCGCACGTTGGGCGCCGTGAACTTGTTGCCACGAGTCCCGGTCACGCCTGTTGCATTCCATTCGCGCGCAACCTGTTTGATTGACTTACCTGCCAGCACATCGACCACCGCTGTGCGGATCATGGTCGCTTCCGGCTCTAGCACATCGCCTTGTTGGGTGTAGCCGAATGGCCGATTCGCGGTCTGCCACTTGCCATTTGCCGCCTTTTGGGCGTTGGCTCGCTTGCGGCGCTCGGACGTGTGCTCGGATTCCTGGCGGGCCACGCTGCCCAGGATGCGGGCCACCATGCGGCCGGCGCTGGTGGACAGGTCAAGGTCACCGCCCTGCACGGTCCTGATGGCCACCCGGTGCGCTTCGGCAATCTCGATTAGCCGCTCTAGATCCTTCATGCTGCGATACAACCGGTCGACGTGCCAGCAGATCAGTGCGTCGAACTTGCCCGCCGCCATGTCGGTCAGCATGGCCTCGAAACGCGGCCGTCGCTTGCCGTTGTAGGCGCTCAGGTCGTTGTCGTCGTAGCGCTCGACCACCGGCCAGCCCAGCTCGTCGGCTTTGGCGAGACAATCTTCAAGCTGGCGCTGCACACCGAGACGTTCTCCGGTCTGATCTGCGGAGATGCGGGTGTAGATGGCGGCTTTCACTAATCTTCCTCGTCGAGCGCCACCTTGTGCCAGTCCCCGATCTCCACTTCACGCACCAGGAGCACACTGTGCGCAGTAGCCGGAATCTTGTTGAACCTGCCCCTCGCGCCGATAGCGCTCTCACGGGTCCGGTAAATCGAGATATGACCGTCCGGCAACCGTAGGCCGTACTCCTTGATCTTCACTTGCGTTCCTTCGTTCACCGGTACCTGAGCGCTGTCAGTCTAGCAGTGCATTACCCCAACGGTCTTACCAAGGATCGTGGCTGCACCGCACCCGGCTGCACCGTGCCCGGCTACTACAGCGAAGTCCACCACGTGGTCGGCTACGCCACCTGCGGCTGCACCGACGCCAACAACCTCACCTTCGGCTGCGGGCCGCACCACCGGTTGCTGCAACCCGGCGGCTGGACTACGCGAAGACGCGCCAACGAGGACACCGAATGGATCCCGCCCCCACACCTCGAACGGGGCCAACCCCGAACCAACACCTACTGGCACCCCGAAAAACTCCTGCACAACGACGACGCCGACGACGACCACGCCGCCGACGACGACGACGCGGCATAGCGCGCCGCTATAGCAGGATCGGCTGCCCAGTTTCCGGATCGGCCGGCGCGAGCAGCTCCGGACCGTTGTTCCGAACGTTGTTGACCAGCGTGGACACCTGACGCAGCTCGATGTCGCCGGCATCCGGCGGGGGGGTGAGGAATTCGGGGTCAAGGGCGGCATCGGGATCCAGCCAGGCGTCCCAGTCCGCTGGAGCAAGCATCAACGGCATCCGGTCGTGGATCTCCGCGAGCTCGCCCACGGCGTCGGTGGTGATGATCGTGCAACTCAGCAGCGGCGCTGCGTCTTTCGCGGGTTTCCACACCGACCACAGGCCCGCAGCGAACAGCGGCTCCCCGTCGCCGCGGTACATGTAGAACGGCGTCTTGTGCGACTTCTTTCCGCCCGCACCATCGGCGTTCACGCGCCACTCGTAATAGCCGTCCATCGGCACCAGGCAGCGCTTGCCCTTGGCCGAACCGCGAAACGCGGGCGAGGTGGTGACCTTGTCGGCCCGGGCGTTGATCAACAGTGGGCCCTTGTTCTCTGGTGCGCCGTCGGGGCCGGCTTTGACCCATGGCGGGATCAACCCCCACCGCATGAGCCGGACGCGCCGGGTCGGTTCGTCGTCGGGCTCGCTGTGGCGGGTGACGACCGTGGCGATCGTTGAGGTGGGCGCCACGTTGTAGTTGGGCCTGCCAACATCGGACGTCTTAGCATCGGACGTCTTAGCATCGGGCGTCTTAGCATCGGACGCCGCGCCCGTGGCCTCGTCGATCGCCTTGATCTTCTCGGCCAGCTTGGCCGGATCCGTCGTGACCGCAAACCGTCCGCACATACCACCCATGGTGGCAGAACGCGGTCACAAGCGATGATGTACCAGTGACGACCTGGACGGCCCCCGAGGCGACGGCGCCGGTGCGCGCGACCGTGACCGTTCCCGGCTCGAAGTCACAGACCAACCGGGCGCTGCTGCTGGCAGGGCTCGCGGCCGCACAGGACCAAGGCTCGTCGACCATCGGGGGCGCCCTGCGCAGCCGGGATACCGACCTGATGATCGGGGCGCTGCGGACCCTGGGTTTGTCCGTCGAGGGGGACGGTTCCGAACTGACCGTCGGCGGCCGCATCGCCCCGGGCCCGGGCGCCCGGGTGGACTGCGGCCTGGCGGGCACGGTCCTGCGGTTCGTTCCGCCGTTGGCGGCGCTGGCCGACTCGCCGGTGGATTTCGACGGCGACGAGCAAGCCCGGGTCCGGCCGATCACACCCCTGCTGGACGCGCTGAGAGGTCTCGGCGTCCGGATCGACGGGACCGGCCTGCCTTTCCGGGTGCAGGGCACCGGATCGGTCGCCGGCGGCACCATCGCGATCGACGCCTCGGCGTCGTCGCAGTTCGTGTCGGGCCTGCTGTTGTGCGCCGCGTCGTTCACCGACGGCCTGACAATCCAGCACACCGGGTCCGCACTGCCCTCGGCGCCGCACATCGCGATGACCGTGCAGATGCTGCGGCAGGCCGGCGTCGACGTCGACGACTCGGTCACGAACCGCTGGCGGGTGCGCGCGGGCGTAGTCGCGGCCCGACACTGGGACGTCGAACCCGACCTGACGAACGCCGTCGCGTTCCTGGCCGCCGCCGTGGTCAGCGGCGGAACGGTGCGCATCACCGGCTGGCCCGCAAACGGCGTGCAACCCGCCGACAACATCCTGGACGTCTTCGCGAAGCTGAATGCCGTTGTCACCCACACTGATTCATACCTGGAGGTGCGAGGCTCGTCGGGTTACGACGGGTTGGACGTCGACCTGCGCGCCGTGGGCGAGCTGACACCATCGGTGGCCGCGCTGGCGGCGCTGGCGAACCCGGGCTCGGTGTCACGCCTCTCCGGCATCGCCCATTTGCGCGGGCACGAGACGGATCGGCTCGCCGCGCTGAGCGCCGAGATCAACCGCCTGGGGGGCAACTGCGCCGAAACCCCCGACGGCCTGGTGATCACCGCGACGCCGCTGCGGGCCGGCACCTGGCGCGCCTACGCCGATCACCGCATGGCGATGGCCGGCGCGATCATCGGGTTGCGGGTCGCCGGAGTTCAGGTGGACGACATCGGCGCCACGACAAAGACATTGCCGGAGTTCCCGCGGCTGTGGGCGCGCATGCTCGAGGGTTCCAGCGGTTGAGGCCCGGCGACTACGACGAGTCCGACGTCAAAGTCCGGTCCGGCCGGGGATCGCGACCCCGGACCAAGACTCGTCCGCAGCATGCCGATGCAGAGGCCGCGATGGTGGTCAGTGTCGATCGCGGCCGCTGGGGATGTGTGCTGGGCGGCAGCCCCGAACGCCGGGTGACCGCCATGCGGGCCCGCGAGCTGGGTCGCACGCCGATCGTCGTCGGCGACGATGTCGATTTGGTCGGCGACCTGTCCGGCCGGCCGGACACCTTGGCCCGCATCGTGCGCCGCGGCGAGCGGCGAACGGTGTTGCGGCGCACCGCCGATGACACCGATCCCACCGAGCGAGTCGTGGTCGCCAACGCCGACCAACTGCTGATCGTGGTGGCGATGGCGGACCCGCCGCCACGCACCGGTCTGGTCGACCGGACGCTGATCGCCGCCTACGCCGGCGGGCTGGCACCGATTCTCTGCCTGACCAAGACCGACCTGGCCCCACCCGAGCCGTTCGAGCGGCAGTTCGTGGACCTGGACCTGACGGTGGTCGCCGCGGGCCGCGACGATCCCCTGCTCGCGGTCGCGGACCTGCTCGCCGGCAAGATCACGGTGCTGCTCGGGCATTCCGGGGTCGGCAAGTCGACGCTGGTGAATCGCCTTGTGCCCGAGGCGGATCGGGCCGTCGGCGAGGTCACCGATATCGGCAGGGGGCGACACACCTCGACGCAGTCCGTGGCTCTTCCATTGGGCGAGCCGCTGCAGGGCTCCGGCTGGGTGATCGACACGCCGGGGATCCGCTCGTTCGGGCTGGCGCATATTCAGCCGGACGACGTGCTGCTGGCGTTCTCGGATCTGGCGGAGGCGATTGCCGACTGCCCCCGCAGCTGTGGTCACCTGGGGCCGCCGGCCGATCCCGAATGCGCGCTGGACAGCCTGTCCGGGCCCGCCGTTCGCCGCGTCGCGGCGGCCCGACGGCTGCTTGCGGTGCTCAACCAGACTTGACCAATCGCATGCCGAGCTCCTCGGGCGGCACCGGATGCCCTTCGGCGCAACGGATTTCCACGCTCGCCTCGGCACCGCAGCCCTGGTGAACCAGCCGCAGGCGGTTCCGTCCGGGCAGGTGGTGTCTCCCCCACTCGAACATCGCCCATACCACCGGCATGAAGTCGATGCCGGCCTCGGTGAGGACGTACTCGTCGCGGCCGCGTTGCCCTGGTTCGCGGTAGGGCCGCCGCGCCAGTAGCCCGAGGTCGACCAGTTCGGCCAGCCGCGCCGAGGTGGCCGCCTTGGTGATGCCGACCCGGCGCGCGAAGTCGTCGAACCGGGTGGTGCCGTAGTACGCCTCGCGCATGATGAGCATCGCCGACTTGGTGCCGAGCACCGCCATCGTCTTCTCGATGGAGCACTCTCCCACCGGCGACCATTTGTCGCGGTCGGCCAGCACCCCCTGCAGAAATGTCACGCAAATCACCTCTCGATCTGGGTTGCTTTTACTATACCCAGATGTTTACCTAGGTACAGCTAGCAATACCTAGCTTCTGGACTCGAGATTCTGGACTCAAGATTCTGTACTCAAGGAGGAGCCATGACCGGCTATCAAGGCCGCGACGCCGTCATCGTCGGCGCCGTCCGAACCCCAATCGGGAAGGGCAAGGCCAGCGGCGCGTTGCACGACGTACTGCCCGCGGACCTGCTGGCGCACAGCCTGCGCCAACTGGTGGCACGCACCGGCGTGGACCCGGTGCAGATTGACGACGTCATCGCGGGTGCGGTCACCCAGGTCGGCGACCAGGCCGTCAACATCGCCCGTAATGCCTTGCTGGGAGCCGGTTTCCCGGAGTCGGTCCCCGGTACCACGGTCGACCGGCAGTGCGGCAGCAGCCAGCAGGCCATCAGCTTCGCCGCCCAGGGCGTGCTCGCCGGCGCCTACGACATCGTGATCGCCGGCGGCGTGGAGTCGATGAGCCGGGTCGTGATGGGCAGCTCGGTACTGCCGGGCAGCAATCCGTTCGGCAACGACATGGCGGCGCGCTACCCCGACGGCCTGGTGCCACAGGGCATCAGCGCCGAACTCATCGCCGCCAAGTGGGGCTTCTCGCGCACCCAGCTCGACGAATTCTCCGCGGCCAGCCATGAGAAGGCCGCCCGTGCCACCAAGGACGGACTCTTCGACAACGAGCTGATCCCGATCGCCGGGCTGGAGTACGACGAGATCATCCGGCCCGCCACCACCGTCGAGACGCTGGCCACGCTGCAGCCCGCGTTCTACAGCGAGGCGATGAAAGACCGCTTCCCGCAAATCAATTGGGAGATCACGCCCGGAAACTCGTCGCCGCTCTCCGACGGCAGCGCCGCGGTTCTGATCACCACCAGCGAGGTGGCCCGCAAGCTCGGCCTGCGCCCGCTGGCCCGGATCCACACCACCACCGTGGTGGGCTCGGATCCGCTGTACATGCTGACGGGCGTCATCCCGGCCACCGAGAAGGTGCTGCATCGCGCCGGGCTAACGCTGGCCGACATCGACCTGTTCGAGGTCAACGAGGCCTTTGCACCCGTCGTGCTGGCGTGGGCGGCCGACACCGGCGCGGATCCGGCGAAGACCAACGTCAACGGGGGCGCCATCGCGATCGGCCACCCGCTGGGCGCCAGCGGTGCCCGCATCATGACCACGCTGGTCAACGCGCTGGAGCAGCGCGGCGGTCGGTACGGCCTGCAGACGATGTGCGAGGGCGGCGGCATGGCCAACGCCACCATCATCGAGCGGCTGTGAGAGCGGAGGCCACCAACATGTCCAAGATCTTTGTCATAGGCGGCACCGGGGCCCAGGGCATCCCCATCGTTCGCGCCCTGGTCGCCGACAAGAAGTACTCCGTTCGGGTCCTCAGCCGTGATCCCGCATCCCGGCGTGCCAAGGAACTTCTCGAACTCGGCAATGTCTCCATCCTGGAAGGCACATTCGCCGACGAAGCCGTCCTGCGGGAAGGATTCCGCGGTGCCGACGGGGCATTCGTCAACATCGACGGGTTCAACACCGGCGAGAAGACCGAGATCTACTGGGCGATCCGCGCTTACGAGATCGCCATCGAGGAGGGCGTCAAGTTCTTCGTGTACGGCAACCTCGACTACGGGCTCAAGAAGTCGGGCTATGACTCGAGATTCCGCACCGGCCACTACGACGGCAAGGGCCGCGTGGGCGAGTGGATCCTGTTCCAGAACCAGGCGAATCGCTACCGGATGGGCGCGGCGGTCTTCACGACCGGCCCGTACATCGAAATGGTGATCTCGCCCGGGACACCCATGACACCCACCGTGGAGGACGGCGTCGTGACGTGGCGAGTCCCGCTCGGTGAGGGCGCCGTGCCGCACGTGTCACTCGAGGACTGCGGGTATTACGTCCGCTGGCTTTTCGACCATCAAGAGCGGGCGAACGGCATGGATCTCGAGGTCGCCATCGACCAGGTCCGCTATGCCGACCTCGCCGCCGCGTTCGAGAAGGTCACCGGGCATCCGGCACGATACATCGACACCGACCTGGACGAGTACTGGCGCACCGGTCCGATGAGCGCCGCCGCACAGGCCCCTGCCGGGTACAACGCCGACCCAAATGACAAGAGCACCATGAACATTCGCGACAACTTCACGGGCTTCTGGAATCTGTGGAAGCACGAAGTCATTACGCGGGACTACGCCTTGCTCGACGAGATCCACCCGAATCGGATCAGAAGTGCCGAGGAGTGGTTGAGGCGAGAAGACCAGCGGGGACGAGAGCTGAGCAAGGGCGGCCTGTGGGATAGGGTTCAACCGGAAAACCGGACTCCGATTCTCAAGATCGGCGAAGACAGGCGGACAGGAAAGCTGTAATGACCGTAATACGTGCCGCCGCAGTCCAACTCAGCCCAGTGCTGTACAGCCGGGAGGGCACCGTGGACCGGGTGGTTGCCAAGATCGAACAGCTCGCCCGCCAGGACGTGCAGTTCGCGACCTTCCCCGAGACGGTGGTCCCGTATTATCCGTACTTCTCCTTCGTCCAGCGTCCGTTCGAAATGCGTTCGGAACAACTGAAATTGATGAATCAGGCGGTGACGATACCGTCGCCGGCGGTCGCCGCGATCGGTGCGGCGGCGCGGGGCGCCCACATGGTGGTGTCCATCGGGGTCAACGAGCGTGACGGCGGTTCGCTGTACAACACCCAGTTGCTGTTCGACGCCGACGGCACCCTGATTCAGCGCCGGCGCAAGACCACGCCGACCTACCACGAGCGGATGATCTGGGGACAGGGCGACGGCAGCGGGCTGCGCGCGGTCGACAGCGCGGTCGGTCGAATCGGGCAGTTGGCCTGTTGGGAGCACTACAACCCACTGGCGCGGTATGCCCTGATCGCGGACGGCGAGCAGATCCACTCTGGCATGTTTCCCGGATCGTTCGGCGGTGACCTGTTCGCGCAGCAGGCCGAGATCAGCGTGCGCAACCACGCGCTCGAGTCGGGCGCCTTCGTCGTCAACGCGACCGCATGGATCGATGACGATCAGCGAGCGCAGATCGTGGCCGACACGGGCGCGCCGGTCGGCCCGATTTCGGGTGGCTTCTTCACGGCGATCATCAGCCCCCAGGGTGAGTACCTGGGCGAGCCGCTGCGCTCCGGCGAGGGCGAGGTAGTGGCCGACCTCGACTTCTCGTTGATCAACACCCGCAAGATCCTGATGGACGCCAGCGGCCACTACAGCCGGCCCGAACTACTCAGTCTGATGGTCGACCGCACCCCGACGGCCCACGTGCACGAGCGCGTGGAACCACCGCAGGAGGCCGAGAATGACCCCCTCTGAAATTTCCTTCCAGGGCGTGCGCGCGCGCTACGAGAGCGCCAAGAGCTACGACGAACTGGTCACAGCGCTACTGGCCGATATCGGCGAAAAGCCAGTTTCGATCAATGATTTCGCGACGGCTGCGGACGACTGGCAGTCCTATCAACGGCTGGTCGAACCCCATGTCGGGCCAAGCGGATTCATGTTGTTCGGGCTGCTCGACCATGGCGCGTGGATCAAAAAGGCCGGCATCGAACGCAAGGTGTTACGTGTCATCCTCGGCAACCCGCTGATCGCGATCACGATGCTGCGCCACGACGTGACCGCGGGGTTGTTTGCCCCGGTCGAGGTGTTGCTCGTCGACGAGGGGGACGGCCACAGCAGTCTGACCTACGTCAAGCCGTCGTCACTGATGGCCTTGGACGCGGGCGCGGGGCCCAACCCCGAGTTACTCAGCGCCGCAAAGGATCTCGACGCCAAATTGGCCGCGCTTGCCGCCAAGGTGGCGGCCTGACGCCGATCCCTATGGCGTGCCTTCCCAGTGCCTAGCGAGCCGCGTGCCGGTGAACTTTTCAAGCATCAACCGCGAGAAGGACAGTAGCGCACTGCGCGGCCGGTGATTCACTACGACCTGCTGGGTCTGCCCCGCGGCGTTAAAGGTGACCCACACAACAACGTTGGTGTGTACGCCGTTGATCTCAGTCGTGTAGTCCTCAACGAAGCCGTAGTCGCCAGCGAGACCGGCGAACCTGAACTCCTGGTTGTCATATACCTCGCGAGCGGTGACCACGATTGAGCGAACGTCCTCAGCGCCATGTGCGGTGCCATCCATAGCCGCGGCTTCCAAGATGACGTCATCGGCGAGGTTGTCCAGCCAGACCGGGTAGTAGGGCTTGCCCATATACGTCATGCCGCGCCTCCCTCGGAAATCAACACTGAGCCTGCCATAGCCTCAAGACTTCCCACGAAGTTGTTCTCCGCGGTGGAAAACGGGTACTCCGCCTGCACGACGTAGCCGCAGGATGTAAAGGAGTCCAAAAGTGGCGAAAGATCATGGATCCAGCGTCAAGAACGACAAACAGTATGAGGGCCTGCGCAAGAAGGGGATGAGCAAGTCCCGGGCGGCCGCGATATCGAACTCGCCCGGCGCCTCCAGCAGGGGCGGCAAGAGCTCGGGCAGCAGCCAAAGCAGCCGTAGCAGCGGAAGCGGCAGCGGCGGTAACACGTCGCAGAAGAAGGCCGCCGGGCGCAAGGGCGGCAAGAAGTCGAGCTAGATCCCGAATTGCCCAGATCCCGAATTACCAGCGCTGCAGCGGAACTCAGAGCCAGCCGGTGCGGGCGGCGGCAACCGGCTCGGCGGCGGCGGGTGCCAACGTTCCGTCCCGCACACCGTCGAGCATCCGTTTCACTGCTGCGACAATCTCCGGGGCCGCTGCGGCGAGTCCCTGCCGATCGGCGTCGGTAACCTCGTCGGCGCCGACGCCAGCACGGGCCAGCACGGCGTCCGGGTCGGCCAGCTGATCGGCCAGCCAGGTCAACGGGTCGGCTGACAGCTCGGGAACGAAATGCCGGCGGCTCGGCTCCCATCCGTTGAAACGGGGATGGTGATGGGCCCGATCCAACGTGCCCGGCGGGCTCTCGGTTGAGCCGAAAAGGTCCACCCGCCACACCGGACGGTTGAAGGCGATCGGGACGCCGGCGTAGATCGACCCCTGCGGCTCGGCCCGGTCGATGAGGCGGAGTTCCAGCCTGACTCCCCGCTCCGGTGTTTCCTGACCTTCAAGCGGAGTCGGATCGACGAAGAACATGTCACCGACGACCACACCCAGACTTTCGAATCCGAACGCTGCGAGCATCGCGCACCTTCCCTCGTACCTTCCCGAGCGTAAACCCAGGACGTGCGTGGCGTGGTGCCGCCGTCGCGCCGAACGTGTTCTCAGGGCGAGAAATCGGCCAAAATTTCGCCATGAGTGCACGCTCGGCGCAAATGCCCGTAGAGACTAGGCCGCCAAGTCGTCGGAGTTGCCGGCACCCATCCGGCGGGTGGCCTTCGCGGCCCGCTTCTCGCGCCGCCAGCTCCGCACGGCGGCGATCGCCGACTTCAGCCCGCGCCGCCGGCCGGTCGCCGGATCGGTGCCGACGAAACCGGGCTCCAGTTCCGCGAACATGCGCTCGCTGCGGGTCTCCGGCGCGTCGTCGGCGTTGTCCACCAGGTACTTGTTCGGCAGCGACAGCTTAGCCAGCGTCCGCCACGTCTTGCCGTACTGCACCAGGAAAGAGCCTGTGGTGTAAGGCAAGTCGTACTTGTCGCAGACGGCGCGCACGCGCACCGAGATCTCGTGCAGCCGGTTGCTCGGCAGGTCGGGATAAAGGTGATGCTCGATCTGGTGGCAGAGGTTGCCGCTCATGAACCGCAGCACCGGCCCGGCTTCGAAGTTGGCGCTGCCCAGCATCTGGCGCAGGTACCACTGCCCCTTGGTTTCACCGATCATGTCGGTCTTGGTGAATTTCTCTGCCCCATCGGGAAAGTGGCCGCAGAAGATGACGGCGTTGGCCCACACGTTGCGGATGATGTTGGCAACCGCGTTGGCCGTCACCGTCGAACGGAAACTCGCGCCGGGCGACAGCGAGGTCAGCGCCGGGAACGCGACGTAGTCCTTGAACACCTGCCGACCGGCCTTGGCCATGAACTCGTCGATCCGCTGCCGGGCCTCCTCGTTGTCCATGCGCTTCTTGACGATCTTGCCGATCTCCACGTGCTGCAAGCCGACGCCCCACTCAAACAGCAACGCCAGCAACGTGTTCCACACCAGGTTGAGGATGTTGAATTTCTTCCAGCGCTGGTCGCGGGTGACGCGCAACATGCCGTAGCCGACGTCGTCGTCCATCCCGAGGATGTTGGTGTACTTGTGGTGCACGAAGTTGTGCGTGTAACGCCAGTGCTTGGAGGACCCGCTCATGTCCCACTCCCACGTCGAGGAGTGAATCTCCGGGTCGTTCATCCAGTCCCACTGGCCGTGCATGACGTTGTGGCCGATCTCCATGTTCTCGACGATCTTGGCCACACCCAAAGTGATGGTGCCCGCCCACCACGCCGAGCGCCGTGAACTGGCGGCCAGCAGCAGCCGGCCGGCTACCTCCAGCGCGCGTTGCGCTGCGATGGTGCGACGGATGTAGCGGGAGTCCCGCTCGCCGCGCGAGTCTTCAATGTCCTGGCGGATAGCGTCCAGCTCAACGGCCAGGCTTTCGATATCGGCGTCCGTGAGATGTGCGAATACGTCGACGTCTGTGATCGCGATTGTCTCCACCTCCATGCGCTCGTTGTGCGGTCAGTTGTCCGTACCTACGCTATCGTAACCTACGATTCCGTAAGTTACCTGTGAGTAGCCTTTAGATGTCGATCACGCAATCGCCCGATGCGGCGGAAATGCACGTCTGAACTCGGGTCCCGGGGTCGTGTTCCTTGCCGGTGCGCAGGTCGCGGACGTGACCTTCCACCAGGCTAACCACACACGACTGGCAGATGCCCATGCGGCAACCGAAGGGCATCTGCACACCGGCGCCCTCCCCTGCGTCCATCAGCGATGTCGCGGCATCGGCGGCGACAGCGCGGCCGCTTCGGGCGAATGTCACCGTTCCGCCGGCTCCCGCGGGCGCGGCCTTGGACACCGCGAATCGCTCCAGGTGCAACCGGTCGTCGATGCCCGCCGCCGACCAGACCCGCTCGGCCTGGGTCAGCAGGCCCTCCGGCCCGCAGGCCCAGGTGTGGCGTTGCCGCCAGTCCGGCACCTCGCGGTCGAGCGAACCGAGGTCGAGCCGGCCCTGGGTGCGGGTCTCGCGCACCCGCAAGCGATACCCCGGCTGGTCGGCCGCCAGTGCGTTCAACTCCGCACCGAACATCATGTCGGACTCCATGGGCACCGAATGCAGGTGTGCGATGTCGGTGATTTGGTCGCGGCGCGCCAGCGTGCGCAGCATCGACATGACCGGCGTGATCCCCGACCCGGCGGTGAGGAACAGGATCGACGCCGGAGCGGGGTCGGGCAGCACGAAATTGCCCTGTGGCGCCGCCAGTCGGACGATGGTGCCCGGTTCCACGCCGGCCACCAGGTGGCTGGACAGGAAGCCCTCGGGCATCGCCTTGACGGTGATGGTCACCGTGCGTGCCGGTCCCGATCTGACAGCGGACCGGGAAGTATCGGCCGGGCTCGACGTCAACGAATACGACCGCCAGCGCCAGCGCCCGTCCACCAGCAGGCCGATGCCCATGTACTGGCCCGGTTGGTAGTCGAAGCTGAAGCCCCAGCCGGGCTTGATGACCAGCGTCGCGGAGTCTTCGGTCTCGCGGCGGACATCGAGGATCCGGCCCCGCAGTTCCCGCGCCGACCACAGCGGATTCGCCAAGTGCAGGTAGTCGTCGGGCAGCAGCGGCGTCGTGATGCGCGCGGCTAGCTTGCGAAGCGCGTGCCAGCCGGGATGGCGCTCGGCCCCGACGACACTGGGACGTTTGGTCTCCACGACATTGGCGGCGATCGATGCATGTTGCTTACTCATTGGTAGCACCCCGTCACACAAGCTACGGTACCGTAACCTACGGTACCGTATCCAGGCTCGCGACCCCGGAATGCGTCACACAGTTCCCCTCAGAGCAGGTCGAGCAAGAAGGGCAACTCCTGATTGGCGTACCAGGCCAGATCGTGGTCCTGAGCATCGCCGACGATCAGGTCGGCGTCCTCGTCGCCCAGGTCGGCGGCATCGATGGCCTCGATGGCCCTGGTGACGTCGTCCTCGGCGGCGGCGTTGTCGACATACGCGGCGATCACCTGGTCGAGTGCGACGGGCGCGCCCAGTCTGACGACGGCGTCGTCCAGATCGGGACGGAACGTGGCCCCGGATTCGCCCAAGCCCACCTCGGCGGACAGCACCGCGCGCCGCGGCCGCGGGGCCGGGTCGGCCCCTCCGGCGTCCTGGGCCGCCAGCAGGCGCAGCGACGCAAGCGCGGCCTCGCGCAGCGCCACGTCGGCGAGTTCCTCGTCGTCACCTTCGGCGTAGGCCTCGCGCAATGTGGGGGTCACCGCGAACGCGGTGCCGTTGACCGGCCACAACGAGCCGTCGGCGACGAGCTGCTGCAACATCGGCAGGGTGGCCGGGATGTAGACCTGGATCGCGGCATCGCCCACGGCTAGCCCTCGATCAGCGTGGCCGCATAGTCGTCGACGTACCTCGACAGCTCACGTGGCGGGCGTTCGTAGTTGCCGCTGAGCACCGGGCGTTCCGGCAGCTCGACTTTGGGCGTCTCCACGTCGGTGTACTCGATCGTGGACAACAGGTGGTGCATCATGTTGAGCCGTGCGTGCTTCTTGACGTCGGATTCCACGACATACCACGGGCTCACCGGAGTATCGGTGTGCACCATCATCTCGTCCTTGGCGCGCGAATAATCCTCCCAGCGGTACACCGATTCCAAGTCCATCGGACTCAGCTTCCATTGGCGCACAGGGTCATTGCGCCGAGCCTTGAACCGGCGCAGCTGCTCGTCTTCGGACACCGAGAACCAATACTTGCGCAGCAGAATCCCGTCGTCGATCAGCATCTGCTCGAAGATCGGCGTCTGCCGCAAAAACAGGGCATACTCGCCCGGCGTGCAAAATCCCATCACCTTCTCGACGCCGGCGCGGTTGTACCACGATCGATCGAAGAGCACGATCTCGCCCTTGGCGGGCAGATGGGCGATATAGCGCTGGTAGTACCACTGGCCGCGTTCGCGATCGGAGGGCGCCGGCAGCGCCGCGATCTGGGCGACGCGCGGGCTGAGGTATTCGGTGATTCGCTTGATGGCGCCGCCCTTGCCCGCGGCGTCCCGCCCTTCGAAGATGACCACGACGCGCGCGCCGGAATGCCGCACCCACTCCTGCAATTTCACGAATTCCGTTTGCAGCCGGAATAATTCGGCCTCATAGACGGCATCGGAGATCCGGGGTTCGGACGAACCCGCTTTCTTCTTCTTCGCCTTCGCCTTCGCCGCCGCCTTCGCCTTAGCGCCGTCATTCGTTGCGGTGCTCACATCAACGAATGCTATATCCACACAGCGATTTTGACGCCACTACCGAGAAGCTTCCAGAAGCTCTTCGAGTGATTGATTCAGCAGCCCGGGCAGCAGGTCGACATCGCTCATCGCATCGCGGTCGGCATTGATTCCGAAGTACAGCATCCCGTTGTAGGACGTCACACTGATGGCCAGCGCCTGGTTGTGCAGCAGCGGCGGCACGGAATAGGTCTCCAGCAACTTGGTGCCGGCGATATACATCTGCGACTGAGCCCCAGGCGCATTGGTGATCAACAGGTTGTACTGGCGCGCGGAAAGACCGGCGGCGACGCGGATGCCCATGGCGTGCAGCGTCGGTGGCGCAAACCCCGACAGCGTGACGATGGTCCTGGCGTCGACGAGACTGGCGGCCGTCGGGTTTGATTCGGTGGCGTGCGCGATCTGCGACAGCCGCACCACGGCGTTGCGTTCTCCCACCGGCAGGTCGACCAGGAACGGAGTGACCTGGCTGATCGTCTGGCCTGGGCCGGTGGAGTCGTGTTGACCGTCGGAGTACACCGACAGCGGCGCCATCGCCCGGATCGTCGCGGTCGGCGACACCGCCTCACCACGCGACATCAACCAGTTCCCCAGTGCGCCGGCGATCACCGCCAGCACCACATCGTTGACGTCGCAGTCGTACCGCGCCCGGATGGTCCGGTAATCCTCGAGATTGCCCTGGGCGACCGTGAACCGCCGGTTGCGCGAGACCCGCGCGTTGAGCGGGCTGCTGGGCGCGGTGCCGCGCGCGACCGTGCGCGCGAAATCGACTACGCGGCGGCCGGCGTCGAGCAATTCGCCGTAGTTGGTTGCCACTCCGGCCACCGCGGATCCGACCGCGCGCAGCTGGGCTCCCGGCCCCATGACCCAGTCGCTCACCGCGCCGAGCACGAGCCGGGTGTTGCCGGGATCGCGTTCAGGTATCCAAATGTCTTCGGGGAACGGCGGCGGACGGCGCGTCCGGTCGGCGATGACGTGGCCGATCTCCAGCGCGGTCATGCCGTTGATCAGCGCCTGGTGGGACTTGGTGTACAGCGCCACACGGTTTTTGTTCAGGCCTTCGACGAGGTACATCTCCCAGAGCGGCCGCGACTTGTCCAGCGGGCGGGCGGCCAGCCGCGCGATCAGCTGGTGCAGCTGCTCGTCGCTGCCCGGCGACGGCAGCGCCGACTGCCTGACGTGGTAAGTGATGTCGAAGTCGCGGTCGTCGATCCAGACCGGCCGGGCCGTGCCGATCACTTCGCGAACCTTCTGCCGATAGCGCGGTATCTGGGCGAGCCGCTGCTCGACGGTGGCCAGCAACGCCTCGTAACTCAATCCGGCGCGGGGACGGCGAAGGATGGACAGCGATCCGACGTACATCGGGGTAGCGGAATTTTCCAGCCGGTAAAAGGACGTGTCCGACGGGGACAACCGGGTCACCACTGCGGCCATGTGCTCCTTGTCAATTCGCCCTCAATTCGCTGGTGCGCCTTCGTGCGCCTCGCTGGTGTGCCGTGTCCCCGACCACCGTAATCGCCCGAGCCGGGCGCGGCAGTGCACGGGTATGTGGGAGACCGAATTGCGCGATGGCGACTAGCGCCTTAAAACAGGCCTAGCAACAACCGTCTGCCACTCTCCAGCAGGCTCCCCGCGTCCGCATCGGACGACCCGTTCTTGAGTTGGAGAGTGCCCGTTGACCACCAGTCCCTTCGCCGTCACGCCCGTCGTCGAATACGAGCCCGAACGACTCGGGCCGCGAAATGTGACCCTGTGCCGCCCGTCGCCGGTCGATGACTCCCGGCAGGCGACGCCGCGCCGGGCCGGGCGCGCACCGGGCCGGGCCCACGGCGGGCGGCCCCGCGGCCAACCCGAGGCGGCGCAGGTGCTCTCCCCGTCGATGCGTCAGGCGGCGATCTTCGCCGACGCCGCGCTGCGCCGAGTGCTGGAAGTCATCGACCGGCGCCGGCCGCCGGCCCAGCTGCGGCCCCTGCTGGCACCGAGCCTGGTCGACTCGGTGGAATCGGTCCGCCGCGCCCCGGCCGCCCGAAAGGGCGCCGCGGTGCTGCGCCGGATGCGGCTTCAACCGGTCGGACACCCCGCGACCGCGGCCGAGGTCTTCGGCTGCTACAGCCGCGGTGACCGCATGCACGCCATCGCCTGCCGCGTCGAACAGATCGCGGGTGCGCGATGGCTGCTCGTCGCCCTGCACATCGGTTGACTCCTGCGGGCGCTACTGCGCTGCACGCTCCGGCGCCGGGCCGCCGGCGAAGCGAGCCAACACCGGACCCGCGATCGCCATGACGAAGACATACGACGTCGCCAACGCGGCCACGCCGGGCACCGACGTGCCGACCAACCCGATGATGACCAGGGAGAACTCGCCGCGGGCGATGAGCGCCGTGCCGGCCCGCAACTGCCCACGGCGCGCCACACCGTCGCGGCGGGCCGCGAAGACGCCGGTGGCCACCTTCGTCCCGGCGGTGACGGCGGCCAGGGCAACGGCCACCGGAAGCATCGGAAGCAACTCGTGCGGGTCCACCGACAGACCGATCGCCAGGAAGAAGATCGCGGCGAACAAATCGCGCAGGGGACCCAGCACCTGGCGCGCCCGGTCCGCGGTCTCCCCGGTCAGCGTGAGGCCCACCAGGAACGCGCCCACGGCCGCCGATGCATGCAGCGACTCGGCCAGGGCGGCGACCATCAGCGTGACCCCCAGCACCCGCAGCAGCAGTTGCTCGGAATCGGCGTGTGCCACCAGACGGCCGACGTGATGTCCCCAGTGATACGACGCGACGAAGGCCAAAATCAGGGCGACGACCGCGGCGATCATGCCGGCGAGCGCCTCGAGCCAGGTGCCCCCGGACGCCAATACCGCGAACAGCGGCAGGTAGGCGGCCATCGCGAAATCCTCGAGCACCAATACCGACAGCACGGCTGGCGTCTCGCGGTTGCCGAGTCGGCGCAGGTCTTCCAGCACCCGGGCGATGACACCCGACGAGGAGATGTAGGTGACTCCGGCCAACGCCAGGATCGCGACACCGTTTAGGCCCAACAGCCAGCCGGCCACCGCGCCGGGCGCGGCGTTGAGCACCACGTCGACGGCGGCCGACGGCAAATGGTGGCGCAGGCTGCTGGCGAATTCGGTTGCCGAGAATTCCAGGCCCAGGGTCAGCAACAGCAGGACGATGCCGATGGGCGCGGCGGTCGTGATGAACCCCCCGGCGGCGGCCACGGGCCAGATGCCGCCCTTACCCAGCGAGAGACCCGCCACCAAATAAAGCGGTATGGGGGACAACGCGAACCGGCGTGCGACGGTGCCCAACACCGCGAGCGCGGCCAGGAGGGCGCCGAGCTGAAATAGCAGCGCCCCCGAAACCTGCACTGGCTCAACCCTTGTCGACGATCTGTTCGACCCCGGCGATGCCTTCCTCGGTGCCGATCACGATCAGGACGTCGCCCGCCCGCAGCGTCTCGGCCGGGCCCGGCGAGGCGAGCACGTCGTCGTCGCGCACGATCGCCACGATCGACGCGCCGGTCCGGGTGCGGGCACGGGTCTCCCCCAGTGGCCGGTCCACGAACGTACCGCCCGGCCGGATGTGGACTTGGCCCGCTTCGAGTCCAGGCACTTCGCGGGTGAGTTCGGTGAACCGCTCGGCGATGCGCGGTGCGCCGAGAATCTGCGCCACGGCGTCGGCCTCTTCGTCGGTGAGGCGGAACACCGGGCGGGCCTGGTCCGGATCATCGGGGCCGTATAGGACGACGTCGAAGTCACCACCGCGCCGCGCGACGATGCCGATCCGGTCACCGGTATGGCTCACGAATTCGTATCGGAGACCGACGCCGGGCAGCAGGACCTCCTTGACATCCATGGGAGTCAATCCTCGGCGAAACACCGCCCGAAGAGAAGCGGTACCGGCCAAACTCAGGTTTAACCCTGGGGCGCCGCCTCAGTGGGGTGCGGAGTCGTGTGCGGGCGAGGCCACGGCAGCACCATCGGCACCCGACGACGGTAGTCACGGTATTCGTCGCCCAGCGCGCCGATCAGGTCGTGCTCCTCCAGCTGCGTGGCGATCAGGATGTACCCCGTCATCGCGATCGAGAAGAGCAGGTGCCCCGCCGTCATCGTGGGCGTCGCCCAGAAGGCGATGAAGAAGCCCAGCATGAGCGGGTGACGCACCAACTTGTACAGCCATCGAGCGTGAAAACCTATGTGCGTGTAGGGTTTTCCCTGCCAAGCCAGATACACCTGGCGCAGGCCGAACAGGTCGAAGTGGCTGACCATGAAGGTCGCGGCCAGCGCGATCGCCCATCCGAGCCAGAACAACGCCCACAGCGCCGTGCGCCCGACCGGCTGCCACACGTCCCAGATGACGGTCGGCATCGTGCGCCATTGCCAGTACAGCAGCACCAGCACGGCGCTGGACAGCACCACGTAGGTGCTGCGCTCAATCGTCGACGGCACGACTCGTGTCCACCATGCCTTGAACCCCGGCCGCGCCATGACGCTGTGCTGGACGCCGAACGCGGCGACCAGCAGCAGGTTGATCAGGACCGCCTGGCCGATGGGCGCGGAGATCCCGTGGTCCACGGTTCGCGGGACCCAGAAGTTGCCCACGAAAGCAACGAGGTACAGGAATGCCCCAAGAAATAGCAGGTAAGCCACGGCGCCGTAGCCGACTATCAACAATCGCTTCATTAGCTGATTGTGCGCCTCGACGGTGGTTTTGAACATGGGGCGGATGCCTCATTTTCCGCCGGGGTAGGCACGATTTCGGCCGGATCTCTAGCCGCGCGCCGGGTCCACCGGCGCGTGCTGCAGCGCATACATCTGGCGTCGCTGACTTTGCGATTTGAGGCAAATGCCTCATGCGACCGCGGAAGCGGTGGGCTGATGATCGGCCATGACAAAGCTACTTCGGAAAGGCACGGAGGTCGGATCATGGCCGGTTTGGCATGTGAGGCGGCGACTATCGAGCGCCTCGGTACTGAGCGATCAGATCACGCAGCCAAGGCACCGGGCGGCGGCCGGGTCGACGCAATCGAGGTCAGCCGGCGCATCGGTAGGCGGCAGATTCTCCACCGCCTGTCGCTCTCGGTGGGACCTGGCGAATTGGTCGCCATCGCCGGCGGCAGCGGGGCCGGAAAGACCACTTTGCTAGAGATCCTCGCGGGCCTGCAGCAACCCTCCACGGGGGAACTTCGGCACGACGGCATCGCTCGCCGTGCCCGCGTCAGCGACGACTCCCGAGTCGGCTACGTCCCCCAGGACGACATCATCCACCTCGAGATGCCCCTGCGGCGCACGCTGCGCTACGCGGCGCTGCTACGGCTGCCCGCGGGCACATGTGCGGCCCGCGCGAACGAGATCGTGGAGGAAACCCTGCAGGACCTCGACTTGGCTGACCGCGCCGAGGTGCCGGTGCGTGCGCTGTCCGGCGGTCAACGCAAGCGGGCCAGCATCGCCGTGGAGCTCCTGACCCGGCCGCGTCTTTTCTTCCTCGACGAACCCACCTCCGGGCTCGATCCCGCAACCGCGGCCGACGTGATGCGCCTGCTGCGCCGGCTCAGCCAACGCGGGGTCACCATCGTTCTCACAACACATGAGCCCGCCGGTATCGACCGGTGTGATCGGGTGGTCTTCCTGGCTCGCGACGGCCACTTGGCCTTCACCGGCAGCCCGGCCGCGGCGCGGCGCTACTTCGGCGTGGAAAACCTCGCGGAGGTGTACGAGCGCCTAGCCGGCGAGCACACGCCGCAGATCTGGGCCGAGCGATTCGCCGAAAGCCGACTGAGGTCGAAAACCCCGCCTGGCTTCGCTCGACAACCGGTCCCCGCCACCCGGTCCGACGTCGTCAAGCGCACGGGCATGGCGCGGCAATGGTGGCTGCTCACCCGCCGCAATTTCGATGTGCTCTGTCGCAACCGGCTGACCCTTGCGATCCTGCTCGGCTCACCGGTGCTTGTGACGGCGATGATGGCCACGCTGTTCAAGCGCGGCGCGTTCGACCCGGGAAACGCGGCCGACGTCGGGCCGGCCCAGATCGTGTTCTGGATTGCGTTCGATGGCTTCTTCTTCGGGCTGACGTACGGCCTGCTCCAAATCGTCGGAGAGATGGCCGTGTTTCGGCGCGAGCGCCTTGCCGGGCTCAGCGTGGGCGCCTATGTGGCATCGAAGGTGACTGCGCTGCTTCCGGTTCTGGCGGGCGTGAGCGCGGTGTTGCTGGTTGTGCTGCGCGCGCTCGGTCGGCTCCCCGCGGTCGGATGGGACGTGTACGCCTCGCTATTCGCGACCATCATGATCGAGGCGACCTCGGCACTGGCGCTGGGCCTGCTCGCCTCGGCCGCAGTCTCCAACGCGGCGCAGGCGGCGCTCGCCCTGCCGATGCTGTGTTTTCCCCAGGTTCTGTTCGGGGGTGCCATCGTTCCCGTCGACCAGATGGCCGCCCCGGGACGCCTTATGAGCCTCGTCCTATCCAACCGCCACGCCTTCGACGCATTGGGGCGCGCCCTGAACCTCGACCGCTATACCGCCACGCTGCCGGCCATGTCCGCCTACCGCGACACCTTCCACGGAGGCACCGCCGCCAGTCTGATCGCGCTCGCCTCGTTCGCTGTAGCCCTCACGCTGGCAACCGCATGGGTGCTCGACCGGCGATCCCGGCCCGGCGAATCCCGGCGGTGACGGCGCTCCCCGGGAAACCGTGTCCTAGTGGGGCGCGCTGCTGGTAAGGCCGTGCCGTGTCGCGTACAAGCTAGCCCCGATCCGGTTCGAGACCCCGATCTTGGCATAGATGTGCTCAACGTGATTGCGTACAGTCTTCTCGGAAATCCAAAGGGCCGAGGCGAT
The DNA here is from genome assembly GCF_001954215.1 of Mycobacterium sp. IS-2888. Taxonomy (NCBI): domain Bacteria; kingdom Bacillati; phylum Actinomycetota; class Actinomycetes; order Mycobacteriales; family Mycobacteriaceae; genus Mycobacterium; species Mycobacterium sp. IS-2888. The sequence continues at coordinate 36,304 of NZ_MBET01000108.1, forward strand.
CTCCCGGTTGGATCGCCCCTGTGCGACATGGAGCAATACCTCGGCCTCGCGCCGGGTCAATCCCGATAGCCTGGGGGCTCTGCGCGAGGGCCGGTGGCCCGCCGCCTCCAAAACGGCTTCAACCGCTTCGCCGTCCAGCCGGCCGCGGGCCGCTTCACTTCGCAGTTGCCTGGCCGCGTCGGCCTCGTCCAGTGCATCGCGATACGGTCGCGGCTCCATTGAGGCGCAATAGCTTTCGGCGGCAGCAAGTACCCGATCGCGGACAGAGAGATCATCACCCCGGAGACCATTCGGATAACCAGACCCGTCCAGTCGTTCGTGGTGGTTCACCGCGACCTCCCGGACAGCCTTCAGCCCGCCGACCCGGGCCAAGATTCTGCCAGTCAGATACGGATGCAAATGCACACGCTCGCGTTCGGCATGGGTTAGCTCACCCGGCTTTTCCCACACCCGGTTGGACACACCGATCCGGCCCAGATCGTGAACGTAGCCTGCGCGGCGCAGAACGTCGATGTGGTCCTGCGGCAGCCCGGCACATTTCGCGGCATTCTCTGCCAGCTCGGCCACTGCACGCGAATGACCAAGTGTGAAGGGGCATTTCAGGTCCGCGAAGTCACCCATCGCGCGCAGGAGCCGGTCCAGCACGACCTCACTCAGCGCCTCCCCCGGGTCCGGCGCCAAGTCGGCAGCGGTCGACCACACATCTTCGTTCTCGCGCAGTAGTTCGTCGGCGGCCGCAGTGAACACCGCGACGATGTCCGGGTCGAACTGTTTGCCGCTGCGGCGGCGAACCTCGGCCATCGCGGCCTTCGCGCCGTAAGCGCGATGGTGCACTTCGGCGATGTCGGCAACCTGCGCCACCCGCATCGCCACGGGTATCTGGCGCCCGGCGGCGCGAGCGGGAAGACCGCTGCCGTCCCACCGTTCGTACGCGTAGGGCAGGGCTTCGCAGACGTCCGTGCCCAAGCCGATCTCCTCGGCGAGCAATGCGGCCGACAGGCAATGGGACCGCACCAACGCGCCAAGATTTCCGCGCGCATCGACGAAAAGTTTGGCCGCCAATTGGGCTCGTTTGGGCAGCGTCGACCCGCGACCCAGGTTGCTCATCAGAAATCGCCGGTACGTGGGACCGGACCAGTCGATGAAGTGGCTGTCGTGTCGCACCGCGATGTCGTCGCCGAACCACCGCGTGTATTCGTGCGAGTCGGCATGACAGCCGATCCACATGACTAGACCCGTGTAGAAAACAGTCCCGCGCTCACGCTCGCTGAGCCCAAGCCGCTCGCCGAGCCTGGTGCCCAGCGCGGCCGACCGCAGCATGTGATCCATCGGTTGCCCGAGCCCAAGGTCGATCGCCAGCGATAGCGCCGCCAGAACCTCCGTCCGCGACACAGCTCCGCCGAAGGGCATGAAACTTGCCCCTTTCTCGACCGGTCACCGTTGCGGCGTCGCCGCGTCTAGCGCCTCTTCACGGACTTCGGCGGCTTGGCGCCCCGACCCTGTTGCCGCGCGGCCGCGCGCCGCTCGCGCCGGCTGGCGCCGGCGGGCACTCCGGCCGGCGTCTTGTCGGCGGCCCCACCGCCGTTGCGCTGCACCTGCGCCGAACCGTCCTCCGACGGGCCGGTATACGTCAGGGCCGGCGCTTCGTCGTCAATGCCCTTGGCGCGCAACGCCGTCGGAGCCTGCTCGCGCACCGCGGCGGGCGCACCACCCGAGCCGTCCCGCTGCCCAGCGGCTGCCGCGGCCGTCGCGAATTCCGCGAGCCCGTCGGGAGCCTCCACGGGCGCGACCTGTGGGGCGGGCGCGGCCTCGACGGTGACGTTGAACAGGAAGCCGACCGACTCCTCCTTCATGCCGTCGAGCATGGCCATGAACATGTCGTAGCCCTCGCGCTGGTACTCCACCAGCGGGTCGCGCTGCGCCATCGCGCGCAACCCGATGCCCTCCTTGAGGTAATCCATCTCGTAGAGGTGCTCGCGCCACTTGCGGTCGATGACGTTGAGCAACACGTTGCGTTCCAGCTGGCGCATCGCGCCCTCGCCGGCGATTTCCTCGAGTTCGGCTTCCCTTGCGGCATAAGCGCGTTCGGCGTCCTTGAGCAGCGCCTCGAGCAGCTCCTCGCGGGTGAGGTCGTCGCGGTCGGAGTCCTCGTCGCGGTGGGTCAGCGCCTCGTGGCTGATTCCGACCGGGTACAGCGTCTTCAGCGCCGTCCACAACGCGTCGAGGTCCCAATCCTCGGCATACCCCTCGGCGGTCGCACCGTCGACGTAGGCGGTGATGACGTCGGTCAGCATGTCGGTGGCCTGCTGCTGCAGATCCTCGCCCTCGAGGATGCGACGGCGCTCGGCGTAGACGACCTTGCGCTGCTGGTTCATCACCTCGTCGTACTTGAGGACGTTCTTTCTGACCTCGAAGTTCTGCTGCTCGACCTGAGTCTGGGCGCTCTTGATCGCGCGGGTGACCATCTTCGCTTCGATCGGCACGTCGTCGGGCAGGTTCAGCCGGGTCAGCAGCGACTCCAGCGCCGCACCGTTGAAGCGGCGCATCAGCTCGTCGCCGAGCGAGAGGTAGAAGCGCGACTCGCCGGGGTCACCCTGGCGGCCGGAGCGGCCGCGCAGCTGGTTGTCGATCCGGCGCGACTCGTGGCGCTCGGTGCCCAGCACGTACAGGCCGCCGGCCTCGATCACCTCGGTGGCCTCTTTGGCGGCCTCCTCCTTGACGACGGCCAGCTCCTCGTGCCAGGCCGCTTCGTACTCGTCGGGCGTCTCCACCGGATCCAGGCCCTGGGCGCGCAACCGCTGGTCGGTCAGGAAGTCGACGTTGCCGCCCAGCACGATGTCGGTACCGCGCCCGGCCATGTTGGTGGCCACGGTGATGCCGCCGCGGCGGCCGGCCACCGCGATGATGCCCGCCTCCTGCTCGTGGTACTTGGCGTTGAGCACGTTATGCGGAATGCGCCGCTTCTTGAACTGACGCGACAAGTACTCGGAGCGTTCCACGCTGGTGGTACCGATCAGGACGGGCTGGCCCTTGTCGTAGCGCTCGGCGACGTCGTCGACCACCGCGATGTACTTGGCTTCCTCGGTCTTGTAGATGAGGTCGGAGCAGTCGGTGCGGATCATCGGCTTGTTGGTCGGGATGGACACCACGCCGAGCTTGTAGATCTCGTGCAACTCGGCCGCCTCGGTCTGGGCGGTACCGGTCATGCCGGCGAGCTTGTCGTAGAGCCGGAAGTAGTTCTGCAGCGTGATGGTGGCCAGCGTCTGGTTCTCGGCCTTGATCTCGACGTGCTCCTTGGCCTCGATGGCCTGGTGCATGCCCTCGTTGTAGCGGCGTCCGATCAGCACGCGGCCGGTGAACTCGTCGACGATGAGCACCTCGCCGTCGCGGACGATGTAGTCCTTGTCGCGGTTGAACAGCTCCTTGGCCTTCAGCGCGTTGTTGAGATAGCTGACCAGCGGCGAGTTGGCGGCCTCGTAGAGGTTGTCGATGCCGAGCTGGTCCTCGACGAACTCGACGCCCTTCTCGTGCACGCCGACGGTGCGCTTGCGCAGGTCCACCTCGTAGTGGACGTCCTTCTGCATCAGCGGCGCCAGCCGGGCGAACTCGGTGTACCAGTTCGAGGCGCCGTCGGCGGGCCCGGAGATGATCAGCGGGGTGCGGGCCTCGTCGATCAGGATGGAGTCGACCTCGTCCACGATGGCGTAGCTGTGCCCGCGCTGCACCAGGTCGTCGAGCGAGTGGGCCATGTTGTCGCGCAGGTAGTCGAAGCCGAACTCGTTGTTGGTGCCGTAGGTGATGTCGGCGTTGTAGGCGACCCGGCGTTCGTCCGGGCTCATGTTGGCCAGGATGACCCCGACCTGCAGGCCCAGGAAGCGGTGCACGCGGCCCATCCACTCGCTGTCGCGTTTGGCCAGGTAGTCGTTGACCGTGACGATGTGCACGCCGTTGCCGGCCAGCGCGTTGAGGTAGGCGGGCAACACGCAGGTCAGGGTCTTGCCCTCACCGGTCTTCATCTCGGCGACGTTGCCCAGGTGCAGGGCGGCCGCGCCCATCACCTGCACGTCGAACGGCCGCTGGTCGAGCACCCGCCAGGCGGCCTCGCGGGCCACCGCGAACGCCTCGGGCAGCAGGTCGTCGAGGCTTTCCCCGTCGTCCAGGCGCTTACGGAACTCGTCGGTCTTGGCCCTCAGCTCGGCGTCGGTGAGCTTTTCGACGTCGTCAGACAAGGTGCTGACATAGTCGGCCACCCTTTTGAGGCGCTTGACCATGCGACCTTCACCAAGGCGCAGCAATTTCGACAGCACGGTGTTGTCCCCTTTGGGATGTTCCCCTGTTGGTAGGAGTCTTCTATAAGGCGACTCCCATGGTAGGTGACAACCCCGTGATGTCCGCCGACCCTCAGGAGAGCCTGATCAGCCCGTAATCGTAGGCGTGTCGCCGGTAGACGACGGACGGCCGTTCGGTCTCCTTGTCGTAGAACAAAAAGAAGTTGTGGCCGACGAGTTCCATCTCGTAGAGCGCATCGTCGACCGACATCGGCTTGGCTTGATGCTCTTTCGTGCGCACGACACGGCCCGGCTCGTGGCCATGGGGCTCGGCGGGGTCGTTGTGCTCGTGTTGGTGCGGCGGCGCCGGCTGGCTGTTGTTGAACGCCTTGCCATTGAGCTTGTTGTTGAGGGCCTTCTCCGGCGGCGGGGCCACCGCGGTGGCCTCGGCCAGGGAAACGGGCGTCTTTTCGCCGTAGTGCACCTTGCGGCGATCCTTGCCGCGGCGCAGCCGGCTCTCCAGCCTGACAACCGCGGCCTCGAGCGCGGCATAGAAGCTGTCGGCGCAGGCCTCGCCGCGGACTACCGGCCCGCGGCCCCGCGCGGTGACCTCCACGCGCTGACAGGATTTACGTTGGCGACGGTTGCGTTCGTGCTTGAGCTCGACGTCGAACAGATAGACGGTCTTGTCGAACCGTTCCAAGCGGGCGAGTTTCTGCGAGACATAGACGCGGAAGTGATCGGGAATCTCGACGTTGCGGCCCTTGAATACGACCTCGGCGGACGTTGTCGGTTCCTGCGCGTCGGTTTCTGCCGGCGGTTGGTCCAGAATCTGACCGGAATCCACGGTGAGCCTTGACATACGTGACAACTCGTTTCTCTTTTCACGTCGCACGCGCCCTGCGTGTCGGCTTTCTTGAAGACGCAACGACGGGGTGGGAACGGCTTGAGAGAGATCGCCGCCGCAGGCAGCCCGCCGGTGCAAGGTGTCGAATACTCACCCCCTCCGCAAGTGGCGTATCAACCTGAGAATCGCGACCGGTGAGTCAGACCAGTAGGTCCTCGTAAGTTCCTGAAGGTTGTCCTCGACGTTAGCTCGTGTTCGCCTTGCGATGCCACCATTTCGCTCACCTGTTGCGAGTTCTTCACAACCTCTTGGCTGCCGCACAGGGAGAGACACAGGGAGGGGCGCGGCGTCAGGCGGCCGCGATCGCCAGCACCGCGGCCACCCGGACCCCGGCGGACCGCAGGACGCGCACCGATTCGCGTGCCGTCGCGCCGGTGGTGACGATGTCGTCGACGATCAGGACTTCGGTGCGCTGTAGTCCGGGCCGCCCGCGCAGCAGGACGCGGCCCGCGATGTTGCGCTCGCGGGCGGCGGGACGCAGGCCCACCGAGTCGCGGGCCAGCGCCGCCATCCGCAGGGCCGGCACGACGAGGACGTCCGGGTGCGCGGCGACCGCTGCGGCGGCCAGCCGGGCGACCGGGTCACCGCCACGCCGGCGCGCCGCGGAACGCCGAGTCGGTGCGGGCACGATCGTCAACGGCGTCTCGAGCATTCCCCACGTCAGCAGCCGGTGCAGCCCGATGGCCATCACCCGGGCCAGCGGCGCGACGAGGTCGCCGCGCCCGTGCTCCTTCAGCGCGAGGATCGCCTGGCGCCGGGCGCCGGCGTAGCGGCCGAGCGCGAACACCGGCGCCCGCGGGTCGATGCGCGGGTTGATGAGGTGCGGTTCGTCGGGTTTGACGGCCAGCTCGATGGCGCACGCGTCACACCAGCGGGTCGCAGGCGCGCCGCAGCCGCCGCATTCCAGCGGCAGGAGGAGGTCGAGCACCCCGCCAGTGTGGCGGGCGGGGGTGACAAGCGACCGCTTATCCCGGCAGCACCGGTGCCGCTCCGGGTGCCGCCAACCCGGCTACCTCTGACCAGCTCTGCTCGCCTTCGGCGGAGGACGCCGAATATTGCAACACCCCTTGCGGGGCCGCGACGTACACCGTCGACGGATTGGCCGCGATCGCGGTCAGCGGGATCTGCAAACCACGCGAGGGCGCGTCGGAGTTCACGCCGTCGATGTTCACGTAGGACACCGGATGCGTCGCGTCCGTGCGGGTCACCACGATGTCATCGCCGGTTCGCCAGGACAGCGACACCACCGACGTGCCGAGCCCGAAACCCAGCCGCCGCGGGTATGTCAGGGCGAACTGCCCGGCCTGGGTCTGCTCGACGCTGGCGATGATCACCTGGCCCGCGATCACCATCGCGGCGCGCGTGCCGTCGCGGGACAGCTGCAGCTCGGTGATCGGCCCCGGGAAGCGGCTGGCGACCGCCGCCGAATCCACCGGGATGCGGGCGGGCTGCCCCGACGCCGGCTCCTGGAACGACCGCAGCACGTTGTTGGTGTCGACCACCACCCAGACCGCGTCGTCCAGCCCCCAGCTGGGCCGCGAAATGCTGTGTCCGTCGGCGGATTGCACCGCCTCACCGCCCAGCTCGCCGATCCACAGCGACTCCGCCACGTCGGGGGCGCCGCGCCGCAGGGTCACCACCGATGCCACCTCGCGTCCGCTGCGCGACAGCGCGGCGGACGACTGGTCGCCCATGCGACCGAAGGCCCCGGGCACCGTCGTGGTGTGCTGGCCGTCCAACCCGACCAGGGAACCGTTGACCAGCGCGTGCAAACCCGCTCCCGCGCCGTCGGCCACGCCGGGATCGGTGGCCGCGACGTCGGAGGTGGTCCACCCCTCGGCGAACCTGTCGTCCAGCGGCGCGCCGTCGGCGTTGATCACATACGGCCCCCTGATATCCGCGCGCGCCAGGGTCCAAATGATCTGTGCGGCAAGCAATTGCCGGCTGTGCGGATCGGTCGTCGATAGCTTTTCCAGATCGATGCGCGCTCCGCCGTAGCCGCGGCCGATCCCGTTCTTGCCGCCGTCGGCGCGGGTCACCGGACCGCGCAGCCGCAGCGGCGGCGCGAGCAGGTTGCGGACCGTATGGGCCATCTCCGGCCGCGGGCCCGCCAGCAGCTTGGATACGAGTTCGGTGGCCAGCTGATCGTGATCGGATACCGCGACGTAGCGCGGATCGGGCACCACGGTCTTGCCCGTCGGATCGGCGAAGTACAGCGTGTTGCGTTTGTAGGTCGCCTGAAATTGCTGCCAGTCCAAGAAGACTCCGTTGGGCAGGCGATCGATCCGCCAGCCGCCCGACGTCTTGACCAACTCGATCGGGCCCGGATCCGGCAGCGTCCCTTCCGCGGTTTCGAACACCCCCATGTCGGACAGCGAGCCCAAGATGTCGGCCCGCATGTTTGCCGAAACCCGTTCAGCCCCACGGGTTTCCACGAACACCACATGGTCGATCAGCAGCGAGCTACCCGCGTCGTCCCACGCGTTGGATGCCGACTGCGTGAGGAACTGCCGCGCGGCCAGATGCCGGTTGGCGGGATCGGCTGTGGCCTTGAGGAATTCGCGCAGCAGCACGTCGGGGTCCATGCCCGGGGTCGGCTTGGGCAGGTTCGACGGCGCGGGCCGCTCGACGGTGCCGATAGCCTGAGGGGCCGACGAGCTGGGGACCCCGGCGCAGCCGGCGAGCAACACCGCCAGCACCAGCAGACCCAGGAACCGGCGCATCACCCGCTCCTCTCGGCATGCTCGCGTGTGCGCTGTCGCTCCTTGCGTTCGGCAGCCGGCGGTTGCGGAATGGGTTTCATGGGCAGCGGGCTGGTGGTGACCTTGTGGCCGCGAACCAGGGGCAGCGTCAGCCGGAAGCAGGCGCCCTGACCGGGCTCGCCCCACGCCTCGAGCCGGCCCTGGTGCAGGCGCGCGTCCTCGATGCTGATCGCCAGGCCCAGCCCGGTGCCGCCGGAGCGCCGCACCCGCGACGGGTCGGAGCGCCAGAACCTGCTGAACACCAGCTTCTCCTCGCCGGGCCGCAACCCCACGCCGTGGTCGCGGACCGTGACGGCGACGGTGTCCTCGTCGGCGCCCATCCGGATGTGGACGGGCTTGTGCTCGGCGTGGTCGATGGCGTTGGCGATCAGGTTGCGCAGGATCCGCTCCACCCGGCGCGCGTCGACCTCGGCGATCACTTCCTCGTCGGGCATCTCGACGAGCAGCTCGATGCCGGCCTCTTCGGCCAGGTGCCCCACGTTGCCCAGGGCGCTTCGCACCGTGGTGCGCAGGTCGACCGCCTCGACGGACAGCTCGGCCACGCCCGCGTCGTGGCGGGAGATCTCCAGCAGGTCGTTGAGCAGCGTCTCGAAGCGGTCCAGCTCGTTGACCATCAATTCGGTGGACCGCGCCAGCGTCGGGTCGAGGTCGGCGCTGTGGTCGTAGATCAGGTCGGCGGCCATCCGCACGGTGGTCAGCGGGGTGCGCAGCTCGTGGCTGACGTCGGAGGTGAAACGCCGCTGCAGGTTGCCGAACTCCTCGAGCTGGGTGATCTGCCGCGACAGGCTCTCCGCCATGTCGTTGAACGACACCGCCAGCCGGGCCATGTCGTCCTCGCCGCGCACCGGCATCCGTTCGGACAGATGGCCTTCGGCGAATCGTTCGGCGATCCGCGACGCCGACCGCACCGGCACCACCACCTGACGGGATACCAGCAGTGCAATCCCGGCGAGCAACACCAGCAGCACGGCTCCGCCGGTGATCATCGTGCCGCGCACCAGCTGAATGGTGGCCTGCTCGTTCTTCAGCGGGAAGATCAGGTACAGCTCCAGGTTGGCAACCTGTGCCGACGCCGGCGTGCCGATGATCAGCGCCGGCCCGGAGAAGCCGTCGGTGTGCACCGTGGCGTATTGATAGGCGGCCTGCCCGGCCTTGACGAAGCCCCGCAGTGAGTTGGGTACCTGGTCGACGGGTCCCGCCGAGCTGGCGGCGCGCGGACCGTCACCGGGAACGAGCAGCGCCGCGTCGAACGCACCCGCGAGGCCGGCGCCCGACGCCGGGTCGGTCTTCGACGTCAACGTGTTGCGGGCCAGCTGAAGGCTGCTATCCAGCGAGCGCGTTTCCTCGCCGTTGACGATCCCGCCGACGGTGCTGCGCGCCCGCTCGATCTGCTCGAGGGCGGCCTTGACTTTGACGTCGAGCACCCGGTTGGTGACCTGACTGGTCAGCACGAAGCCGAGCGCCAGGATCACCGCCAACGACAGTCCAAGGGTGAGCGCCACGACTCGCAGCTGCAGCGAACGGCGCCAGGCAATGCCTACGGCTCGGCTCAACGCACCTAAGCCGCGTGCCATGGGGCCAGTGCGCCCCCAACGACTCCGAGTGCGTCGCGGCGAGCGCCGGATCACGGAGGTCCGGCCTTGTATCCCACTCCTCGAACGGTCAACACCACAGTCGGGTTCTCAGGGTCTTTTTCGACCTTGGCCCGTAGACGCTGGACATGCACGTTTACCAAGCGGGTATCCGCTGGGTGCCGGTATCCCCACACCTGTTCGAGCAGCACATCACGAGTAAACACCTGGCGTGGTTTGCGTGCCAGCGCGACCAGCAGGTCGAACTCCAGCGGAGTCAGGGAGATCTGCTCGCCGTTGCGAGTGACCTTGTGTGCGGGCACGTCGATCTCGACGTCGGCGATGGACAGCATCTCGGCGGGCTCGTCGTCGTTGCGCCGCAGCCGCGCACGCACCCGGGCGACCAGCTCCTTGGGCTTGAACGGCTTCATGATGTAGTCGTCGGCGCCCGACTCCAGGCCCAGCACCACGTCGACGGTGTCGGTCTTGGCCGTCAGCATGACGATCGGCACGCCGGAGTCGGCGCGCAAGACCCGGCACACGTCGATGCCGTTCATGCCGGGCAACATCAGGTCCAGCAGCACCAAATCCGGGCGCAGCTCGCGCACCGCGGTCAGGGCCTGGGTGCCGTCACCGATGACCGCGGTGTCGAAGCCCTCCCCACGCAGCACGATGGTCAGCATCTCCGCCAGCGAAGCGTCGTCATCGACGACCAAGATCCTTTGCCTCATGGAGTCCATGGTGTCACCGAATCGGGACAAAACTCGGGCGCCACACGGGCGTTTCTTATTCGATAGGGCCAAATCGTGACAAATTTGTGCTAACTGGCCGTCTCTACGGGGCGATCAACGCGTTCGCCAGCCTGCCCGGATCGACGTCCGCGTCGACGACGAGCCACCGCCCGCCCCAGTCCGCGGCGGCCAAACCGGTGTACACCGCGCCGGTGCGCTGCTGAAGGTCGTCGTCGCGTTCGTAGCTGTCGCGCGCCCGGCCCGGCTCCGATTCGGCGCGATGGCGGGCTCGCTGCGCGGCGAGTTCGGCGGACACCGCCAGCAGCACCTGCCAGTCCGGCGCGGGCAACCCCAGTCGCTGGTATTCCAGCCGCCGCACCCAGGCCGCCGCTTCTCCCGCCGCGTCCTGGCGCAGCCGGGCGGCGGTGTAGGCCGCGTTGGAAGCGACGTAACGGTCCAGGATCACCACGTCGTGCGCGCGGCCCAGCGCCTCGATGTCGCCGACCGCCGCTGCGCGGTCGAGCGCGAACAGCATCGCCATCGCGTACGCCGACGACGCGAGATCGCCGTGCTCGCCGTGCAGCGCCTCCGCGGCGACGTCGGCGGTCACCGACTGCCCGTACCGCGGGAACGCCAGCGTGGCGACCGACTTCCCGGCGGCTTCGAACGCTTTACGCAAGCCCTCGGACAACGTCCGCTTGCCGGCGCCGTCGACCCCTTCGATCGCGATCAGCACGCCGCGAGCCTATTCCCTCGTCGAGCGCCCGGCTGTCCGGGCACACGTCGTCGAGCGCCCGGCTGGACGGGCGTTCGGCGCACCCGAACTCAGTAGCGGTAGTGGTCGGCCTTGTACGGCCCGTCGACATCGACGCCGATGTACTCGGCCTGCTCCTTGGTCAGCTTGGTCAGCTCACCGCCCAGCGCCTCGACGTGGATGCGGGCCACCTTCTCGTCGAGGTGCTTGGGCAGCCGGTACACCTCGTTGTCGTACTCGTCGTTCTTGGTCCACAGCTCGATCTGCGCGATCACCTGGTTGGAGAAGCTGTTGCTCATCACGAACGACGGGTGGCCGGTGGCGTTGCCGAGGTTCAGCAGCCGCCCCTCGGACAGCAGGATGATCGACTTGCCGCTGTCGGGGAACGTCCACAGATCCACCTGCGGACGGATGTTCACCTTGGTGGCGCCGGACTTTTCCAGCGCGGAGACCTGAATCTCGTTGTCGAAGTGCCCGATGTTGCCCAGCACCGCGTGGTCTTTCATCGCCTTCATGTGGGCCAGCGTGATGATGTCCTTGTTGCCGGTCGCGGTGATGACGATGTCCGCCTCGCCGATCGCGTCCTCGACCCGCTTGACGTCGAAGCCCTCCATCAGGGCCTGCAGCGCGTTGATCGGGTCGACCTCGGTGACGACGACGCGCGCGCCCTGACCCTTGACGGACTCGGCGCAGCCCTTACCGACGTCGCCGTAGCCGCAGATGAGCACCTTCTTGCCGCCGATCAACACATCGGTGCCGCGGTTGATGCCGTCGATCAGCGAGTGGCGGCAGCCGTACTTGTTGTCGAACTTGGACTTGGTGACCGAGTCGTTGACGTTGATCGCCGGGAACGCCAGGTCGCCGGCCGCCGCGAACTGGTAGAGCCGCAGCACGCCGGTGGTGGTCTCCTCGGTGACGCCCTTGACCGACTCCGCGATCTTGGTCCACTTGTCCTTGTCGGTCTCGAAGCGGCGGCGCAGCAAGTCCAGGAAGACCTTCCACTCGGTGGGGTCGTCGTCCTCGGCCGGGGGCACGACGCCGGCCTTCTCGTACTGCGCGCCGCGCAGCACCAGCATGGTCGCGTCGCCGCCGTCGTCCAGGATCATGTTGGCCGGCTCGTCGGGCCAGGTCAGCATCTGCTCGGCGGCCCACCAGTACTCCTCGAGCGTCTCGCCCTTCCACGCGAACACCGGCACGCCCTTGGGCTCCTCGGGGGTGCCGTGCGGGCCGACGACGATCGCCGCGGCGGCGTGGTCCTGGGTGGAGAAGATGTTGCACGACGCCCAGCGGACTTCGGCGCCCAGCGAGACGAGGGTCTCGATGAGCACGGCGGTCTGCACCGTCATGTGCAGCGAGCCCGAGATCCGCGCGCCCTTCAGCGGTTGCACTTCGGCGTACTCGCGGCGCAGCGACATCAGACCGGGCATCTCCTGCTCGGAGAGCTCGATGTCGCGCCGGCCGTACTCCGCCAGCGACAGGTCGGCGACCTTGAACTCGATGCCGTTGCGGACGTCGGGAGTGAGCGCGTTTTCGGTCGTCGTCATAGCGTGTTTCATCCTTCTTGGGGCGCACCGGATCTAGCGGTACTTAGCTTAGGTATGTTCTTGCGCCACTGTAGCCGCCGAGCACTCACGGCAGGTTGACGACCCCGTGACGCTCCGCGAAGGGTGTCATCAGCCGCGCCAGGTCGGCCGCCACATCGTGGTCGGCTTCGGGCGGCATGGACACGTAGCTCAATGCCAGCCGCACGATGGCGCGCGCCAGCACACCGGCGTCCTCTTCACTGGTGGCCACCCAAGTCTGGGTAAGTGCGGACGCCAATCGGGCCGAGGCCCGGGTCATGATCGGCGCGCTGTCGGTGGTGATCAGCTGCAACAAGTCGGGCTTGGCGACACCTATGCGCAGTGAGGTCACCAGCGGGTCCGCGGCCGCCTCGGTGAAAAACCTCCGGAAAGCCTGCAAGAACGACTGATAGATTTCGCCGACGTTCGCGTCGAGGGCCTCATGGATGGTGTCGACCAGGCGATCGGCCAGGCGCAGGGCGTACCCCTGCGCCAAGCCCTGCCGCGAGCCGAACTCGTTGTAGATGGTCTGCCGGCTGATGCCGGCGGCGCGGGCCACGTCGGAAAGCGTGATGGCGGACCAGTCTCGGCTCTCCAGCAGCTCCCGCATCGCGTCCAGCACCGAGTCGCGCAACAGGGCGCGGGACGCCTCGGCGTACGGCATCCGCTTCACAGGCGCGACGATAGTGCTCAAGACCGGGCAACCTCCACCATTTCGAAGTCGGACTTCGCGGCACCGCAATCGGGGCAGCTCCAGTCCTCGGGGATGTCGTCCCATCGGGTGCCGGGCGCGATGCCGTCTTCCGGCCAGCCCTTGGCCTCGTCGTACTCGAATCCGCATTGGACGCAGATGAAGAGCTTGTAGTCGCTCACTGATTCACTCCTATCCGATTGTCGATATCTTTTCGAAGTCGACCTTTTCGCGCACTGCGCAGTCGGGGCAGCACCAGTCGTCGGGGATCTCACTGAAGGGCGTACCCGCGGGAAACCCTTCCCGCGGAGCGCCCTTCGCTTCGTCGTAGGTGTAGTCGCAACCGGGGCAGCGGTAGGCGATCATGCCGCGGCCCCTTCGGGGGCGCCGTAACGCGCCAGCAGCTTCGCGCGCAGCCGCGGCTGCAGGTTGACCCGGGTGATGTCACCGTCGTAGTGCTCGAGCACCCGATGATCCATCACCCTGCGCCAGAGCGGCGGGAAGTAGGTCAGCCCAATCATCGACGCATAGCCGCTGGGCAGGTTCGGCGAGCCCGCCATGCTGCGCAGCGTCTGGTATCGCCGCGTCGGGTTGGCGTGGTGATCGCTGTGCCGCTGCAGGTGATACAGGAACAGGTTGGTGACCACGTGGTCGGAGTTCCAGCTGTGCACCGGCGCGCAGCGCTCATAGCGGCCTTTCCCAGAAGCGGTGTCGTTGCGTTGCCGCAGCAGCCCGTAGTGCTCGAGGTAGTTGACGTTCTCGAGCAGGCTGAACCCGAAGACCGCCTGGATGACGACGAACGGGATCAGCCCCGGCCCGAACACCGCGATCAGCACCCCCCACAACACGACCGACATCGCCCAGGCGTTGAGCACGTCGTTGGACGGGTACGTCTTGGGATTCCAGGGGCTCGAGCCCTGCCGGCGTATCCGCTGCGCCTCGAGACGGACGGCGGAGCGCAGGCTGCCAAAGACGCTGCGCGGCAAGAACTCCCAGAACGTCTCGCCGAAGCGGGCCGACGCCGGGTCCTCCGGCGTGGAGACGCGCACGTGGTGGCCGCGGTTGTGCTCGATGTAGAAGTGGCCGTAGCAGGTCTGCGCCAGGGTGATCTTGGACAGCCACCGCTCCAGCGCGTCCTTCTTGTGCCCCATCTCATGCGCGGTGTTGATGCCGACGCCGCCGAGCACACCGACGGACAGTGCGAGACCGATCTTGCCGAGCCAGCCCAGCCCGCCTTGGGAGTCCGGGAAACCCAGCCAGTGCAGGTTCGACGCGGTGAATAGGTAGGCGCCCAACACCACGCTGAGGTATTGGAACGGGATGTAGATGTAGGTGCAGTAGCGGTAGTACCTGTCGTTCTCCAGCCGTTCCATCACCTCGTCGGGGGGATTCTGACCGTCGGGCCCGAAATGCAGATCGAGGAGGGGCAGCAAGACGTAGAGCAGGATGGGCCCGATCCACAGCGGCGCCTGCGCGGCGGCGTGCCAGCCGAGCTGATTCAACCCCCAGATGATCGGCAGCATCACGAACAACGCCGTCGGGGCGATCAATCCCATCAGCCACAGGTGACGCTTCTTGTCCCGCCAAACGGGCGTGTCAGCCGCCGGTGTTTCGGGCCCGCTCGCCGGCCTGAGTGTGGTCATATGCCAAACCTCCTTGTGAGTCATGCCACGTCATGCCCGTCATGCCACGTTGAGGTTTGACAATACGACGTTCTGCGTCTTCTGTCTAGACACAGAGGACTATTTTGTAAAGGCGCCAGTCGTTTGGGTCTGCTCCACGTCCCGGCGGCCCTGCACCGAATGCCAGCGGCCGTAGCCGACGTAAATCGCGATCCCGACCACCAGCCACACGGCGAACCGGACCCAGGTGAGTGCGGTGAGGTTGACCATCAGCCACGCGCACGCACATATCGACGCGATCGGAAGCCACGGCACGCCCGGGGCCTTGAATCCGCGCTGCAGGTCCGGGCGGGTCCGGCGCAACACGATGACACCGGCGGACACCAGGACGAACGCGAACAGCGTCCCGACGTTGACCATCTCCTCGAGCTTGTTGATCGGGAACACCGCCGCCGTCGCCGCGACCACTACGGCGACCAGCACGGTGATCCGGACCGGCGTTCCGCGCGAGCCGGTCTTGGCCAGCGGACGCGGCAGCAGCCCGTCGCGCGCCATCGCGAACAGCACCCGGCACTGCCCGAGCATCAGCACCATCACGACGGTGGTCAGGCCGGCCAACGCCCCCA
The DNA here is from genome assembly GCF_001954215.1 of Mycobacterium sp. IS-2888. Classification (NCBI taxonomy): domain Bacteria; kingdom Bacillati; phylum Actinomycetota; class Actinomycetes; order Mycobacteriales; family Mycobacteriaceae; genus Mycobacterium; species Mycobacterium sp. IS-2888. The sequence goes on from NZ_MBET01000108.1 coordinate 51,798, forward strand.
CCGAGATGATTTTGCTAGTCCACGTCAACCCGTTCGCGGTGAACGCGGTGGCCAGGTTCGCGGACTTGCCGCCCGGGGCGGTCCTGAGCTGGGTATAGGAGACCATTCCGGACAGCACCACCGAGACCGCGACGTACAGAACCGTCACGATCGCCAGCGACGCGAGGATCCCCTTCGGGACGTTGCGCTGTGGTTCCTTGGTCTCCTCGGCCATGGTCGCGACGATGTCGAAGCCGATGAACGCGAAGAACACGATCGACGCCCCCGCCAGGACGCCAAACCAGCCGTAGTGGCTGCTGTGCGCCCCGGTCAGCAGCGACAACACCGACTGGTTGACGCCCGACGCCTCGCCCCCGACTTCCGGCTTCGGAATGAACGGCGAGTAGTTGGCCGGTTTGATGTAGAAGGCGCCGACCACCACGACCAGGATGACCACCGAGACCTTGATGGCGGTGATCACCTGGGAGAACCTCGACGACAACTTGGTGCCCAACGCGATCAGCGTCGACACCAGCCCGACGATCACCAGTGCGCCCCAGTCGACGCTGACCGATCCGAAATGCACTGTGCCACCGGCGAATCCGAACACCGTGCCCAGGTAGCTCGACCAACCCTTGGAGACGACGGCCGCGCCGACCGCCAACTCCAGCACCAGGTTCCAGCCGATGATCCAGGCGACGAACTCACCGAAGGTGGCGTAGGAGAAGGTGTACGCGCTGCCCGCCACCGGAAGCGTCGAAGCGAATTCGGCGTAGCACAACGCCGCCAGCGCGCACGCGACCGCGGCGATCACAAACGAGATCCAGATCGCTGGCCCGGTAATGTCGCCGGCCGTCGACGCGGTGACTGTGAAGATGCCCGCGCCGATCACCACGGCGACCCCGAACACCGCGAGATCTAACCAGGTCAGTTCCTTGCGTAGCCGGGTGCCCGGCTCGTCGGTGTCGGCGATCGACTGTTCGACCGACTTCGTGCGCCATCGATTGGCCATTCGCCCGCCCCTTCCGTCACCCATTGGTCCGCACCCTAGTGGGTAGTCTGCGGGGATGCCCCACAGCGCAGCAACCACGAGGAACCACGCGGTGGTCATCGGGGCGAGCATCGCCGGGCTGTGCGCCGCGCGGGTGCTCTCGGATTGCTACGAAGCGGTCACCGTCTACGAGCGCGACGAGTTGCCGAGCACACCGGCGAACCGCGCGACGGTGCCCCAGGACCGGCACCTGCACATGCTGATGGCCCGCGGCGCCATCGAGTTCGAGGACCTGTTCCCGGGCCTGCTGAAGGACATGGTCGCCGCAGGCGTGCCGATGCTGGAGAACCGCCCGGACTGCATTTACCTCGGCGCGGCGGGGCACGTCCTCGGGACGGGGCACACCCTGCGCGACGAGTTCACCGCGTACGTGCCCAGCCGGCCGCACCTGGAGTGGCAGTTGCGCAAGCGGGTCGAAGACCTCGATAACGTCACGATCGTCCGGCGCTCGGTGGCCGAGCCGCGGTTCGAGCCCGCCCGCCAGCGGGTGACCGGCGTGCTGCTGGACCCCGCCGACCGCCAGGCCGGTGAGCCGGAGTTCGTGCGCGCCGACCTCGTCGTCGACGCGGCCGGCCGAGGCACCCGGCTGCCGGTGTGGTTGTCGCAGTGGGGATTTGCGCGCCCCACCGAAGAAATCATCGACATCGGCATCAACTACGCCACCCAGCACTTCCGCATCCCCGACGGACTGATCGCCGAAAAGGTGGTCGTCGCCGGCGCTTCCCATGAGGAGCCGCTGGGGCTGGGGATGCTGTGCTACGAGGGCGGGACCTGGGTGCTCACCACCTTCGGCGTGGCCGACGCCAAGCCGCCGCGGACGTTCCCCGAGATGCTGGCGCTCGCGGACAAGCTACTGCCGGACCATTTCACCGACGCACTGGCGCGGGCCGAGCCCCTCGGCGAGCCGGCATTCCACGCCTTTCCGGCCAGCCGATGGCGCCGCTACGACAAGCTGGACCGCTTTCCCGGCGGGATCATCCCGTTCGGCGACGCCGTCGCAAGCTTCAACCCCACCTTCGGGCAGGGGATGACGATGGCGTCACTGCAGGCGGGTCATCTGCGGCGGGCCCTGCAATTCCCGGAGAGCGAACTGGCCGCGGAACTCAACCGGGCCACCGCCAAGACCACCTACCCGGTGTGGATCATGAACGCCATCGGCGACGTCACCTTCCATCACGCCGAAACCAAGGAGCCCGCCCCGTGGTGGTGGCGTCCCTCGGGCGCGCTGTTCGACCAATTCCTGGGGGCCGCCGAAACCGAACCCGTTCTCGCGGAATGGTTTTTGCGCCGGTTCTCGCTTCTCGACAGCCTCTATATGATCCCGCCGCCCCGGATCGTCGGCCGCACCGTCGCGCACAATATGCGGCTGTGGCTGCGCGAGCGCCGGCGGGCCGCCCACGACCGGCGCCGGGCCGTGGCGATCGCGAGCGCGGCAGAGCCGGGCGAAGCGGGTCGCCACCGTCAGGGCTAGTCACAGCCCCACGGTGGCCCTGAACAGCTTGGCGGGCTCTCGCGCCACCAGCCGGATGGGGCCGTCGTCGGCCGCCACCCACGCCGCCATTCCGCGTTCCAGCGTCAGCGATCCGGACTTTGCGTGCACCGTCGTGGAACCCTCGCTGCACAGCAGGATCTGCGGACCCTCGTGGCTGCACGAGGCGTCGACTTCGTGGCCGAGGTTGTCGCCGTCGAGCACCAACAGCGCGACCGCGAACTCGTCGGTCGGTGTTTCGTAGATCAGTCCGAGTCCTTCGCGGCGGATCCGCGGCCGCAGTCGTTCCTCGGCGGTGGGGGCGAAGTCGAGCACTCGCAGCAATTCGGGCACATCGACGTGCTTGGGGGTGAGGCCACCGCGTAACACGTTGTCGGAGTTGGCCATAACCTCTACCCCGAACCCGCGCAGATAGGTGTGCAGGTTGCCGGCCGGCACGAAGATCGCCTCGCCCGGGTCCAGGGTGATGCGGTTGAGCAACAGCGCCGCCAGCACACCGGCGTCGCCCGGATAGCGCTCGCCGAGTTCCAGCACCGTCTTGGCCTCCGCGGCGAATTCCGTTGCGCCGGAGCTGACGTACTGGATGGCGCCGTCGAGCACCGCGGGCACCAGCACGTCGAGGTCGGGCTGCGGCGCGGTGATCCAGGTGGTGAACAACGCGCGCAGCCCGTCGGCGTCGGACTGGTCGTTGAGCAGATCGATGTATGGGTCGAGGTCGGAGACCGCCAGCGCCCGCAGCAGCTCGACGGTGCGCGACGCCTGGCGGAATCCGGCCAGCGCCTCGAACGACTCCAGCGCCACCAGCAATTCCGGCTTGTGGGAGGTGTCGCGATAGTTGCGGACCGGCGAGGACACCGGAATTCCCAGCCGTTCCTCACGCAGATAACCCTCGACCGCCTGCTCGGCGCTCGGGTGGGCCTGCAGGGACAGCGGCTCGTCGGCGGCCAGCACCTTGACCAAGAACGGCAGCACATCACCGAAGCGGGCGCGCGAGGAGGGACCGAGCTGCCCCTCGGGATCGGCGACCAGCGCTTCCATCAACGAGATTTCGCCCTGCTCAGTTTCCAGCCACGCCGGGTCGCCGGGGTGGGCGCCGAACCAGAGTTCGGCTTCCGGGTGCGCGGCCGGCACCGAGCGCCGGGTGAATTCGGCGATGGCGGTGCGCGATCCCCATGCGTACGTCCGTAACGCCCCGCGAAGCAGTTCCACTTGTTTATCTATCCCCGCGCCAGTCTCAAGTAAACGGCGGCCATCTCCAGCCGAACGGCTAATACTGCCAGTTGCTGCTCGATGCGCGCGGCACCGCCCGGAGCGGATGCCCCGACCAGACCGGCGGACCCGCCCACACCCCCGGGCGCTTCGGGCACGTCCTCGGCCGCGATCAGGTAGACCTCGTTGAGCCCGGCGACGCGGGCGGCCACCACCGTCCGCTCGCGAGCCAAGGTGAGCGCGAGCACCCGCAGCCGCTCGGGCAGCGGTCCGTCGATTTGCTCGTCGTGAAACAGAGCATCGACTCCAGACGGCGGTTGGCCGAACCCGGACCCCGACTCCGAGCTCGCGCGCAGTGCCACCACCGCATCCGCAAGCCCGGTCGCGGCGGCCACGTGGTGGGCGATCCGCAGCAGCACCGAACTGCCGTGCCGGGCCAGCGCCAGCGTCGCTGCGCAGTCCCCGGCCAGCGCCACTTGGGCATCGGAGATGCGCGCGGCAATCATCTTGGCCGGGTTGGTGAATAGCTCGCGGGCGGCGCTGTTGCGCAGCGCCTCGGCGTCCAGCTCGTCGGCGAGCAACTCCAGATCGATGTCGGGTGCGGCGTCCACGCATTTCAGCACGGCCAGGCCGGCGGCCAGGTACCGGGGCAATCCGAACTCGTCGGGAACCGACAGGCGCGGCGGCAGCGCCGCGGCGCGCCCGGCGGTGGAGTCGCGCAGCGGGCCCTCGTACGGCGCCGCCACGACGACCCGCGCGCCGCGGCGCACGCCCGTAGCGGCGGCCCCGACCAGCGCGGGATCACCGGGGTCGTCGCCCGCGACGATCAGCACGTCGAGCGGACCGATCCACGGCGGCGCGTCGCCGGCGAGCGCGATCGGCGCCGACGCGGCGCCGCCCTGTGTCGCGGCCAGCAGCGTCCCGGCGGTCTCGGCGGTCCCGCGGCCCGAGACCCAGATGATGCTGCGCGGCCGGTCGTCGATGCGCAGCGAATCCAGTGCGCCCTCCGCGGCCGCGGCGGCGATGGCGCGCACCTGCGCTCCGGCGGACGACGCGGCCCGCAACAGGCCGCCCCGGTCGGCGCCGAGCAGGCCGTCGGTGTCCTCGAGATCGATCGCCCGGGTGGCGTTCACCGCGCGGCCTCGTGGGTTTCGGCGGCGATCTCGGCGCTGATCTGCTGGACCACCGCGTCGACGTCCTCGGTGCTGCGGCCTTCGACGTTGAGTCGCAGCAGCGGCTCGGTGTTGGAGCTGCGCAGGTTGAACCAGCTGCCGTCGCCCAAATCCACGGTCACCCCGTCCAGGTGGTCGATGGAGTGAATCCGGCTGCCGAACGACTTCAGCACGGCGTCCACGCACCGCGACGCGTCGTCGACTTTGAAGTTGATCTCACCGGAGGATTCGTAGCGCTGGTAGTCGGCGGTCAACTCCGACAGCGGCCGATGCTGCTCGCCGAGGGCGGCCAGCACGTACAGCGCGGCCAGCATCCCGGAGTCGGCGCCCCAGAAGTCGCGGAAGTAGTAGTGCGCCGAGTGCTCGCCGCCGAAAATCGCGCCGGTCTCGGCCATCAACCCCTTGATGTAGGAATGCCCGACGCGTGAGCGCAGCGGTGTGCCGCCGCGCTCGGTGACCAATTCGGACACCGCGCGGGAGGTGATCACGTTATGGATCACGGTGGCGCCGATCTCGCGACCGAGCTCGCGGGCGGCCACCAGGCTGGTCACCGTCGACGGCGAAACCGGCATCCCGCGTTCGTCGACCACGAAGCAGCGATCGGCGTCGCCGTCGAAGGCCAGCCCTATATCGGCGCCGGTGTCGCGCACGTAGCGCTGCAGGTCCACCAGGTTGGCCGGGTCGAGCGGATTGGCCTCGTGATTGGGGAACGAACCGTCGAGCTCGAAGTACAACGGCAACAGCGTGATCGAGTCGATCGCGCCCAGCACGGCGGGCGCGGTGTGCCCGGCCATGCCGTTGCCGGCGTCCACCGCCACCCGCAACGGACGCAGCCCCGAGGTGTCCACCAGTGAGCGCAGAAACTCGCCGTAGTCCGCGAGCACGTCCCGATCGGAGATATCGCCCGGCGGCCCGTCATAAGTCGGCACGCCGGCGATCACTTCGTCGCTGATCACCCCGAGGCCGGTGTCCGCGCCGACGGGTTTGGCCCCGGCCCGGCACAGCTTGATGCCGTTGTAGGCCGCCGGGTTGTGGCTCGCGGTGAACATCGCGCCGGGGCAGTCCAACAATCCCGAGGCGAAGTAGAGCTGATCGGTGGACGACAAACCGATGCGCACGACGTCGAGGCCCTGGCCGTTCACCCCGGCCGCGAAAGCCGCGGCGAGCGACGGCGAGCTGTCCCGCATATCGCGGCCGATGACCACCCGTCGCGCCCCATCGGCGCGCATCAACCTGGCGAACGCGGCGCCGACGTCGGCGACCAACGAATCGTCGATCTCCTCGCCCACCAGCCCGCGTACGTCGTAAGCCTTGATGACACGGTGGATAGCCGCGGCGGGCCGAGACATGCGGAGGCTCCTGACGACTACTTGCTTGGACTCTTGTTGGACTCTTGGGAGCCAGCCTATCGGCCCGCCAAGGTTACGGGTCCAAACGGTGCGCAGTGCTAGTCGGCGGTGCTAATCGCGGCTAGTCACTGGGGTCGGGCAGCACGCGCAGATGCCCGCGGCGGCGTCCGGAACGCTGCTCGGGCGGCGCGAGCAGACCGCCGCTGGGCGCGGTGGCATGGGCCCCGGCGGGGCGCAGGGCGGGGTCGGCGGTGAAGCCGTTGATCGCGGTTGCGCCGCCGTAGGGCACACCGCCACCGCCCGGGCCCTCACGCACCGCGTCGGCCAGCGCCACCAGGTCGTCCTCGTCGGGATTGGGCAGCGGGCCGGCGTGGCGCACCAGTTCCCAGCCGCGCGGTGCGGTGATGCGGCCGGCGTGGCCGACGCACAGATCCCAGGAATGCGGTTCGCGCGCGGTGGCGAGCGGGCCTACCACTGCCGTCGAGTCCGAGTAGACGAACGTCAAGGTCGCCACGGCATAGTGCGGACACCCGGGCCGGCAGCAGCGACGGGGAACGTTCACGACGAAAGGCTATCGTGGACAAACGCCACGGAAGCGCCGGACACGCGCAACCGTTCGGCCCCCGATGTTCAACCGTTACCATCGGCCCCAGTGAATGATTCCCGCGGCGATTCGCGCAGCTCCCCGCGCGGCGGCTGGTCTCAGGGCCGGTCGGGAGGCCGCTCGGCCGCACACCGGGCCACGCGGCGGGGCCGCGATATGCGCGGCCCGCTGTTGCCGCCGACGGTGCCCGGATGGCGCAGCCGGGCCGAGCGGTTCGACATGGCGGTGCTGGAGGCATACGAACCCATCGAGCGGCGCTGGCAAGACCGGGTGTCCGAGCTCGACGTGGCCGTCGATGAAATCCCGCGCATCACCGCCAAGGACCCGGAGAGTGTGCAGTGGCCGCCCGAGGTCATCGCCGATGGGCCGATCGCGCTGGCCCGCTTGATACCGGCGGGCGTCGACGTCCGCGGCAATGCGACGCGCGCTCGAATTGTGTTGTTCCGCAAGCCGATCGAGAGACGGGCGAAGGACACCGTCGAACTTGGCGAGTTGCTGCACGAAATCCTGGTGGCTCAGGTGGCCATCTATCTGGACGTGGAACCCTCGGTCATCGACCCGACGATCGACGACGAATGACGCTGGGCGGGGTCAGATCTGGGGTGGGTCGGCGGCGGGTCAGATGATGCCGCGCTTGAGGCGGCGGCGCTCGCGCTCGGACAGACCGCCCCAGATGCCGAAGCGTTCGTCATGCGCCAGGGCGTATTCCAGGCACTCATGGCGCACCTCGCAACCCAGGCAGATCTTCTTGGCCTCGCGGGTGGAACCACCCTTCTCGGGAAAGAAGGCCTCGGGATCGGTTTGCGCGCACAGCGCGCGGTCCTGCCATTGATCGGCGGTCGGCGGCAGGGGCTCGGGTTCGAATGCCACTGGGGCATCGGGAACCACGGTCAGGTGCGGACGCGCAATTGGCGCCGGCGTCGCACCAATGGTGGTGTGCGGTGTGCTTGCCATAACGCCCCGAAGGTGTTCATAAGACATGCGTCGTCCGCCTCCTCAGGTTGATTTTGGGAGAGTGATTTGATGCCACTTTTCTGATGTACAGACAATTCGAACAAGTGATCGAATCTCGGTCTGCGACACCGGAACCGGCCGGCCAACCGGGAAATGACACTGATGTGATTAGACACGGGTTGAGCTGCCCGGTCAAGCACTTCGGCGCATTTCCATATCATCTCGTGATCAAATTTCGGCGTTTCTGTTGTTATTGACACTCGGCGTGTCGGTCACAACTGTCCCAAGCTTCCCAATTGTTCTCGTCGAAATGGGCTTTTATGGCCCACTTGGTGGCCGGTATGCCGCGCGTGTCCGGCCGGTACTGTCGTGCGGTGTGAAGGTCACCGTGCTGGTCGGTGGGGTCGGTGGCGCCCGGTTTCTGCTTGGCGTCCAGCAGCTGCTCGGCCTGGGTCAGTTCGCGGCGCAACAGCGCCCCGATGCTGAAACCACCAGCCACGAGCTAACCGCGATCGTCAACATCGGCGATGACGCGTGGATCCATGGCTTACGTGTCTGCCCGGATTTGGACACCTGCATGTATACCTTAGGTGGAGGCGTCGATCCACAACGGGGTTGGGGTCACCGCGACGAAACCTGGCATGCCAAAGAGGAATTGGCGCGCTACGGCGTGCAGCCGGACTGGTTCGAACTCGGCGACCGCGATCTCGCCACCCACTTGGTGCGCACCCAGATGCTGCAGGCCGGCTACCCGCTGTCACAGATCACGGCCGCGCTGTGCGACCGCTGGCAACCCGGCGCACGACTGCTGCCGGCCACCGACGACCGTTGCGAGACACACGTGGTGATCACCGATCCGGCCGACGGCGACCGCCGCGCGATCCACTTCCAGGAGTGGTGGGTGCGCTATCGGGCGCAGGTGCCCACCCACAGCTTCGCCTTCGTCGGCGCCGAAAAGGCCAGCGCCGCAACCGAAGCCGTCGCGGCCATCGGCGACGCCGACGTCATCCTGCTGGCGCCGTCCAACCCGGTGGTCAGCGTCGGCGCCATCCTGGCCGTGCCGGGCATCCGCGGCGCGCTGCGGGGCGCCACCGCCCCGGTCGTCGGCTATTCGCCGATCATCGGCGGAAAGCCGTTGCGCGGCATGGCCGATGCGTGCCTTTCGGTGATCGGGGTCGAATCCACCGCGGAAGCGGTCGGCCGGCACTACGGGGCCCGGCGCGATACCGGCATACTGGATTGCTGGCTGGTGCACGAGGGCGACTTGGAAAACTTCAAAGCCGACATCGAGGGGGTCGCGGTGCGCTCGGTGCCGCTGTTGATGAGCGACCCGAAGGCGACGGCCGAAATGGTCGCCGCCGGGCTGGATCTTGCGGGCGTGACGGCGTGACCGACCGTTCAAAAGAGCATGGCACCGCCGCGGCGATCGAGATCCTGCCCGTGCCCGGGCTCCCCGAGTTCCGGCCCGGCGACGACCTTGCTGCCGCCGTCGCCGCCGCGGCGCCCTGGCTGCGCGACGGCGATGTCGCGGTGGTCACCAGCAAGGTGGTGTCCAAGTGCGAGGGCCGGCTGGTGCAGGCGCCGCGCGACGCCGAGGAGCGCGATCAGCTGCGGCGCAAGCTGGTCGACGACGAGGCGGTCCGGGTGCTCGCGCGCAAGGGCCGGACCCTGATCACCGAGAACCGGCTCGGGCTGGTGCAGGCCGCCGCGGGCGTGGACGGTTCCAACGTCGGCGGCGACGAGCTCGCGCTGCTGCCCGTCGACCCCGACGCCAGCGCCGCGGCGCTGCGTGCCGGCCTGCGCGAGCGGCTCGGCGTCGACGTCGCCGTGGTCATCACCGACACGATGGGCCGCGCCTGGCGCAACGGCCAGACCGACGCGGCCGTCGGCGCGGCGGGTCTGGCTGTGCTGCACGGCTATTCGGGGGCCGTCGACCGACACGGCAACGAACTGATCGTCACCGAGATCGCGATCGCCGACGAGATCGCGGCCGCCGCCGATCTGGTCAAGGGCAAAATGACCGCTGTGCCGGTGGCGGTGGTGCGCGGGCTGCCCAAGCGGGTCGTGTCCGACGACGGCACCACCGCCCGGCAGCTGCTGCGCCCCGGCGAGGAAGACCTGTTCTGGCTCGGCACCGCCGAAGCGATCGAGATGGGTCGTCGGCAGGCCCAACTGTTACGCCGATCGGTGCGCCGGTTCAGCGGCGAGCCGGTGCCGCCGGACCTGGTGGAGGCCGCGGTCGCCGAAGCCCTCACCGCGCCCGCCCCCCACCACACCAGGCCGGTGCGGTTCGTGTGGCTGCGCACCCCAGCCACCCGGGCCCGGCTGCTGGACCGGATGAAGGACAAGTGGCGCGCCGACCTCGCCGGCGACGGCCGGCCCGCGGACTCGATCGATCGCCGGGTGGCGCGCGGCCAGATCCTGTACGACGCACCCGAGGTCGTCATCCCGATGTTGGTCCCCGACGGCGCGCACAGCTATCCCGATACCGCCCGCACCGGCGCCGAGCACACGATGTTCACGGTCGCGGTCGGCGCGGCCGTGCAGGCGCTGTTGGTCGCATTGGCGGTGCGCGGCCTGGGCAGCTGCTGGATCGGCTCGACGATCTTCGCCGCCGACCTGGTCCGCGCCGAGCTCGAGCTGCCGCCCGATTGGGAGCCGTTGGGCGCCATCGCGATCGGCTACCCCGCGGAGCCGACCGGATTGCGAGACGCGGCGCCGGACGCCGGGGATCTGTTGATCCGCAAGTGATACTGGGCCGATGACGACGTTCGCGGGCAAGGCGGCGGCCTCGGCCGACAAGGTTCGCGGCGGCTACTACACCCCCGCCCCGGTGGCCCGGTTCCTGGCCCGCTGGGTGCGCGAAGCCGGCCCGCGCATCGTGGAACCCTCCTGCGGTGACGGCCGAATCCTGCGCGAGCTCGCCGCGCTCGGCGCCCGGGCACACGGCGTCGAACTCGTCGCCGGCGAGGCGGTCAAGGCGCGGCAGTTCGCGCCCGTCGACGCCGACAACCTGTTTACCTGGCTCGCCCACAGCGGGGCCGGCGACTGGGACGGGGTCGCGGGAAACCCGCCCTACATCCGCTTCGGCAACTGGGCATCCGATCAGCGGGAGCCGGCCCTGGAACTCATGCGGCGCGCGGGCCTGCGACCCAGCAGGCTGACCAACGCCTGGGTCCCCTTCGTCGTCGCCGCCACCGTTCTGGTGCGCGACGGCGGACGCGTGGGCCTGGTCCTTCCCGCCGAGTTGCTTCAGGTCGGCTACGCCGCGCAGTTACGCGACTTTCTGCTGAGCCGGTTCTGTCAGATCACGCTGCTGACCTTCGAGCGGTTGGTGTTCGACGGCGTCCTGCAGGAGGTCGTGTTGTTCTGCGGCACAGCCGGTTCCGGCCCCGCGCGGATACGCACGGTCCATCTCAGAGACGCCGAAGGGCTGGATGACGCCGAGCTCGACGTCGAGTCGGCGCCGGCGCTGCTGCACGAAGAGGAGAAGTGGACCAAATACTTTCTGGACCCCGCAGCGATCCGGCTGCTGCGCGCGCTCAAGGGATCCCACACCCTGAGCCGGCTCGGCGCTCTGGCCGACGTGGACGTCGGCATCGTGACGGGCCGCAACAGCTTCTTCACCTTCACCGATGCGCACGCCCGCGAACTCGCGCTGATGCCGCACTGCGTACCGCTCGTGTCGCGCAGCGCGCAGCTCTCCGGCCTGGTATACGACAACGATTGCCGCGCAAGCGATCTCGCGGCCGGACACCGCGCTTGGTTGCTCGACGCCCCCCGCGACCCGCGCGATCCCGCCCTTCTCGCGCACATCGCCGCGGGTGAGGCCGCCGCGGTCCACCGCGGCTACAAGTGCTCGATCCGCACGCCCTGGTGGCGCACGCCGTCGTTGTGGATTCCCGACCTTTTCATGCTGCGCCAGATCCACACGGCGCCACGGCTGACCGTCAACGCCGCCGCGGCGACGAGCACCGACACCGTGCATCGGGTCCGGCTCGCCGCAGACCCCCACTCCCAGATAGACGCGTGCGCGCTTGCCGCGGTGTTCCACAACAGCGCGACGTTCGCCTTCGCGGAGATCATGGGCCGCAGCTACGGCGGTGGAATTTTGGAGTTGGAGCCGCGGGAAGCCGAGCAGCTGCCCATCCCCCCGCCGGCGTATGCCAGCGCCGAACTCGCCTGCGACGTCGACCTTTTGCTGAAGGCCAACGAGACCGAGAAGGCGCTCGACCTGGTGGACCGTCAGGTCCTGATCGACGGGCTGGGTTGGTCGCCGGATGTGGTGGCGCAGTGCCGGTCGGCGTGGGCGGCGCTGCGCGCTCGCCGGACCAAGCGGGGCTCGCGGTGAGCGTTCGGGACTCCGCGATCTCGATTCTCTCCGACTGGGAGGCACCCGATCCGGCGCAGGATTCGTTGCGGCACGCCGTGCTGGCCTTCGTGCACGGCCACGCCGACGCCTGCCGCCGCGAGTGCGTGCCCGGACACGTCACCGCGTCGACGTTGGTCCTCGACGACAGCGGCACCCGGGTGCTGCTGACCCTGCACCCCCGCCTCGGCCGCTGGGTGCAACTCGGCGGGCACTGCGACGAGGACGACCCCGACGTCGTGGCCGCGGCGCTGCGCGAGGCCACCGAGGAGTCGGGCATCGCCGGCCTGCGCATCGCGCCCGAACTGGCCGCGGTGCATGTGCACCCGGTGGTGTGCTCGTTGGGCCTGCCGACGCGACACCTGGACCTGCAATTCGTCGCGCACGCGCCGCCCGGCGCACGGATCGCGATCAGCGACGAGTCGGACGACCTGCAGTGGTGGCCGGCCGACGCGTTGCCGGACGGTACCGACCACGCGCTGGCCTACCTCGTCGCCCAAGCGACTCGCCGAACGTGACTGCAGCGTCACGTTCGGCGTATGAAGCCGCGCCACTCAGGCGTCGGGACAGAGGTCGGATACTGCGAAGCGCAGTGCTGCTTGGGCCTGTTGAGGTGTGAGCCCCGCCTGGTCACCTGAGCGTGAGTCGGTGACCAGATGTTGAATCAACTGGGCCGGGGTTTCGCCGCTGTACAGCCGCCAACAGATTGCGTTGCCGAACCCAACCAGGTCGAAATTATGGCTGTCGCTTGGGTTGCCGATGCCGATGCCGTTGAGATCTCTCAGGAAATCGTCGGGCCCCTGCGCTTGAGCCGGGCTTGCGGAAACGATTCCGGCGCTACTCAGCCACGCCGCCGCCAGGCCTAACATCTTGCGCGCACGACCGATGCGCGATTTTTGCGCCGCCCTCATGAGTTTCATGCGTTATGCCGAGACGGCGTCCGTCATCGTGCCGACGAGTAGGCACGGTTCGGTAGAACGGTTGCTCCAGGCGTGGTTGACCCCACGGATGATCGCGGTGTCGCCCGGCCGCATAAGTACCTCGTCGATGTCTGTGATGAGGTAGATTTCGCCGCGTACGCAGGTGAGACAGTCCAGGGTATCGGTGCGGTGCATGGTGGGGTGACGGTCCAGGTCCGCCGCAGTGGGCAGGTGCTTTTGGCGCACTTGTTGATTCAGCTCGGTGAACTGGCGGCGACGCTCGCTGGCGTCGGGTTCATCGGGCCAGATTTCCAGCGCTCGGCAGATCAATCCGTTCGGAAAAGGTTCGCGTTGAGCGCCCAATCCGGGAGTCTGTGACCGGTCGCCCTCAATTGCGTTGTCGGCAGGGGTTTCCTGGGTCGCCCACAGTGTGGCTCGCCAGAAGAATCCGTCGCGGGCTTGCACGTTGGTCAGTCCTTGCTGCAGGACCGCCGAACGGCCGTCGGCGTTGGGGCCGATGACGAATCGGTTCACAGGAGCGGACATGGCGACATTCCTTTCATTTCGTTGCCAGTCCGAGCCGAATGGACATCGAGCAGTCTGGCTATGACGTAAATCCTTGCAGCCCTCGTCATTTCAGCGCTCGATCCCGGGCGCGTCGGCGGGGACGTCGTAAAACTTCAGCGTGAACGAGACCGCCGTGTACATACCCATGAGGACGGTGATGTCAGTGATGCGATCATGACCGAGAACGTCGACCGCCCGGTCGTACAGGCTCTGGGGGATGTAGCGGCCAGCGGCTAGGGCCGTGGCCAGCTCATAGACGGTCCGCTCCCGCTCATCCTCCAGCCGCGTCGGCCGTCCACAGAGCAAGGCATCGACAACCTCGGGCGAGATGGCCAGTTCGATCGCGACTCGGTTGTGCGCGTTGATCGGGAACGGTGCGTGCCACTTGCCGAGAATGACGCAGACGGCGATCTCCCGTTCGCGTTGCGTGAGCGAATGATTCGGTGGATGAAAATGGTCGGCCAGTGGCGCCACGGCCTTTGCGAGGTTCGTATTGTCCACCCAGATCTTCGCCGGCCCTTGTAGCTGGCCGCCCTCGGCCTTTGCGAGTACCCGATAGCCCTGCTGTTGCTCGGGAGTCATCTCGTCGTATGGCGTTTCGGTGTAGCGGCCAAACGTTGCGTGGGCGTGGTTGGCGTCCGTTCTGGATGTGGACATACGACCCTCCTGGTCGGCTGCTGAGCATCGGGTATACGGTTGCCGTCCTCGCCGAACCTCAAACAACTACGATCGTTTCTGCTTAGTGTTCAGAGTAAAGGCATCTACCGTGTAGCGCAACCGAACGTTTCCGTTTATGATCGGTTGCATGCCCCGCCTTACAGCGCAGACCCGCGCACAACGCCGCCAGCACATCCTCACTAGCGCTTGGAGGTGCTTTTCGCGGGACGGGTTCCACGTCACCTCCATGGACCAGGTGGTCGCCGAGACCGGGATGTCATCGAGTGCGGTGTACCGGTATTTCCGGAGCAAAGAAGAGCTGATCCACGCCAGCGCCGAGGAAGGCGTGGCCAAGGTGCGCGGCATCTTCCTCGCGCTGCTCGATACCGACCCCTGCCCCACCCCCGCTGAAACGGTGACCCAGTTGGTGGCCGAACTTCACAGTCGCACAGACAATCAGGAATACGACCTGACCCGCATCGCTTTGCAGACGTGGGCGGAAGCGCTGCGCGATCCCGTCCTACAGAAACGGGCTCGCAGGCTCTATCTCGACACCCTTGACCACATTGCCCAACTCGCCGCCCGCTGGCGCGACGATGGATACATCCCAGCCGACTCGGACACCAGAGCCGTTGCCGCGACGGTGCTTTCGCTCATGCACGGCCTGATTGTCATGCACCACCTGGTCGTCGACATATCAGAAGATGCCCTACGTAGTGGAGTTGCCCTGCTCGGTGCCGCCGTCGATCTCAACCTGCCGCTCGCGACTCCACCTAAGGAGGCCCGACCATGACCGACGTCGACCTCAGTGATCTGGCCCGCGCCCACGACGGATCCGCGCCGCTGCGTGGCTACCTGTCGACCCCATCCGGGTCGGGTCCGTGGCCCGGTGTCGTGATGATCCACGAAATCTTCGGCCTCGACGACGTTATGCTTCGCCACGCCGACAAGCTGGCCGGTTTCGGCTATCTCACCCTGGCCGTCGACTTGTTCAGCGCGGGCAGCACCCCACGATGCCTGGCCGCCACGATGACCGCCATGCTCCGCGGCCGCGGCCGCGCGTTCGCCGACATCGCGGCCGGCCGCCGATACCTGGCGGACTCCCCCGACTGCACCGGCAAGATCGGCACCGTCGGCTTCTGCATGGGAGGCGGCTTCGCGCTGCTGACTGCTTCTGACGGCTATGACGCGGCCGCCGTCAATTACGGCCAGCTACCGCGCAACCTTGACACCGTCGTGGCCCACGCGTGCCCGATCGTCGCCAGCTACGGAGGCCGCGACCCATCACTTCGCGGTGCCGCGCGCCGCCTCGACTCGGCGCTCGCCAACGCGGGAATCCCGCGCGACATCGAGGAATATCCGAACGCCAGCCACGCATTCCTCAACGACGCCGAAGCCGGACCCCGGCCGCTTCGACCGCTCTTACGCGTCGCCGGCATCGGTCCAGAACCGACCTCGGCTAAAGACGCCTGGCGACGAATCGAGCTCTTCTTCGCCACTCACCTACAGGGATCGCCACATCATCAGTAGGCGCCGATCGTGCGGCCAGCCGCACATTCGATGCCCAGCGTGACTGCAGCGTCACGTTCGACGCGAAAGACCTAGACGTCGGACGAGTAGCGAATACCGCCGTCGGGAATGGAGATGCCCGGCCACACCCGGGCGCCGCGCAGCAACTCGCAGCGCGCGCCAATGTCGGCGCCGTCGCCGATCACGCCGTCGCGGATCAGGGCCCGCGGACCGACGCGAACACCGAAGCCGAGGATCGAGCGCTCGATCACGCTGCCCGCCTCGACCTTGACGCCGTCGAAGATCACCGCGCCGTCCAGCCGCACACCCGGGCCGATCTCGGCGCCGCGGCCGACGACGGTGCCGCCGATCAACAGCGCGCCGGGCGACACCGCCGCGCCGTCGTGCACCAGCTGCTCGCCGCGGTGGCCGTGCAGCGCCGGCGACGGGGCGATGCCGCGCACCAGATCCGACGATCCGCGCACGAAGTCTTCCGGTGTGCCCATGTCGCGCCAGTACGTGGCGTCGACGTAGCCGCACACCTTGACGTCCGGGTCGGCCAGCAGCGAGGGGAACACCTCGCGTTCGACCGAGACTTCGCGACCGCGCGGAATCCGGTCGATGATGTGGCGTTCGAACACATAGGTGCCCGCGCTGATCTGATCGGTCGGCGGATCCTCCGACTTCTCGACGAAAGCGACGACCCGGTTCCGCTCGTCGGTGGTCACACAGCCGTAGGCCCGCGGGTCGCTCACCCGCACCAGGTGCAGGCTGACGTCTGCGGAGTTGGTCCGGTGGAAATCCAGCAGCTGGCCCAGGTCGGCGCCGGAGAGCACGTCGCCGTTGAACACCATCACGGTGTCGTGCCGCAGCTGGCCGGCGATGTTGGCGATCGCGCCGCCGGTGCCCAGCGGGCGCTCCTCGGTCACGTAGTCGATCTGCAGGCCCAGCTTGGAACCGTCGCCGAACTCGGCCTCGAACACCGCGGCCTGATACGACGTGCCCAGGATGACGTGCTCGATGCCCGCCGCGGCGATCCGCGACAACAGATGCGTGAGGAACGGCACGCCGGCGGTCGGCAGCATCGGCTTGGGCGCCGACAGGGTCAGCGGCCGCAGCCGGGTGCCCTTGCCGCCGACCAGCACCACCGCGTCGATTTGATCGCCGATCAACGGGTTAGCCAACTCAGTGCCGCCCTTCTGCCAGTCTTCGCCTGCTGCGCCGTGAATTGCGCACCATCAGACGAGAACGAACCGCGAGCGATCCGCGCAATGTCCAGCGCAGGGGCGCCCGCAACCAACCCGAGTGCCGGTCGGCGAGAAAAAGGTACGTGCTCTTGTGATGGGCCGCCAGGTTACTTGCCGGGTCGCGACCGGTGGAGTGGCCCTTGTGGTGCAGGACCTCCGCCGACGGCACGTAGACGGATTGCCAACCCGCTTTGCCGAGCCGGTCGCCGAGATCGACGTCCTCCATGTACATGTAGTAGCGCTCGTCGAAGCCGCCGACGTGGTTGAAGGCCGACCGCCGCACGAGCAGGCACGATCCCGACAGCCAGCCCACCGGCCGTTCGCTGGGCTCGAGCCGATCCTGCCGGTAGGCCGCCGTCCACGGGTTGCGCTTCCAAAACGGCCCGACGACGGCGTGCATGCCGCCGCGGATCAGGCTGGGCAGATGCCGCGCCGACGGATAAACGGAGCCGTCCGGATCCCGGACGAGCGGACCCAGCGCGCCCGCGCGCGGCCAGCGGGTAGCGGCGTCCAGCAGCGCGTCGATGCTGCCCGGGCCCCACTGCACGTCGGGGTTGGCCACGATGACCCAGTCGTCGACCCAGGGTTCGCCCACCTCGTCAAGGTGCGCGACGGCGCGATTCACCGCGGTTCCGTACCCGAGGTTGGCGCCGGTGCTGAACAGCCGCACGTTCGAATAGCGCTCGACGGCCGCCTGTGGCGCTCCGTCGGTGGAGCCGTTGTCTGCCATGAGCACGCTGACCGGGCGCTCGGTGGCCAACGACAACGAGGCCAGGAACCGCTCCAGGTGCGGGCCCGGCGAGTAGGTCACCGTCACGACCGGCAGGACGTCAGTCACGCGTAGAGCGTATCGGTCGATCCCTGGCCGGAGGCCGCCAGCGCCGCGACAAGCGCTGCACGCCAGTGCCTTAGCGGCCGCAGGCCCGCCGCCGCCGACTGCCGGCTCGACAGGGCCGAATAACTCGGCCGCGGCGCGGGCCGTGGAAAGTGTGCGCTGCTGACCGGCCGCACCCGGGCCGGATCGGCGCCGCATTCCTCGAAGACCGCGCGGGCAAGCTCGAATCGCGAGACCGCGCCCTCGTTGGCGGCGTGCAGGACGGGCCCGGGCACGCGGTCGTCGGCGACCTGCAGCAGCGCGTCGGCCAGGTCGCCGACGTACGTGGGCGAGCCGACCTGGTCCTCGACCACGTCGACGGGACCGTCCCCGGCGGCCAGCCGGCGCATGACGGCGACGAAGTCCCGGCCCGTGCCGCCGGTGTACACCCAGGCGGTGCGCACCACGACCGCATCGGGCAGGGCCGCCAGGGCGGCGCGTTCCCCGGCGAGCTTGGTGCGGGCGTACACGCCCTGCGGCGCGGTGTCGTCGCCGGGTTCGAAGGGGCGGGGCGCGGCGGCGCCCTCAGGACCGAGGTCGGCGTTGAACACGAAATCGGTGGAGACGTGGATGAGCCGCGCGCCGGCGCGGGCACAGGCCCGGGCGATGTGTTCCGGGCCGGTGACGTTGACCGCGTGCGCGGCCGCCTCGGCGCTCTCGGCGCCGTCCACATCGGTGTACGCCGCGCAGTTCAGCACGACGTCGCCTTGCTGCACGATCCGCTCGGCCGCGACCGGGTCGGTGATGTCCCACTCCGACGAGCTCAGCGCCGCCACGTCGCGGCCCTGGGCGGCGGCCCGGGCCGCCAAGCAGCTGCCGAGCTGCCCACCGGCACCGCTGATGACTAGCCTTCCTGACCCGCCCGACATGCCACGAGTCTGGCATGCGCCGAGAAGCGTGGGCCACGCCGCGGCCGGCTACCCGAGAAGCGGGTGTGTCACAAGTAACCTAATGTGATGCCTGTGCAACGTGTGGTTCGTGCGGTTGCCACTACCCTGGCCGTCCTGGTCGTCATCGGCACGGGGGTCGCCTGGAACAACGTTCGATCCTTCGAAGACGGCATCTTCCACATGTCGGCTCCCTCGTTGGGTAAGGGCGGCGACGACGGCGCGATCGACATCCTGTTGGTCGGCATGGACAGCCGCACCGACGCCCACGGCAACCCGTTGTCGGCCGAGGAACTGGAAGCGCTGCGGGCCGGCGACGAGGAAGCCACCAACACCGACACCATCATCCTGGTCCGGATACCGAATAACGGGAAGTCGGCCACCGCGATCTCGATTCCGCGGGACTCCTACGTCGCCGCCCCCGGACTGGGCAAGACGAAGATCAACGGCGTCTACGGCCAGACCCGGGAGGCCAAGCGGGTCAGCCTCGTCAAGGCCGGCGCGTCGGCCGCCGAAGCCGCGGCGCAGGGCACCGAGGCCGGCCGCGATGCCCTGATCAAGACCGTCGCTGACCTCACCGGGGTCACCGTCGACCACTACGCCGAGATCGGGCTGCTCGGGTTCGCGTTGATCACCGACGCGCTCGGCGGCGTCGACGTCTGCCTCAAAGAGCCTGTGTTCGAACCACTCTCGGGCGCGGACTTTCCCGCCGGCCAGCAAAAGCTCGACGGGCCACAGGCGCTCAGCTTCGTCCGCCAGCGCCACGAGCTGCCGCGCGGCGACCTCGACCGCGTGGTGCGCCAGCAGGTGGTGATGGCCTCGCTGGCCCACAAGATCATCTCGAGCAAGACGCTGTCCAGCCCGGCCACGGTGAAGCGCCTGCAGGCCGCCGTCCAGCGCTCCGTGGTGATCTCCTCTGGTTGGGACGTCATGGATTTCGTCCAGCAGATGCAGAAGCTGGCCGGCGGCAACGTCGCGTTCGCCACCATCCCGGTCCTCGACGGCGCAGGCTGGAGTGACGACGGCACCCAAAGCGTGGTGCGGGTGGACGCGCACCAGGTCGCCGACTGGGTGGCCGGGCTGCTGAACGATCAGGCTCAGGGCAAGACCGAGGAGCTCGCCTACACGCCCGCCAAGACCACTGCCAGCGTCGTCAACGACACCGACATCAACGGACTGGCCGCGGCCGTGGCAGATGTCTTGAGCTCCAAGGGCTTTGCCACCGGAACCGTGGGCAATAACGACGGTGGGCATGTGCAGGGCAGCCAGGTGCGGGCCGCCAAGACCGACGATCTGGGTGCGCAGGAGGTGTCCAAGGAACTCGGCGGATTGCCGGTCGTCCCGGATACCTCGCTGGCACCCGGAGCGGTCAAGGTGGTGCTGGCCAACGACTACACCGGCCCGGGCTCCGGGCTGTCCGGCAGCGGAACGATCATGCCGGCCAAACTGTCCGACCAAGCGGCCGCCACCAACCCCAATGTCCCGGCGCCCTCGCCGATCCTCACCGCCGGCTCGGACAAGCCGGAGTGCATAAACTGACCAACCGGTGCATGAATCGACGCTGACAACGCTTTCTGGGATGATCCTGGATCCGATGTTGCGGGCCGACCCCGTCGGTCCGCGCATCACGTACTACGACGACGGCTCCGGCGAGCGCATCGAGCTGTCCGCGGTGACGCTGGCGAACTGGGCCGCCAAGACCGGCAACCTGCTGCGCGACGAGCTCGGCGCCGGCCCGGCCAGCCGGATCGCGATCCTGCTGCCGGCCCACTGGCAGACGGCGGCGGTCTTGTTCGGGGTGTGGTGGATCGGCGCCGAGGCCGTGATCGCCTCGGGCGAACCGGGTGACCTGGCGCTGTGCACCGCCGACCGGCTGGAGGAGGCCGACTCGGTGATCGAGCCCGGCGGTGAGGTGGCGGTGCTGTCGCTGGATCCGTTCGGCCGCCCGGCGCCCGACCTGCCGATCGGTGTTACCGACTATGCGACCGCGGTGCGGGTACACGGCGACCAAATAGTTCCTGAGCGCCATCCCGGTCCCGCGCTGGCCGGCCGAACGGCCGAAGAAATTCTGGCCGACTGTGAGAATTCCGCGGCGGCAAGGGGTTTGACGTCTAAGGATCGCGTGCTGTCCAGCGCGTCGTGGTCCGCGCCCGCCGAGTTGGTCGACGGCCTGCTGGCCATCATGGCCGTGGGCGGGTCGTTGGTGCAGGTGGCCAATCCCGATCGCTCGACTCTGCAGCGCCGAATCGAGACGGAAAAGATAACCCGCGTCCTCTGACCCGATTCATATTGATATCGCAATATTTCAATGTTACGGTCGGGAAAGCAGCAGCTGACGCCGTGGCGACAGGGAGGTAGGCAATGGCGGGGTTCGGGCTATTGGCAAAAGCGGCCGGGACGGTGTTCACCGGCCTGGTCGGCGTGACGGCCTACGAGGTGGTGCGCAAGGCCGTGGCCAAGGCGCCGCTGCACGAGACCGCGGTGTCGGCG
The DNA here is from genome assembly GCF_001954215.1 of Mycobacterium sp. IS-2888. Taxonomy (NCBI): domain Bacteria; kingdom Bacillati; phylum Actinomycetota; class Actinomycetes; order Mycobacteriales; family Mycobacteriaceae; genus Mycobacterium; species Mycobacterium sp. IS-2888. Next base: position 73,125 of record NZ_MBET01000108.1, read on the forward strand.
GCCGAGCTGGGATTACGCGGAACGCGCAAGGCCGAGGAAGCCGCCGAGTCGGCCCGCCTCAAGCTCGCCGACGTCATGGCCGAAGCCCGCGAGCGCGTCGGCGAGGAGGCGCCCACCCCGTCCATCAGTGACGTCCACGAGCACTGATCGCTTGATCCAAGCCAACGACCCTGCCCTGGCGGTGATTTCGGACGCGGCCGGACGCATGCGGGTTTCGGTCGGGTGGGTCCGCGGCAACTCACGCCGCGCCGTCGCGGTCGAAGAGGCCGTCGCCAAAGAGAACGGCGTGCGCACCGTGCACGCCTACCCGCGCACCGGATCCGTCGTCGTCTGGTACTCGCCCCGGCGCTGCGAGCGCCCCGCGATATTGGCCGCGATCAGCGGCGCCGAACACGTTGCCGCCGAACTGATCCCGGCCCGGGCACCGCATTCGTCGGAAATCCGCAACGCCGACGTGCTGCGCATGGTCATCGGCGGCGCTGCGCTGGCGCTGCTCGGCGTGCGCCGCTACGTCTTCGCCCGGCCGCCGCTGCTGGGCCCGAGCGGCCGGGTGGTCGCCACCGGCGTCACCGTCTTCACCGGCTACCCGTTCCTGCGCGGCGCGTTGCGCTCGCTGCGTTCCGGTAGGGCCGGCACCGACGCGCTGGTGTCCGCGGCGACCGTGGCCAGCCTGATCCTGCGCGAGAACGTGGTCGCGCTGACCGTGCTGTGGTTGCTCAATATCGGTGAGTACCTTCAGGATCTGACGCTGCGCCGGACCCGGCGGGCCATCTCCGACCTGCTGCGCGGCAGCCAGGAAACGGCCTGGATCCGGCTCACCGAGGGCCCGCGCGCGGGCACCGAGATACAGGTGCCGATCGACAGCGTGGAGATCGGCGACGACGTGGTGGTCCACGACCACGTCGCGATACCCGTAGACGGGGAGGTGGTCGACGGCGAGGCGGTCGTCGACCAATCCGCGATCACCGGGGAAACCCTGCCGGTCAGCGTCGTGGTGGGTTCGCGCGTGCACGCCGGTTCGGTCGTGGTGCGCGGACGCCTCGTGGTGCGCGCGGAGGCCGTCGGCAACCAAACCACCATCGGCCGCATCATCGCCCGCGTCGAGGAGGCGCAGCACGACCGGGCGCCCATCCAGACGGTCGGCGAAAACTTCTCTCGCCGTTTCGTTCCCACCTCGTTCGTCGTTTCGGCGATCACCCTGGCGATCACCGGTGACGTGCGCCGGGCGATGACCATGCTGCTGATCGCGTGCCCGTGCGCGGTCGGCCTGGCCACCCCGACCGCCATCAGCGCCGCGATCGGCAACGGCGCGCGCCGCGGCATCCTCATCAAGGGCGGCTCTCACCTGGAGCAGGCCGGCCGGATCGACGCGATCGTCTTCGACAAGACCGGGACCCTGACCGTGGGGCGCCCGGTCGTGACGAATATCGTTGCGATGCATAAGGATTGGCAGCCCGAGCAGGTCCTGGCGTATGCGGCCAGCTCGGAGATTCACTCGCGGCACCCGCTAGCCGAAGCGGTGATCCGCTCGACCGAGGAACGCCACATCACCATCCCGCCGCACGAGGAGTGCGAGGTGCTGGTGGGCCTGGGCATGCGGACCTGGGCCGACGGCCGGACCCTGCTGCTGGGCAGCCCCAGCCTGCTGCGGGCCGAAAAGGTGAAGGTGTCGAGAAAGGCCTCGGAGTGGGTCGACAAACTGCGAAACGAGGCGGAGACCCCGCTGCTGCTCGCGGTGGACGGCACCCTGGTGGGGTTGATCAGCCTGCGCGACGAGGTGCGACCCGAGGCGGCCGCGGTGCTGAAGGAGTTGCGGGCCAACGGGATTCGCCGCATCGTCATGCTCACCGGGGACCATCCCGACATCGCCCGGGTCGTCGCCGCCGAGCTCGGGATCGACGAGTGGCGCGCCGAAGTGATGCCGGAGGACAAGCTCGAGGTGGTGCGCGAACTGCAGGGCGAGGGTTACGTCGTCGGGATGGTCGGCGACGGCATCAACGACGCCCCGGCGCTGGCCGCCGCCGACATCGGAATCGCCATGGGACTGGCCGGCACCGACGTCGCCGTCGAAACCGCCGACGTGGCCCTGGCCAACGACGACCTGCATCGGCTGCTCGACGTGGGAGACCTGGGTTCCCGGGCCGTCGACGTGATCCGCGAGAACTACAGCATGTCCATCGCCGTCAACGCCGCCGGGCTGGTCATCGGCGCGGGCGGGGCGCTCTCCCCCGTGCTCGCCGCGATCCTGCACAACGCGTCGTCGGTTGCGGTAGTGGCCAATAGCTCCCGTCTCATCCGGTATCGCCTCGACTAAGCGACTGCACAGCCACGGTCGGGCCCCGAGGGCCGTCTCGTTATTGTGTCTAATCATGGCGCGGACCGACACCGACACCTGGGTTCGCCGGAACTACGACTAGGGGCCGACATGCCAAGCAGCGAGCCGAACAGCAAGCCCGCGAAGCCCCTCGACGGATTCCGGGTGCTCGATTTCACCCAGAACGTGGCCGGGCCGTTGGCCGGGCAGGTGCTGGCCGACCTGGGTGCGGAGGTCATCAAAATCGAGGCGCCCGGCGGTGAGGCCGCCCGCCAGATCACCGCGGTCCTTCCCGGGCGCCCGCCGCTGGCCACATATTTCCTGCCGAACAACCGCGGCAAGAAGTCGGTGACGGCGGACCTGACCGACGACGACGTCAAGCAGCAGGTACTGCGGCTCGCCGACACCGCCGACGTCGTGCTGGAGGGCTTTCGCCCCGGCGTCATGGAACGAATGGGGTTGGGGCCCACCGACTTGCAGTCGCGCAATCCCAGACTCATCTATGCCCGCCTGAGCGCTTTCGGCGGCAACGGGCCGCACGGCACACGCCCGGGCGTCGACCTGATGGTCGCGGCCGAGGCCGGCATGACCACCGGGATGCCCACGCCCACGGGTAAACCGCAGATCATCCCGTTCCAGCTCGTCGACAACGCCAGCGGTCACGTGCTGGCCGAGGCGGTGCTGGCCGCGCTGCTCAACCGCGAACGTCACGGGGTGGCCGACGTGGTCCGGGTCGCGATGTACGACGTTGCGGTGGGGCTGCAGGCCAACCAGCTCACGATGCACCTGAACAAACCCAGCGAGCCGGCCAAACCGAAGCCAGAAACCAAGCCAGATGCCAAGAAGCGCAAGGGAGTTGGTTTCGCCACGCAGCCCTCGGACGCCTTCCGGGCATCCGACGGGTATCTCGTCCTGTCCGCCTATGTGCCCAAGCATTGGGCCAAGCTGTGCGAGATCATCGGCCGCCCCGACCTGCTCGACGACGAGCGATTCGTCGACCAGCGCGCGCGGGCGCTGAACTACCCGGAGCTGACCGAGGAACTCGAGTCGGCACTGGCCGCCAAGACCGCCGCGGAATGGGTCGAGCTGCTGCACGAGGGCGGCCTGATGGCCTGCCTCGCCTACACCTGGAAGCAGGTCGTCGACACCCCGCTGTTCGCCGAGAACGACCTGGCCCTGCGCGTCGGCAGCGGCGACGAGGCCATCACGGTGATCCGCACCCCGGCGCGCTACTCCAGCTTCGACGCCGTGAACACCGATCCCCCGCCCGCCGCGGGGGCGCACAACGACCGGTATCTCAGGGCACCGGAGGCGGCGAAGTAGGCGCGGCGCGGGATCAGCGCAGCAGCGCCCGCGACATCACTACCCGTTGAATCTGGTTGGTGCCCTCGTAGATCTGGGTGATCTTGGCGTCGCGCATCATCCGCTCGACCGGGAAGTCGGTGGTGTATCCGGCGCCGCCGAACAGCTGCACCGCCGCCTCGGTCACGTCCATGGCGGTGTCGGAGGCGAAGCACTTTGCGGCCGCGGAGATGAATCCGAGATTCGGTTCACCGCGTTCGGCCCGGGCGGCGGCGCTGTACACCATCAGCCGGGCCGCTTCGACTTTCATCGCCATGTCGGCCAGCTCGAACTGCACGCCCTGGAACTCGGAGATCGACTTGCCGAACTGCTTGCGGTCCTTGGTGTACGCGACGGCGGCGTCCAGCGCGCCCTGCGCGAGGCCCACGGCCTGCGCCCCGACGGTGGGGCGGGTGTGGTCGAGAGTCTGCAGCGCGGTTTTGAACCCGGTGCCGGGTTCGCCGATGATCCGATCGCCCGGGATGCGGCAGTTCTCGAAATACAACTCGGTGGTGGGCGAACCCTTGATGCCCATCTTCTTTTCCTTCGGGCCGACGCTGAACCCCTCGTCGTCCTTGTGCACCATGAACGCCGATATCCCGTTGGCGCCCCGGTCCGGATCGGTCACCGCCATCACCGTGTACCAGGTCGACTTGCCGCCGTTGGTGATCCAGCACTTGGTGCCGTTGAGAATCCAGTGATCCCCGTCGGCCTTGGCCCGGGTCCGCATGGACGCCGCGTCACTGCCGGCTTCGCGCTCGCTCAAGGCGTAGGAGGCCATCGCCCCCTCGGTGGCCAGGGACGGCAGCACCTGCTTCTTCAGCTCCTCGGAACCCTGCAGGATCAGGCCCATGGTGCCCAGTTTGTTGACGGCGGGAATCAGCGAGGCGGACCCGTCGACGCGCGCGACTTCTTCGATCACGATGCACGCCGCGACCGAGTCCGCGCCCTGACCGCCGTACTCCTCGGGGATGTGGACGGCGTTGAAACCGGACGCGTTCAGCGCGTCGAGGGCCTCCTGCGGAAATCGCGAATTCTCGTCTACATCGGAGGCGTGCGGAGCGATCTCCTTTTCCGCCAGCGCTCGAATCGCCGCCCGCAGCTCCTGGTGCTCCTCGGGCAATTGGAACAGGTCGAATGTGGGGTCTCCGGCCCACTGAGCCATCTTGGCCTCCTTGCACTCCGCCAAATTTGCCCGGCTGTCCCACGGGCCACTACCCAGCTCGCTTCGTCGCCGGGCTACTGGCCGGTAACTTTACCCTGACCCTCCCGCAGCGCCGCATCCTTGGCCCGCACGCTCTCGGCCAGCTCCTCGGCAAAGGTGACGAGCCGCGCGCGCAGCGCCGGGTCGGATGATCCGAGAATGCGCACGGCCAGCAGGCCCGCGTTGCGGGCGCCACCGATGGAGACCGTCGCTACCGGCACGCCCGCCGGCATCTGCACGATCGACAGCAGGGAATCGAGGCCGTCCAGCCGAGCCAGCGGAACCGGCACGCCAATCACCGGCAGCGGCGTCGCCGAGGCGACCATCCCGGGCAGGTGGGCCGCGCCGCCGGCGCCGGCGATGATCACCTCGATGCCGCGGTCGGCCGCGCCGCGGGCGTAGTCGAGCATCTCCGCCGGGGTGCGGTGCGCCGACACGACCCGCACCTCGGTCGGTACGTCGAACTCGGCCAGCGCCGCGGCCGCGTCGGACATCACCGTCCAGTCGCTGTCGCTGCCCATGATCACCGCTACGCGCGGATGCTCGGTCATTCGGCGCCACTCCTCCTCATCGCTTCGTCCCCCTCGCCGCTGCGCGGCTGGGGGTTGCCCCCACTGCATCGTCGCTGGCGCTAGCCATGTGGATCCCATCCGTCCGCCCATTGCCCGTGTGACAACCAGTGTGCGGCCAGCTCGGCGCGTTCACGCAGCTTCGCCAGGCCAGCGACATCGGAGCCCGGGAAATCGCCCAGGAAATTGATGTGCCCGACCTTGCGTCCGGGGCGTTCGGCCTTGCCGTAGAGGTGAACCCGGGCGTCGGGCATGCGCGCATAGAGATGGTGCAACCGTTCGTCGACGGTCATCGCCGGCGGCTGCGGAGCACCGAGCACGTTGGCCATCACGGTCACCGGCGCGATGGCGTCGGTGTCGCCCAGCGGATAGTCCAGCACCGCGCGCAGATGCTGTTCGAACTGGCTGGTGCGGGCCCCGTCCATGGTCCAGTGCCCGGAGTTGTGCGGCCGCATCGCGAGCTCGTTGACCAGAAGCGCGCCGTCGACCGTCTCGAACAGCTCGACCGCGAGCACCCCGATCACGCCGAGGTCGGCGGCCAGCCGCAACGCCAGCTGTTGCGCGGCCGAAGCGAGTTCCTCGGGCAGCTCCGGCGCGGGCGCGATGACCTGCACGCAGATCCCGTCTCGCTGCACGGTCTCGACGACCGGCCACGCCGCGCCCTGCCCGAACGGCGAGCGCGCCACCAGAGCCGACAGTTCGCGACGCAGGTTCACCTGCTCCTCGGCCATCACCGGCACGCGGGAGGCCAGGAAGTCGGCCGCGATCTCGCGGGCGTGCGACGGGTCGCGGGCCATCCGCACCCCGCGCCCGTCGTATCCGCCGCGGACCGCTTTCACGACCACCGGGCCGGCTATGTGCCGCGCGAAGGTGTCGAGTTCGTCGACGCTTCGGATCTCGGCGTAGCGGGGCACCGCGGCACCGAGGGCCTCCATCCGCCGCCGCATGACGAGCTTGTCCTGGGCGTGCACCAGCGCCTGCGGTGGCGGCGCCACGTTGACGCCTTCCGCGACGAGCTTGTCCAGCAGTTCGGTCGGGACGTGCTCGTGGTCGAAGGTCAGCACGTTGGCTCCGGCGGCGACGCGGCGCAGATCTTCGAGATCGGTGTGCGAGCCGATCACCACGTCGGGACTGACCTGTGCGGCCGATTCGTCGGCTGCGGTCGCCAGCACACGCAGCGTCTGCCCTAGCGCGATGGCGGCCTGATGGGTCATCCGGGCCAGCTGACCGCCGCCGACCATGGCGACGACGGGCGCGGTGCGCGGCGGGCGTGAACTCGGCACGGCCATCATGGTGTCATGGCGCACAGTCCCGTGCTCGAGGCGTGTTGACCGGCTCTGACGCACAATCGTTATGTACCATTTTGCGTCGATTTTGCGTCCGTACGTACACTCACGTGTTGTGTCCTTCGCCGAAGCCACAATCGCGCGCCTGCCCGGGATCATTCAGCCGTATGCGCAGCGCCACCATGAACTGATCAAATTCGCCATCGTCGGCGGTACCACGTTCATCATCGACTCGGCGATTTTCTACACGCTGAAGCTGACGATTCTGGAGCCCAAGCCGGTGACCGCCAAGGTCATCGCGGGCATCGTGGCCGTCATCGCGTCCTACGTGCTGAACCGGGAGTGGAGCTTCCGCGACCGCGGCGGGCGCGAGCGACACCACGAGGCGCTGCTGTTCTTCGCTTTCAGCGGCGTCGGTGTGCTGCTATCCATGGCCCCGCTGTGGATTTCCAGCTACGTCCTGCAGCTGCGGGTCCCGACGGTGTCGCTGACGGTGGAGAACATCGCCGACTTCATCTCGGCGTACATCATCGGCAACCTGCTGCAGATGGCGTTCCGGTTCTGGGCGTTCCGGCGCTGGGTGTTTCCCGACGAGTTCGCGCGCAGCCCCGACAAGGCACTCGAATCGGCCCTCACCGCCGGTGGCATCGCCGAAATCTTCGAGGACGAGATCGAGGGCGGCAACGTCACGCTGCTGCGGGCCTGGCGCAACAGGGCTCGGGCGCGTCAGCTCGGCGATTCCTCGGAACCCAGGGTGTCGAAGACTTCGTGATACAGCAGCGCGTGCACCTCGCGCAGGCGCGGAATGTCGTAGAACTCCAACGGATCTTGTGACGCCGACTCGATAATCAGCGTCCCGGTGCGAAACATTCGCTCGACGATCTTGTCCCGGAATTCCACGCTGTTGATCCGCGCCAACGGGATGTCGATCCCGCTGCGGGTCAGCACCCCGTGCCGAAACATCACCCGCCGGTTGGTGACGACGAAATGTGTGGTCAGCCAGCTCAGGAACGGCCACAGCGTCAGCCAGCCGACGATCACGAGCCAGATCCCCCAGATGACGCCGTAGATGATGTTCTTGGCCAGCTGCCCCCAGTGCGTCGAGTTGAGGTAGCCCGACCCGAACGCCGCGAGCGCGGTCACCACGATGAGCACGACGACGGGCCAGATCAGGCGCTTCCAGTGCGGGTGGCGGTGTATGACGACCTGTTCGCCGGCGGCCAGGGCGTTGTCCGGGTAGCTCATGGTCGCGAAGTTACCGCTTCCTAACGTAGATGCACCACGTCGCCGGCCGAAACCACGACGGTCTCCGCATCGGTTTCCACGCATAACCGGCCCTGGTCGTCGACGGCGCTCGCGGTCCCGACGACTTCCCGGCCGCCGGGCAGCTCGGCGCGCACCCGCGTGCCGATGGTCAGGCTGCGGGCCCGGTAATCCGCGGCCAGCTGCCAGTCGGCCCCGCGCGCGAGCCGCCAGGCGGTGATGCGGCCGCCGAGCTCGCGCAACACGGCGCCGACCAGCGCGTTGCGGTCGGGCGCGGCCACTCCGAGGCCGAGCAGCGACGTGGGCGCAATCGCCCCGGAGCCGTCGACCTCCTCGGGCGCCTGAGTTACGTTGAGCCCCAAGCCAATTACCACTACCGGCTTTGCGACCTCGGAGAGAATTCCGGCCAGCTTGCCGCCACCGGCCAGCACGTCGTTGGGCCATTTGAGACCGGCTTGCACGCCGGCCGCGTCGAGCACCGGGGCCACCGCGTCGACGACGGCCACACCGGTGGCCAACGACAGCCAGCCCCACCCCGCGGTGGGGACGTCGACCACGCTGACCCCGACCGACATGGTGATCTGCGCGCGCGGGGAGGCGGACCAGCCGCGGCCGTGCCGCCCGCGGCCGGCGGTCTGATGCTCGGCGATGAGCACCGCCCCGGCGACGTCGTCTCCCGCGGCCGCGCGAGCCAGCAAATCGGTGTTGGTGGAACCGGTTTCGTCGACGACGTCGAGCCGTCGCCAGCCCAGGCCGGTGCCGATCAATTCGGCGCGCAGTGCGGCGACGTCCAGTGGCCTTCTGAGCTCATCGGGGTCTGTCACCGGACCCAGCCTAGAACGCGGCGCTCATCGCGGGCGCCGGTCACCCAGTCATCGAACCGGATCCCTCGTGCGGCTGTTGAGCTGCCGTTCACCGAGATCGCCACGGGTGCGCGGAAACCGCCTCCAACCAAGAATGAAGCCTGCCGTGAGCAATGCCGCCCCGCCGGCGACCGCTAGCCGGACGCCGCCGATGAAGTCTTTGTCGGCGACGCGCACGACCAGACGCTCCTGCGCTGATGTCAGTCGATGGCCCGGCCCGATATTTGCGGGGTGCGCGCACGGATTCGCGCCTTCCACTACGGCCGCGATGACCGCTTTGCGTTCGGCGGGATCGGCGATGGCGGGCTCCAGCCGGGCCGGCAACGTCGCGCCTAGCCAGAGCGCGAGGACGGAGCCGAAAAGTGCGACGCCGAAAATGCTGCCCAGCGACCGTTGCAGATTGATCAGGCCAGCGCCCATGCCTGCTCGGTGATCGTCAACCTCGGTCATAGCAAGCTGCAGCAGTGGCGTGGCGCAGCCCCCGTACCCCGCACCGAATAGCGCCAGACCGATGATCACCACGGGCATTGCGCGGCCGATGGCGACCGCGAATAGCGCCAACCCGATGATCGACGCCGCCAGACAGACCAGCGCCGGCAGTCGGGGGCCCCGATCTTCTACCGCCCGGCCTGCCAGTACGCTCGCGACCCCAAATGCCACCGGGACGGGCAACAGCAGCAGACCCGCGTGCATGGGCGAGAACGCGCGCACGTTCTGGAAATGCTGGGTGGTCACCATCAACACACCAAAAAAGCAGGATGTCACCAGGAAGTAGACCAGCAGCGCCGATCGGTACACCGGCTGGCGAAGCAACTGAAGATCGATCAACGGGAATGCCGCGCGGCGTTCGTGCCGAACAAACAGCCATAGCAGCACGACAGCCAGCAGCAGCGCCGGCCCCACTGCGGCCAGCTCCCGATGGACCCGCGGGACCTCGATGAGCCCGTACGCGATCATTGCGATCGCGGGGGCGAACATCAGCTGACCCGGCCAGTCGAGTTGGGTCGGGTCGGGATCCCTGGACTCGGCGGCAGCAACCAGCGTGAGGAGCCCGACGATTGCTCCCATCGGAAGGTTCACCGCAAAGACGCTGCGCCATCCGAGGTCCTGGACCAGGAACCCGCCCAGCGCCGGGGACACCGCCGCACCGACACTCCCCATGGCCATCCAGCCGGCTATCGCCCGCGCTTTCAGCCCCGGGTCGGGAAACGCGTGACTGAGCAGGGCGAGAGACAACACCGAGATGAAGGCCGCTCCCACACCCTGAATAATTCGCGCCACCGTGAACAGTCCAAGACTGACGTGTAGCGCGCACACCACGGAGGAGATGACGAATACCGCGAGCCCGATCAAAAACCCGCGCTTGCGACCGTACCGATCACCCAGTAAGGCGCAGCTCATCAGCGCGGCAGCCATACCCAGGCTATAGCCTGCGACCGCCCACTGAAGACCTCGCTCACCCGCCTTGTACGCCGCCTGGATGCTGGGCAGCGCGACGTTGACGACGTTGACGTCCACACACACGATGAAGATGCCCAGCCCGGCCGCGACCACGGTCATGCGCTGGCGCGCCGTCATCGCCGGATGGGCATGCTGGGTCATTGCGACAAACTTTTCGAGACGGGTTCGGGACAGTGGCCCATCCGGCCCTCCTTGCTCGTAGCCCGATATCGTCCGGAGGTATTGCCGAGTATTTTGCTCACTTCGGCAGCTTTGGACTCAGGAATTAGATTCGGGATCTCCAACGGACCTTCATGGGCGGGCCCTTCATGGGGAAGACGGGATAGCCGCCGCTAAGCTCGACACCCATGACGAGCGTTACCGACCACACCGCGGAGCCCGCGGCCGAGCACAGCATCGACATCCACACCACCGCGGGCAAGCTGGCCGAGCTGCACAAGCGCCGGGAAGAGGCACTGCATCCGGTCGGTGAAGAGGCCGTCGAGAAGGTGCACGCCAAGGGCAAGCTGACCGCCCGGGAGCGCATCCTCGCCCTGCTGGACGAGGACTCGTTCGTCGAACTCGACGCGCTGGCCAAGCACCGCAGCACCAACTTCGGCCTGGAGAAGAACCGCCCGCTCGGCGACGGCGTCATCACCGGCTACGGCACCATCGACGGCCGCGACGTGTGCATCTTCAGCCAGGACGCCACGGTGTTCGGCGGCAGCCTCGGCGAGGTGTACGGCGAGAAGATCGTCAAGGTCCAGGAGCTGGCCATCAAGACCGGGCGCCCACTGATCGGCATCAACGACGGTGCCGGCGCGCGCATCCAGGAGGGCGTCGTCTCGCTGGGCCTGTACAGCAAGATCTTCCGCAATAACATCCTGGCTTCCGGTGTCATCCCGCAGATCTCGCTGATCATGGGGGCCGCGGCGGGCGGGCACGTGTACTCGCCGGCCCTGACCGACTTCGTGGTGATGGTCGATCAGACCAGCCAGATGTTCATCACCGGGCCCGACGTCATCAAGACCGTTACCGGCGAGGACGTCACCATGGAGGAGCTCGGCGGCGCCCACACGCACATGGCCAAGTCGGGCACGTTGCACTACGTCGCCTCCGGTGAGCAGGACGCCTTCGAATGGGTCCGCGATCTGCTGAGCTACCTGCCGCCCAACAACGCCACCGATCCGCCCCGCTACGCAGCGCCCATCCCGGCGGGCGCCATCGAGGACAACCTCACCGACGAGGACGTCGAGCTGGACACGCTGATCCCCGACTCGCCCAACCAGCCCTACGACATGCACGAGGTCATCACCCGGATCCTCGACGAGGACGAGTTCCTGGAAATCCAGAGCGGTTATGCCCAGAACATCGTCGTCGGGTTCGGTCGCATCGAGGGCCGCCCGGTCGGGATAGTGGCCAACCAGCCGACGCACTTCGCCGGCTGCCTGGACATCGACGCCTCCGAGAAGGCGGCGCGGTTCGTGCGCACCTGCGACTGCTTCAACATCCCGATCGTGATGCTGGTCGACGTGCCCGGCTTCCTGCCGGGCACCGGCCAGGAATACAACGGCATCATCCGGCGCGGCGCCAAGCTGCTGTTCGCCTACGGCGAGGCCACCGTCCCGAAGATCACCGTCATCACCCGCAAGGCCTACGGCGGCGCCTACTGCGTCATGGGTTCCAAGGACATGGGCTGCGACGTCAACATCGCCTGGCCGACGGCGCAGATCGCGGTGATGGGCGCCTCGGGCGCCGTCGGGTTCGTCTACCGCAAGCAGCTGTCCGAGGCCGCCAAGGAAGGCAAGGACGTCGACGCGCTGCGGCTGCAGCTGCAGCAGGAGTACGAGGACACGCTCGTCAATCCCTACGTCGCGGCCGAGCGCGGGTATGTCGACGCGGTGATCCCGCCGTCGCACACGCGCGGCTACATCGGCACGGCGCTGCGTCTGCTGGAGCGCAAGATCTCGCACCTGCCGCCCAAGAAGCACGGGAACATCCCACTGTGAGCTCGGATATCCAAGAGGCCCAGAAGCGGCACGAGCCGCACATCCAGATCCTCAAGGGGCAACCCACCGCCGAGGAGGTGGCCGCATTGGTCGCCGTGCTGGGCGCCGCCGGCGCCGCGCCGGAACCACCACCGGCGGAGCGCACCCGCTGGGGCCTCCCGGTCGACCGGCTGCGTTTTGCGATGACGAACTACCAGCGGCTCACCATGCAGCAGATGACTCATATGAAGCAGTGACCCGGCTGGTGCTGGCGTCGGCCTCGGCCGGCCGGCGCAAGGTGCTGCGCCAGGCCGGCGTCGATCCGGTGGTCGTGGTCTCCGGGGTCGACGAGGATGCGGTGACCGCGGCCCTGGGCCCCGACGCCTCGGCCAGTGACGTCGTGTGCGCGCTGGCGGTGGCCAAGGCCGACGAGGTCGCGGGCAGGCTGGATGGCAGCATCGCCGCGGATTGCGTTGTCATCGGCTGTGATTCGATGCTTCACATCGACGACCAGCTGTGCGGTAAGCCGCAATCCGTCGCCGCCGCTCGTCAGATGTGGCAGTCGATGGCGGGCCGGGCCGGCCGGCTCTATACCGGCCACTGCGCTATCCGATTGGTGGACAACGAAATCGTTCATCGGGACGCCGAAACATCTATCACCACCGTACGTTTCGGTAAACCATCATCCGATGACCTCGAGGCCTACCTTGCTGCCGGGGAGTCATTGCGGGTCGCCGGAGGGTTCACGCTCGACGGCCTGGGCGGCTGGTTCATCGATGGTGTCGACGGCGACCCGTCGGCTGTGGTGGGCCTCGGGCTGCCGCTGACGCGATCGCTGCTCGGCCGCGCGGGCCTGTCGATCGCCGCGCTGTGGGCGGACAATCCGCTCGGCTAGCACCGCCCGCGGTAAACCGGCTCCCGCGCGGGAGCGGGCGAGGCCCCAAGCGCTGCAACCGAATCCACTCCGGCAGGCCCTCGGGGGGTTATATTAATGGCCATGTGGACGTTACCGCCGCCCACGAACCCATTCGACCGAACGCGTGCGAGCGCCAGGTCGACTGCCGCACGCAATCGCCCCTGCCGTGGGTGAAACCGTTAACCGCACAGACCTTGGCGTAGCGTTCGACGAGCTCGATGCCAAGATCACCGCGGGCATGAAGGCCTATGCGATTCCGGGGGTCGCGGTTGCCGTGTGGGCCGGCGGCCAAGAATACGTCCAGGGCTACGGGGTCACCAACGTCGACCATCCGTTGCCTGTCGACGGCGACACCGTCTTCCGAATCGGTTCTACCACAAAGACTTTCACAGGAACCGCGATGATGCGGCTGGTCGAGCGGGGCGAGGTAGACCTGGATTCGCCCGTGCGCCGCTTCATCCCCGACTTCGCAGTGGCCGACGAGTCGGCCAGCGCCGTCGTGACCGTGCGCCAACTGCTCAACCACACTGCAGGCTGGGATGGTCGCAATGGGCAGGACTTCGGGCGCGGCGATGACGCGGTGGCGCGCTACGTCAACTCGATGACACGGTTACCGCAGCTGACTCCTCCGGGAACCGCGTTCGCGTACAACAATTCGGCTCTTGTGGTGGCGGGCCGCATCATCGAGCTTGTCACCGGAACAACCTACGAGTCTGCGATGCACAACCTGGTGCTTGACCCGCTGCAGCTGGCTCACACCCGCTACTTTTCCGACCAGATAATCGGTCTGAACGTGGCGGCACCTCACCAGGTGGTCGACGGCAAACCCCTGGTCGATACCGACTTTTGGGCATTCCCGCGCAGCTGCAACCCCACCGGTGGATTGATGTCCACGGCGCGAGATCAGCTGCGCTACGCACAGTTCCACCTCGGCGACGGCAGGGCGCCTAACGGCGAGCAGATTCTGAGCCGACAGTCGCTGGAGGCGATGCGTTCGAACCCGGGGGCGGGTGGAACACTGTTCGTCGAGCTGACCGGGATGGGCGTGACCTGGATGCTGCGGCCCTCCGCGCAGAATGTGAATATCGTCGAGCACGGGGGCACCTGGAAGGGGCAACGGTCCGGTTTCGTGATGGTGCCCGATCGCAACTTCGCCATGACCGTCCTCACCAATTCCGATGGCGGATTTCATCTGATCAACGACCTTTTCGCCTGCGACTGGGCGTTGCACAGATTCGCCGGGGTCACCAATCTGCCTGCAGTACCGCAACATCTCGGCGCCGACGACCTGCGGCCCTACCAGGGCCGCTACATCGCCGAGCAGGTCTCCCAAGGCGGCGTCGTCGAGCAAACGGTGATCGACTTCCGGGCAAGCGACGGCCGGCTCGCCGGCACCATCGACACCGTCGACGCCAACGCGGACGGCCCAAGCAGCGCCGAACTGGGCCTGGCCCTTTACCGGCCCGACTACGGGATCGACCTCGGACCCGACGGCAAGCCCACCGGCAGTCGATCCAACTTCGTCCGCGGTCCGGACGGCAACATCGCCTGGTTCTGTAGTCAGCACGGGCGCCTGTTCCGACGCCAATAACACCGCACCGCAGAATTGCGCGGCGCTAGGGTGAGCTGATGTCCCGCACCGACGACGACAGCTGGGATCTGGCGTCCGGCGTCGGCGTCACCGCCACCATTGTCGCGGCCGGGCGCGCGCTGGCCACCAAGGATCCGCGCGGCTTGATCAACGATCCGTTCGCCGAACCTCTGGTCCGTGCGGTGGGCCTGGATTTCTTCACCAAGCTGATGGACGGCGAACTCGGCATGTCGGCGATCGCGGACGCCTCACCGACCGTGGCGCAGGCGATGGTCGACGGAAACGCGGTCCGCACGAAGTACTTTGACGAATACGTCCTCAACGCCACCGATGGGGGTATTCGGCAAGTGGCGATCCTCGCTTCCGGGTTGGACACCCGCGCCTACCGTCTGCCGTGGCCGACCGGGACGGTGGTGTACGAGATCGACCAACCACAGGTGATGGAGTTCAAGACGACGACCTTGGCCGACCTGGGCGCCGAGCCCACCGCCACTCGGCGCGCCGTGCCCATCGACCTGCGCGCGGACTGGGTCACGCCGTTGCAAGCCGCCGGCTTTGACTCGTCAGCACCGACGGCGTGGCTGGTCGAGGGGTTACTGATTTATCTAAAGCCGCAGGCCCAGGATCGGCTGTTCGACGACATCACCGCGCTCAGCGCGCCCGGGAGCATGGCAGCCACCGAATTCGTTTCCAGTATCGTGGATTTCGGCACCGAGCGAGCGCGGACCATATCCAACCCATTCCGCGACCACGGCGTCGACGTCGACTTGGCTTCATTGATCTACCCCGGCGAACGCAACCACGTCCTCGACTACCTCACCGCCTTGGGCTGGCAGCTCGAAGGCGTGCCGCTCGCCGAACTGTTCCGGCGCAGCGGCCTCGATGCGCCCGCCGCAGACGACGACACGATCTTCATCAGCGGGACCCTGACCGACCAGCCACGGTAGCCAAACCCGCCAGTTTCGTCCCCCGATCGGGGGACGAAGCGTTCATCACCATTGCGGGCCGATCGGCGGAGTTCCGCCGGGCCAAATCTTCCTAGATTCGAAGTGTGCAACTCGGCCGTCCCTGAGCCGCCGAGATCCCACACCTGAAAGGCGGAATTGTGATGCGCAAAGACGGCGATAGCTGGGATCTGGCCAGCCATGTCGGCGCGACCGCAACGCTGGTGGCCGCGGGCCGCGCCAGGGCCACCAATTCGCCCGAGCCGTTGATCGAGGACCCGTTCGCCGAGCCGTTGGTCCGCGCGGTGGGTATCGAATTCCTGGTCAAATGGGCCACCGGAGAGCTCCGCGCGTCCGACGTCGACGAGCCCGAAGCGGCCTGGGGCCTGCAGCGAATGACCACCGATTTGGTGGCCCGCACTCGCTATTTCGATCAGTTCCTTACCAACGCGACGGCCACCGGAATTCGGCAGGCGGTGATCCTGGCGTCTGGGCTCGACGCGCGCGGCTACCGACTGCCGTGGCCGCCGGGCATGGCGGTGTTCGAGATCGATCAGCCCGACGTGCTGCGGTTCAAGGCCGAAACGCTGGCACGGCTGGGCGCCGAGCCCACGGCGCAGCTGCGGATGGTGCCGGCCGACCTGCGGGACGATTGGCCGGTCGCGCTGCTGCGCAGCGGATTCGACCCAGCGTTACCGACCGCCTGGATCGCCGAAGGATTATTCGGTTATCTCCCCCCTGAAGCTCAGGATCGCCTGCTGGACAACGTCACCGGTCTCAGCGCGCCGGGAAGCCGGATGGCCATCGAGGCGTTCGTGGGGTCGGCGGAGCTGGACTCCGGGCGGGTCCAACAGATCATTCGCGGTGCGACTCGCACCTGGCGCGACCATGGATTCGATCTGGACATCTGCTCGCTGAACTATCTCGGGGCCCGCAACGAGGTCTCCGGCTATCTCGCTAACCACGGGTGGCAGTCGACCGGGACTACGGCCGCGCAGCTGCTCGCCGATCACGGCCTGATCGGGATGCCTGGCGATTGCGACTCGCCCTCCGACAAGCCCAGCTACTACACTTCGGTTCTCGCGGCTTAAAGGGGAACACATTGCGGATTCTGGCGGTCACGCGTGCCCACAATGCCGGGAAGACCTTGCCCGATACGTTGGACTCGCTGGCCACCTTCAGCGACGACATCTACGCGATCGACGACCGGAGCACCGACGACACCGCCGCGATTCTCGCGAACCACCCCGCGGTCACCAATGTTGTTCGCGCCCGGGCAGATCTACCGTCCACACCATGGCTGGTCCCCGAATCCACCGGGCTGGAGCTGCTGTACCGGATGGCCGATTTCTGTCGCCCGGACTGGATGGTGATGGTCGACGCCGACTGGACTTTCCAGATCGACGTCGACATCCGTGAGGTGCTTGCGCGCACACCGGACGACGTGGCCGCGCTGATGTGTCCGATGGTTTCCCGCTGGGATGACCCAGAATATCCGGACATGGTGCCGGTGATGGGTACCGCCGAGGCGATGCGCGGGCCGTTTTGGCGTTGGTACCCGGGCCTGTATGCGGGGCCCAAGTTGATGCACAATTCGCACTGGCCGGCCAACATCGCCGAGCACGGTCGGATAGGGCAGCTGGACGGAATCCGCTTGACGCACAACGGCTGGGCGACGTTGGAGGAACGGATCTCGCGCGTCAAACACTACCTGCGGCTCGATCCGGATTTTCGGCACAACTTCGGTGTGGCCTACGATCGATCCCTGTTGTTCGGCTATGCACTCGACGAGGTCAGCCTCCTCAAAGCGGACTACCAGCGGCGGGTGCGCGGCGACTTCGACCGGATCGAGCCGGGGGCGCGGCTGCCGATCGAGGCCGAGCCACGCGCGATTGGCCGTGGATACGGACCCCGCGCGGACGGTTTCCATCCCGGCGTCGACTTCGCCGCTGACCCCGGCAGCCCGATCTACGCCGTCATATCCGGAGCTGTTTGCCGCGCAAGCGATTTCGGTCAGCTGTACTCAGTGATCATCTCGAACGGCGATACCCAAATCCGCTACGTGTTTCGGCCTGGTGACGACACACAGATCGCGCGCGGTGATCGGATAAGTGCGGGAAGCCGGATCGGCAGCATCGGTGCCGAAGGCCAATCGTCGGACGGTTATCTGCATTTCGAGGTGCGGGTTGGGCGTGAACACGTCAATCCCCTGCGCTATCTGGGCAACATGGGGCTGCGGCCCTGGCCGCCGCCGGGGCGGCTGCGCGCGGTATCGGGCAGCTACCCGCCCGCCACACCGTGCACGATCACCGCCGACGAGTAAACCCGGGCGACCTCAGCGCGGCGCGTGGGCTGTTCGTTGGGAAGCCTCGACCCGTTCCAGCAGACCGCGGGCTGCCCGGATCGTCGAGCGGACCTCCTGCAACAGTTTGGCGGGATGCTGCAGGTCCATGTCGTGCAGCCCTTCGTAGCGGTCGATGCCGAAACCCGCGGTCTCGATGCGAATTCCGAACGGCAGGGACAGAGTTCGCAGCGCGTCAAAGTGCTGATAGGGGACGAACGGCTGACCGGTCACCATTAGACAACTCGATTGGTCCATATCCAGGGTCCGCGCCGTAAAGGTGAAAGTATCCGCGGAGGTGGCACGTCGGATGTCGGGGTCCGGCGACGGTGCCTCGATCAGTGTGATGGGCAGCCCGAGGTCATTGCTGTCTTCGCCGAAGCGCCAAACCATCTGGCCTCGATGGGGGTCGCCGCCCCGCTGACGCCCATGCCGTACGGCTTCGCGAGTATCCACCCCAAACGCGTCGGCCGCGGCGGCCGCCAGCAAATCGAATTCGGAACGCGCGCCTGGCGCGCAGGACGCGACCGCGTCGTCTTCGGACGGCAACAGCCGCCGAGAAGCAGCGGCCAGCACGACATGACCGACGCGGTTCTCGGCAGCCAGGTCCCGCGCCAACCGGGCCCTGAGCATGTTCGAGTAACGTCCGGTTCCGATCACCAGCATGTAGTCGAATTTTGTTTCAGTGGGCCATGTTTCATCTGTAAGGCCCAGCCGTCGCGCCAGCGTCGTGATCGTGTCCAGTTGCCGGTCGGGCAGGTCAAGACGGGGGATCATCCACCGTGCCCCGCCGCCGGCGTCTTGGCACCGCACCTGTTCCCCGTAACGTGCCCGCGTCCGGCTCCGGTAATCCCATACCTCGCTGAACTCGTCCAGGTAAGCCAACCGGTCGGCCAGATTGCCGTGCCGCGGGAAAACTCCGCCGAACATCGCAACCAACTGCGCCAGCGCGTCGTGCGCGCTCCACGCGTCGACATCCCCGCGCAGCGATGTCAAGAACTCGCGATCGCGCTCGCCGCCACCCATCGACACCCCAGCCGGACCTTTCACGTCAATTTCCCGCTCCCTGAATACGCCACAACATCCGCCGCATGTGGAATGCAGCCTTTTACCAGCCTAACTGCGGTGAACTGGGCCAAGATGCGCTTTTTTCCAGACCCGCAATCACGGGGCTCATCGGGAAGACAAGACGCCGCCGAACCCGTCGTGTTCGTAGGCATACTGCGGCTGATCCTTCGCCCATTGGATATAGCGGTCGATGCCTTCCCAGATATCGACTTCGGGCTTGAATCCGATGCTCTTTGCGAGCTCGATGTTGGCCGGGAAACTAGCGACTTCACCGGGGCGTGCCTCGCGATATGCGATCTTGGCGTCGAACTTTTCGGCGATGTACTCGACGATGTCTTTCACCCGCGTGTTTTTGCCGCTCGCGAAATTGATCGCCTGTCCGCGAAGCGCGGTGTTTTGCAGCACAAGGTTGTATGCACGAACGATGTCGCTTACGTACAGATAGTCGCGTGTCGCCGAACCGTCGCCGAAGATCGTGAGGTTTTCGCCGTTGATGGCCTGACGGACGAGTCGTGGAATCAGCGCGCCGAATCGCCCGGTTTTCTGCCGCACCCCAAAGATGTTGAAGGGCCGAACAATCGTGACGTCAAGACCATAGGAACGGTAGTAGGAATAGCACAACCGATCGGCCGCCGCCTTGGAGGCGCCGTAGGGGCTGTTCGGTTTCAGCTCCGCTCTCTCGTCGAGAAGCTCGCCCTCCCGCAGATTGTGTCCGTCGCCGTACACTTCGCAGGTTGACACGTAGATCAGCCGGTTCTTGTAGCGTCGGACCGCCTCGAGCACACGGTAAGTACCCATGACGTTGGTTTCGAGAAAGCTCTCTGGTTCGCCGAGGGACTGGTCGACGTTGATATTGGCGGCCAGATGAAAAACGACGTGGTGATCGCGCACCGCGCGATGCACCGTTTCCCCATCGGTCACCGAACCCGAAATAAAGGCGGCGCGCTCGTGCGAACGAAAGTCACTCGTGTTTCGGGTGGCACTCTTCGACGATGTATTCAGGACAGTGACCCAATGCCCGCCCGCCAGTAGCGATTCGGATAGATGACTTCCCTGGAAGCCCGCGCCCCCGTTGACAAGTATCTCCATCTAGTTCGCCCCTCGGGTGTTATTTGTTAGGCGCAAGTTTAATCGAGACTCACGGGTCAAGGCCCCGCTTTTATTCCTGGCGGTAGGCTCGAGGTTGTGCCGCTACCCCCTGATCCGAGCCCCACGCTGTCGGCCTACGCCCACCCTGAACGGCTGGTCACCGCCGACTGGCTGTCCGCCAACATGGGCGCCCCGGGCCTGGCGATCGTCGAGTCCGACGAGGACGTCCTGCTCTACGACGTCGGCCACATTCCGGGTGCGGTGAAGGTCGACTGGCACACCGACCTCAACGACCCGCGCGTCCGCGACTACATCAACGGCGAGCAGTTCGCCGAGCTGATGGACCGCAAGGGCATCGCCCGCGACGACACCGTGGTGATCTACGGCGACAAGAGCAACTGGTGGGCGGCCTACGCGCTGTGGGTGTTCACGTTGTTCGGCCACCCCGACGTGCGGCTGCTCAACGGCGGGCGCGACCTATGGCTGTCCGATCGCCGGGACATGACGCTCGAGGTCCCCACCAAGACCTCGTCGGGCTATCCCGTCGTGCAGCGCAACGACGCGCCGATCCGCGCGTTCAAGGACGACGTGCTGGCCAACCTCGGCAGCCAGCCGCTGATCGACGTGCGCTCACCCGACGAGTACACCGGCAAGCGCACCCACATGCCCGACTACCCCGAAGAGGGCGCGCTGCGCGCCGGCCACATCCCCACCGCCCGATCGATCCCGTGGGGCAAGGCAGCCGACGAGAGTGGCCGCTTCCGCAGCCGCGAAGAGCTGGAAGAGCTGTACGGCTTTGTGCAGCCGGACGACAAAACCATCGTCTACTGCCGCATCGGCGAGCGGTCCAGCCACACCTGGTTCGTGCTGACGCATTTGCTGGGCAAGCCCGGGGTGCGCAATTACGACGGGTCGTGGACCGAGTGGGGCAACACCGTGCGGGTGCCGATCGTCGCCGGCGAGGAACCGGGAGCCGTGCCGGTCTGATGAGTCTGCCCGCGCCGCTGGCCGAGGTGGTGTCCGACTTCGCCGAAGTGCAGGGCCAGGACAAACTGACGTTGCTGCTCGAATTCGCCAACGACCTGCCGGAGCTGCCCGCCGACATGGAACAAGCGGCCATGGAGCCGGTCCCCGAGTGCCAGTCACCGCTGTTTTTGCATGTCGACGCGCACGACCCGGATCGGGTGCGGCTGTACTTCAGCGCGCCCGCCGAGGCGCCGACGACCCGCGGGTTTGCCTCGATCCTGGCCGCCGGGCTCGACGAACAACCCGCCGCCGACATCCTCGCGGTACCCGAGGATTTCTACGCCGACCTGGGTCTGGCCGCTCTGATCAGCCCGCTGCGGTTGCGCGGCATGTCGGCGATGCTGGCCCGCATCAAACGGCGGCTGCGCGAGGCGGCGTGATCGCAAACGTGATCTTCAAACGGATCGGAGACCGGGTATCAGCGCCCACGGCGCGGCGCATAAACTTCCCCGGACAAGACTTGTAAGAAATTCTCTTAGAGACGAAGAGACGTAGAGACGTCCAGCCAAACAGGAGGCGAAGTGGCCAATCACGCCAGCTCGAGGATCGCCAAGGTGCTCGTCGCCAACCGTGGCGAGATCGCTGTCCGGGTGATCCGCGCGGCCCGCGACGCGGGCCTGCCCAGCGTGGCGGTGTACGCCGAGCCCGACGCCGACGCGCCGCACGTGCGCCTGGCCGACGAGGCGTTCGCCCTGGGCGGTCAGACGTCGGCGGAGTCCTACCTGGACTTCGGCAAGCTCCTCGACGCGGCCGAGAAGTCCGGCGCCAACGCCATCCACCCCGGCTACGGCTTCCTGTCGGAGAACGCCGACTTCGCCCAGGCGGTCATCGACGCCGGCCTGATCTGGATCGGCCCCAGCCCGCAGTCCATCCGCGACCTCGGCGACAAGGTCACCGCCCGCCACATCGCCGCCCGCGCGCAGGCGCCGCTGGTT
Organism: Mycobacterium sp. IS-2888; assembly: GCF_001954215.1. NCBI lineage: Bacteria > Bacillati > Actinomycetota > Actinomycetes > Mycobacteriales > Mycobacteriaceae > Mycobacterium > Mycobacterium sp. IS-2888. The sequence goes on from NZ_MBET01000108.1 coordinate 95,303, forward strand.
CCCGGCACCCCCGACCCGGTCAAGGACGCCGACGAGGTGGTGGCCTTCGCCAAGGAGTACGGCGTGCCGATCGCGATCAAGGCGGCCTTCGGCGGCGGCGGCAAGGGCATGAAGGTGGCCCGCACCATCGAGGAGATTCCCGAGCTGTACGAATCGGCTGTGCGCGAAGCGGTTTCGGCGTTCGGCCGCGGCGAATGCTTCGTCGAGCGCTACCTGGACAAGCCGCGCCACGTCGAGGCGCAGGTGATCGCCGACCAGCACGGCAACGTCGTCGTCGCCGGCACCCGCGACTGCTCGCTGCAACGCCGCTTCCAGAAGCTGGTCGAGGAAGCGCCCGCGCCGTTCCTGACCGACGCCCAGCGCAAGGAGATCCACGAATCCGCCAAGCGGATCTGCAAAGAGGCCCACTACTACGGCGCCGGAACCGTCGAATACTTGGTCGGCCAGGACGGGCTGATCTCGTTCCTGGAGGTCAACACCCGCCTGCAGGTCGAGCACCCGGTCACCGAGGAGACCGCCGGCATCGACCTGGTGCGCCAGCAGTTCAAGATCGCCAACGGCGACAGGCTGGAGCTCACCGAGGACCCCACGCCGCGCGGGCACGCCATCGAATTCCGCATCAATGGCGAGGACGCGGGACGCAACTTCCTGCCGGCCCCCGGCCCGGTGAACAAGTTCCACCCGCCCACCGGTCCGGGTGTGCGGCTGGACTCCGGCGTCGAGACCGGCTCGGTGATCGGCGGGCAGTTCGACTCGATGCTGGCCAAGCTGATCGTCTACGGCGCCGACCGCAACGAGGCGCTGGCGCGGGCGCGGCGCGCGCTGGACGAGTTCGAGGTCGAAGGCCTCGCCACGGTGATCCCGTTCCACCGCGCCGTGGTGTCCGACCCGGCGTTCATCGGCGACGAAGACGGCTTCTCGGTGCACACCCGCTGGATCGAGACGGAGTGGAACAACACCGTCGAGCCCTTCGCCGGCGGCGAGCCGCTGGACGACGAGGATGCGCGGCCGCGCCAGAAAGTGGTGGTCGAGGTCGGCGGGCGGCGGCTCGAGGTCTCGTTGCCGGCGGACCTGGCGCTGTCCAACGGCGCCACCACCGACGCCGTCGGCGCCATCCGCAAAAAGCCGAAGCCCCGCAAGCGCGGTTCGCATTCCGGCGCGGCGGCCTCGGGTGACGCGGTCACCGCACCCATGCAGGGCACCGTCGTGAAGGTCGCGGTCGAGGAGGGCCAGGAGGTCGCCGCCGGCGACCTGGTCGTGGTCCTCGAAGCGATGAAGATGGAGAACCCGGTCACCGCGCACAAGGACGGCACCATCACCGGCCTCGCGGTCGAGGCCGGCGCCGCCATCACCCAGGGCACGGTGCTCGCCGAGATCAAGTAGGGGCCCGACCAGCAAAACCCGCGAAACGTTGTCGGCCTGCCCGGGCACGGGTAGGGTTCGGGACAGGTTGAGTTCACAGCCACCTGGAATACGTCGCTGACGTCGGCGTAGGCGAATTCCCTGCCCCAAGCGTTTTATGACGCGTGGCTGGCGTATTCCACAGCACGAATCCTCCGGTAGTGAGGGAGTACGCAATGCCTGTGACCCAATCTTGGCAACAGAGTCGCACAGCCCAATTCAGCGCGCGCCGGGAGCCGGGCGGCACGGTGATCACCGTCGACGGTGAGCTCGATGCCGCCAACTCCGATCAGCTCACCGAGTATGTGCGGCGCAGCGCCAGCCGTTCCCGGCGGGTGATAGTGGACCTGCGCGGACTGGAATTCATTGGTACAGCGGGTTTTTCGGCGCTGCATCGGATCAACGTGGTGTGCTCGGCCGCCCAGATGTCCTGGGCGATGGTGACGGGAGCGGCGGTCTCGCGGTTGCTGCGTGTCTGCGACCCCGACGGCACGCTGCCGGTGACGTCGCCCGCCGACGAGCCGCTGCTGCGGTCGGCCTGGGCCGCTACCGCAACTGGTCCCGCAGTCGGGTTAGCGATTTAGATAGCAGCCGAGACACGTGCATCTGTGAGATGCCGACCCGGTCGGCGATTTGCGTCTGGGTCATCGATTCGAAGAAGCGCAGCACCAACACCGTTCGCTCCCGCTCGGGCAGCGCCTCGAGCAGCGGGCGCAGCGATTCGCGGTTCTCGATCTGATCCAGACCGGTATCCACGTCGCCCAGGGTGTCGGCGATCGCGCGGGCGTCGTCGTCGTCGCTGCCGCCGCCGCTGTCGATGGACAAGGTGTTGTAGGAGCTGCCCGCCACCAAGCCCTCGATGACTTCGCCGCGGTCCATGCCCAGTTCGCCTGCCAGTTCGGTCGCGGTCGGGGCCCGGCCGAGCCGCTGGGACAGATCGGCGGTGGCGGTGCCCAGCCGCAGGTGCAGTTCCTTCAGCCGCCGTGGAACCTTGACCGACCAGCTGTTGTCACGGAAGTGCCGACGGACCTCGCCCATGATCGTCGGCACCGCGAACGAGACGAAGTCCGACCCGGCGTCGATGTCGAAGCGGACCACCGCGTTGACCAGTCCGACCCGCGCGACCTGAACCAGGTCGTCGCGCGGTTCGCCCCGTCCCTCGAACCGGCGGGCGATGTGGTCGGCCAGCGGCAGGCAGCGCTCGACGATCTTGTCGCGCTGGCGCTGGAATTCCATGGAGTCGGCGGGAAAAGTAGCCAATTCCCGGAACATGTCCGGAACATCGGCGTATTCGTTCGGGCGCGTATCCGAACCGCCGGCATCTCGGGCCGTCACCGGGTGGCGGCCGCCTTTCGCGCCGTCAGCGCGATACCGAAAACGCTGCCGGCTTCACTGGGTTCGCGACCGTCATGGAAAGTCTGGACATCGTCGGCCAACGAGGTCAGCACGTGCCAGCTGAAGCTGCCGGGCGACACCACGTCGTGAGTGTCGCACGCGGCGGACGCCTCCACTATCAATTCGTCGTCGAGCGGGTCGACCAATACGACGAGCGTGGCATCGGGGGTGGCCGATCGGATCAACCGGGTGCACACTTCGTCGACCGCGAGCCGCAGGTCCGCCACGGCGTCGAAATCGAGATCCTCGAAGGTGCCGATGGCACCGACCAGGGTGCGCAGCATCGCCAGGTTTTCCAGGCGTGCAGCAACGTGTACCTCGACGGCGCGGTGGCCGCGCTGGCGCTTGCTCCCGTGCAATCGCGCATCGGTCATATGGTCTCCCGGCAATGTTTGACTGACACTACTTCCGCTTCGCAGCTCGTCTTCGGCCGCGTGATCGAGCCGGTTAGTCACGATTCCCGCCGGGTATTCCACCTGCTATGAACGGGCCTGACACGACCGAAACAGTGCGGACGCGCCGGCTCAAGCGCATCGCAGTCGTCGCCGGGATCACGCTGGTCGTATTGGTCGTTATCGCGATAGCCATCTATGTCGGTGCCTTCGTGATTTTGTCTCCCATGATGGGATAACCACGCTAACGCAGCATCGCGGCACTCAATCATGGTCTAGTCCAGATACCCGCTCCGCGGGTCCGGTAACCGCGACGACCGGTTTTCGGTAAACGCGGTCCTTAACGGTGGCAACCGCGAGACCTACACTTGTCGTTATGAGGCAAATTCTGCTTCGCGCAGTTGTGCTTCTGGGATCGTGGGCGATCGGCCTGGCGCTGGCGGCCTGGGTTGTGCCCGGCGTTTGGGTGTCGGTGTCCGGATTCGTGGTCGCGGTGGCGGTGTTCTCGGTGTTGCAGGCGATCCTCTCGCCGTGGATTTTGCGGTTGCCCCGCGCGTACGCGTCGCTGCTCTTCGGCGGCACCGGCCTTGCGCTGACGGTCGTCGCGTTGGGTCTCGCGTCGGGGTTCACCCACGGGCTGGTCATCCACGGCGGCGCGTCCTGGATTGCCACGACGATCGTGGTCTGGCTCGTGACCACGGTCGGGGCGATCACGCTGCCCGAGGCGCTCGTTCGCGAGGCGCCCGGCCCTATCTGACGGCGTTTCACAAGGTCCGCCGAATGAGTAGCATTTTGGTTATCTCATCCGACAGTGGCGGAGGGAGAGGTGATGGGAGACAGGCATCACGATCCGACGGACCATTTCCGGACCACGCAACCGCACGCTGGTATCACGATGAAGGACAACCTCTTCTGGCCGGGATTCATTCTGTTCATCGTCGCGGTCGCCGGGATGATCGCCACCGCGGCGGCCGCCGCGTACGGACATTACGAATGGCTGCCCACGACGGTCCTCGTCGCGGTGCTGGGCACCGTGGCGGGGGCGCTGTGGTTCGTCGTGGAGCTTCGCCGCGTGAGCCGGATCGACGAGCAGTGGCACGTCGCGGGCGACAAGAGCCCGCCGCGCCAGCGCGCGGCCAGCTAAGCGCTCCAAGCGGCTAAAGGGCGAGAACCGGCCCCGCAATCGCGGGCACGCCCATAGAGACCGTCACCGCGGTCAGTGTCAGCAGAAACCAGCCCGCGCCATGCCATCCCCACCAGGTTCCCTCGTGGCGCCATACCTGGTAGGTGCGCAGGAATGCCCAGAGCCCGCCGGCCAACAGGATCAGCGGTCCACCCAACGCCAGCACGGTCCGCTGGGGCGCGCCGCACGCCGCGGTGTCGACGCCCGTCCCCGGGCACGTGCTGACCCACAACGCGGCCAGGACGATGAACCCGACGCCGGCGGCCGTGGCCAGGGCGGCAAAACGGATGGCGGCGTGTACCTCGCCGTCTTCCTGGCCTAAGCGATCGCCTCGTGATCGCTCATCCGCTTTTGGCATCTGAGAACCTCATATCCTTGGCTGCTCTTGATCCATCGTTCGTTACGTCGCATTTATTACCGCGTTATTGAAATTTCCTGCCGCCCGGCCCTGCCAGCCCCGGCGAGAAGGCGCATGGGAGCAGATACCCCGCGCTAAACCCGGGTAAACCGCTTACCGCCTAGGTGCCGGCCTATGGAAATGGCCGGCGCGGGGCAAGCGGACGCCATTCCCGGCGGCGGGCAGCACGGTCACTGGCCTACGCGCGCCGAAGTACCAACACCGTCAATTATTCCAGCGCGTTATCGCTGGCCCAGGGGCGAAGTTCCAATACGCGCACTCGGCGAGTGATCTTGAACACCGTGAGTACTATCTGACACATGCCGACAGCCAGGAGGCGGTTATCCCCAGAGGATCGGCGCGCCGAGCTGCTCGCGCTAGGTGCCGAAGTCTTCGGGAAGCGGCCGTACGACGAGGTCCGTATCGACGAGATCGCCGAGCGCGCCGGCGTGTCCCGGGCCCTGATGTATCACTACTTCCCCGACAAGCGGGCGTTCTTCGCCGCCGTCGTCAAGGACGAGGCCGACCGGCTGTACGAAACCACCAACAAGGACACCGCCACCGGACTGACGATGTTCGAAGAGGTGCGCAGCGGTGTGCTCGCCTACATGGCCTACCACGAGCAGAACCCGGAGGCCGCGTGGGCCGCGTATGTCGGCCTGGGCCGGTCGGACCCGGTTCTGCTGGGCGTCGAGGACGACGCCAAGAACCGCCAGATGGAACACATCATGAGCCGCATCGCCGAGCTCGTGGAAAAGCTGGGGACGAAGCTGGAACCCGATGTCGAACGGGACCTGCGGGTGATCTGCCATGGCTGGCTCGCGTTCACCTTCGAGACGTGCCGGCAGCGCATCATCGACCCCAGCACCAACGCCGACCGCCTCGCGGATTCCTGCGCGCACGCGTTGTTCGACGCGATCGCCCGGGTGCCGGAGATCCCCGACGAGCTGTCCCATGCGATGGCGACCGCTCGTCTCGAACCGCGCTAGCCGATCGTTTTTGTCGGTGCCTGTTGGCACCATGGCTAGATGACCACTCGCGACCCGCTGGGCCGGTTCAGCGCGATCACGCGCGAGTGGTTCGGCAGCACCTTCGCCGCCCCGACCACGGCGCAGGCGGATGCGTGGGACGCGATCGCCGACGGCGACAACACGCTCGTGATCGCGCCGACGGGATCCGGTAAGACGCTGGCCGCTTTCCTGTGGGCCCTGGATAGCCTCGCCGGCAGCGCCGAGCGCCCACCCGGGACCCGGGTGCTCTACGTGTCACCGCTCAAGGCGCTGGCCGTCGACGTCGAGCGCAACCTACGGACCCCGCTGGCCGGCCTCACCCGGATCGCCGATCGCCACGGCCTGCCCGCCCCGAACATCAGCGTCGGGGTCCGCTCCGGCGACACCCCGCCCGCCGTCCGTCGTCAGCTCATCAACTCCCCGCCCGACGTACTGATCACCACCCCGGAGTCGCTGTTTTTGATGCTGACCTCGGCCGCGCGGGAAACCCTGGCCGGCGTGCGGACGGTGATCGTCGACGAGATCCACGCCATCGCCGGCGGCAAGCGCGGCGCGCACCTGGCCCTGTCGCTCGAGCGCCTCGACGACCTGTCCCGCGACGTCCCCGAGGGCCGGCCCGCCCAGCGCATCGGGCTGTCGGCGACCGTGCGTCCGCCCGAGGAGCTCGCCCGGTTCCTGTCCGGCCAGGCGCCGACGACCATCGTGGCCCCGCCGTCGGCCAAGACTGTGGAGCTGACCGTCCAGGTGCCGGTGCCCGACATGGCCAACATGGCGGACAACACCATCTGGCCGGACGTCGAAGCGCGCCTGGTCGACCTCATCGAATCGCACGGTTCGACCATCGTGTTCGCCAACTCGCGGCGGCTGGCCGAGCGACTTACCGCACGGCTCAACGAGATTCACGCCGAGCGCAGCGGTGTCGCGCTTGCCGGGCAGGGCAACTCCGGGGTGCCGGGCGGGGCGCCCGCTCACCTGTTGGGCAGCGGCCAGACGTATGGCGCCGAGCCGGTGCTGGCACGCGCCCACCACGGCTCGGTCAGCAAGGAACAGCGCGCCGTCGTCGAGGAAGCCCTCAAGCGCGGGCTGCTCAAGGCGGTGGTCGCCACGTCGAGCCTGGAACTGGGTATCGACATGGGCGCCGTCGACCTGGTGATCCAGGTGGAGGCGCCGCCGTCGGTGGCCAGCGGCCTGCAGCGCATCGGGCGGGCCGGCCATCAGGTCGGCGAGGTCTCGCGGGGCGCGCTGTTTCCCAAGCACCGCACCGACCTGATCGGTTGCGCGGTGACCGTGCAGCGGATGCTCGCCGGGCAGATCGAGACCATGCGGGTGCCCGCCAACCCGCTCGACATCCTGGCGCAGCACACCGTGGCCGCGGCCGCGCTGGAGCCACTCGACGCCGACCGGTGGTTCGACACCGTGCGGCGGGCCGCGCCGTTCGCGACCCTGCCGCGCAGCGTCTTCGAGGCCACCCTGGACCTGCTGTCCGGGAAATACCCGTCCACCGAATTCGCCGACCTGCGACCGCGATTGATCTACGACCGCGACGCCGGCACGCTGACCGCGCGGCCCGGGGCGCAGCGCCTGGCCGTCACCTCCGGTGGCGCCATCCCCGATCGCGGGCTCTTCACGGTCTACCTCGCCACCGAGTCCGAAAAGCCTTCGCGGGTAGGCGAACTCGACGAGGAAATGGTTTACGAGTCACGTCCCGGCGATGTCATCTCGCTGGGGGCGACCAGCTGGCGGATCACCGAGATCACCCACGACCGGGTGCTGGTGATCCCGGCGCCCGGCCAGCCGGCCCGGCTGCCGTTCTGGCGGGGCGACGACGTCGGCCGGCCCGCCGAACTCGGCGCCGCGCTCGGCGCGTTCACCGGCGAGCTGGCCGGCCTGGACCGCGACGCATTCGACAAACGTTGCGCGAGTTTGGGTTTCGATGCCTACGCGACCGAAAACCTGTGGAAGCTGCTGGACGACCAGAAATCGGCCACCAACGCCGTCCCCACCGACACCACGTTGCTGGTGGAGCGGTTCCGCGACGAGCTGGGCGACTGGCGGGTGATCCTGCACTCGCCGTATGGGCTGCGGGTGCACGGGCCGCTCGCGCTGGCCGTGGGCCGTCGCCTCTACGAACGCTTCGGGATCGACGAGAAACCGACCGCCTCCGACGACGGCATCGTGGTGCACCTGCCCGACACCCTGTCAGAAACCGCCGAAAGCCCCCCAGGCGCGGAGCTTTTCGTCTTCGACGCCGACGAAATCGACCCGATCGTGACCGCCGAAGTGGGCGGGTCGGCGTTGTTCGCGTCGCGGTTCCGGGAGTGCGCGGCCCGCGCGCTGCTGCTCCCCCGCCGCCACCCGGGCCGCCGCTCACCGCTGTGGCACCAGCGCCAGCGCGCGGCCCAGCTGTTGGACGTCGCGCGCAAGTACCCCGACTTCCCCGTCGTGCTGGAGACCATCCGCGAATGCCTGCAGGACGTCTACGACGTCCCTGCGCTGGTCGAGTTGATGGCCGGCATCGCCGGTCGCCGGGTGCGAGTGGTCGAAACGGAGACGGCTACGCCCTCCCCCTTCGCGGCCTCGCTGTTGTTCGGCTATGTCGGCGCGTTCATGTACGAGGGCGATTCCCCGCTGGCCGAGCGCCGCGCCGCGGCACTGTCGCTGGATAGCACGCTGTTGGCCGAGCTGCTCGGCCGCGTGGAGCTGCGCGAGCTGCTCGATCCGGAGGTCATCGCCGCGACCGGCCGACAGTTGCAGCACCTGTCGCCCGACCGGGCAGCGCGCGATGCCGAGGCGGTCGCGGATCTGCTGCGACTGCTCGGGCCGCTGACCGAAGACGAGGTCGCGGCGCGCGCCGGTGGCGCCGATGTGGGCGGCTGGCTGGAAGGCCTGCACACGGCCCGCCGCGCGTTGACGGTGTCGTTCGCCGGCCGCAGCTGGTGGGTGGCGGTCGAAGACATCGGCCGGCTGCGCGACGGGGTCGGGGCCGCGGTCCCGCCGGGCGTCCCGGTCGCCTTCACCGAGGAGGTGGCCGACCCGCTGGGCGAGCTGCTGGGCCGTTACGCGCGCACCCACACGCCGTTCACCACCGCCGAAGTCGCCGCCCGCTTCGGCCTGGGACTGCGGGTGACCGCCGACGTGCTGGGCCGGCTGGCTGCCGACGGGCGGCTGGTGCGTGGCGACTTCGTCGCCGCCGCCGAGATGTCGGGCGCGGGCGCCGAGCAGTGGTGCGACGCCGACGTGTTGCGCATCCTGCGGCGACGCTCGCTGGCCGCGCTGCGTGCGCAGGTCGAGCCGGTGAGCACCGCCGCCTACGGCCGGTTCCTGCCGGCCTGGCACCGGGTGTCGTCGCCACAGTCGGGTATCGACGGGCTGATGTCCGTCGTCGATCAGCTGGCCGGCGTTCGGATGCCGGCCTCCGCGATCGAACCGCTGGTGCTGGCTCCGCGGATCCGCGACTACTCGCCCGCGATGCTCGACGAGCTGCTCGCGACCGGGGAGGTCACCTGGTCGGGCGCCGGGGCGATCTCGGGCAGCGATGGCTGGATCGCGTTCCACACCAGCGAATCCGCGCCCCTGACCCTGGCCGCACCCGCCGAGATCGACTTCACCGAAGCCCACCGCGCGATCCTGGACACGCTGGCGGGAGGCGGCGCGTACTTCTTCCGGCAGCTCGCGCAGGACGGTGTCGGCGAGGCAACGCTGAAAGCCGCGCTGTGGGAACTGATTTGGGCCGGCTGGGTCACCGGCGACACGTTCGCCCCGGTGCGCGCGGTCCTGGGCGGCACGGGCGCCCGCAAGCGTTCCGCGCCCGCGCACCGAGCGCATCGTCCGCCCCGGCTGAGCCGCTACAGCGTCGCGCACGCCCAGCATCGCCCGACCGACCCGACCGTCGCCGGCCGGTGGTCGGCGCTGCCCGCCCCCGAGCCGGATTCCACGGTGCGAGCCCACTACCAAGCCGAGCTGCTGCTGAACCGGCACGGCGTGCTGACCAGGGGCGCGGTGGCCGCGGAGGGCGTCCCGGGCGGATTCGCCACCCTCTACAAGGTGTTGAGCACGTTCGAGGAAGCCGGCAGGTGCCAGCGGGGCTATTTTGTCGAGTCACTGGGCGGGGCGCAGTTCGCCGTCGCCTCGACCGTGGATCGGCTGCGCAGCTATCTCGACGGGATCGACCCCGAGCGGCCCGAATATCGGGCGGTGGTGCTGGCCGCCGCCGACCCGGCGAACCCCTACGGCGCCGCGCTGCCGTGGCCCACGTCGAGCGAGGACGGGCCCGGCCCCGGGGCGCGGCCGGGCCGTAAAGCCGGGGCGCTGGTCGTGCTGGTGGACGGCGAGCTGGCGTGGTTCCTCGAGCGCGGCGGGCGCTCCCTGCTCACCTTCACCCACGATCCCGCGGCCGATCATGCGGCGGCCCTGGCGCTGGCCGATTTGGTCTCCACCCGCCGGGTCGCGTCGATTCTCGTCGAACGCATCGACGGAGTGCCGGCGCTGCAACCGCGCGCCGGCGGGCCCGGTCCGGTCGACGCCCTGTCCGACGCCGGCTTCGTGCGCACCCCGCGCGGAATGCGGCTGCGGTGAGCTCGGCAGACTAATGCCGGAAGGCGACACGGTTTGGCATACGGCGGCGACGCTGCGGCAACAGCTGGCCGGGCAGACGCTGACCCGCTGCGATATCCGGGTGCCGCAGTTCGCCACCGTCGACCTCACCGGACACGTGGTGGACGAGGTATTCAGCCGCGGGAAGCATTTGTTCGTCCGCGTCGGGCGGGCCAGCATTCACTCGCATCTGAAGATGGACGGCAGCTGGCGGGTCGGCGACCGCCCGATGCGGGTGGATCACCGGACCCGAATCATCCTGGAAGCCGGTCGGATTCGGGCCGTCGGGATCGACCTCGGCGTGCTGGAGGTCCTCGACCGCGACCACGACACCGACGTCGTCGCTCATCTGGGACCCGACCTGCTGGGCCAAGATTGGGACCCGCGGGTTGCCGCCGCCAACCTGGCGGCGCGCCCGGACCGACCGATCGCCGAGGCGCTGCTGGATCAGCGGGTGCTGGCGGGCATCGGCAACGTGTATTGCAACGAACTGTGCTTCGTCAGCGGACACCTGCCGACCGCGCCCGTGAGCGCGGTCAACGACCCGCGCCGCCTGGTCTCACGTGCCCGGGATATGTTGTGGGCCAACCGGTTACGCTGGAATCGCTGCACCACCGGCGACACCCGGCCGGGTCGCCAGCTGTGGGTCTACGGCCGGGCGGGCCAGGGTTGCCGTCGCTGCGGCACGCGGATCGAATCCGACGACAGCGGTGAGCGCGTGACGTACTGGTGCCCCAGCTGCCAACGCTGAATCCGGCTAGTCGCGTGCGTGCGCCAGGAAAAACTGCGCGATCGCTTCCGATGCGTCCAGCGCGCGCGTGGTGGATCCGATGACCGCCTTGGGCAGGTACTGCTTGCCGCCCGGCCACGTGTGTCCGCCGTTGTCGATCTGATAGAAGACCACCTCGGTCGACTGCGCGCACGCTGTGGAGTCGAAGCGGTGAACGACGGTGCCGTCACCGACGTTGGGTAACGCGTCCGCCGTCGGATCGCCTTGGCACCCATCGACAATGCGCCACTTGCTCACCATGGCGGCGGCGGATATCGAGTGGCTGACGCCGCCGCGACCCCGCACATCGCCGCCGTTGAAACGCACCAGCGGATCGGCGGTTCCGTGCGCCTCCCACACCGAAACCGGACGTGAGGGATTGCAGGCCACACCGGCGCCCAGCGTGCCCGCCACCGGCGCGATCGCGGCGAACACATCGGCGCGGTCGCACGCCAGCCGGTTGGACATGAAGCCCCCGTTGGACATGCCGGTGGCAAATACATGCCCCACCGCGACGCCGTAGTCGTTGCGCAGCTTGCCCACCAACGCGACCAGGAAGCCGACGTCGTCGACGTGGTGACGGTCCGCCGGCGACGCCCCGCGCCCGTCGGCCCAGCTCTTGTCGTAACCGTCGGGATAGACCACGAGCAAGCCGTGGGCGTCGGCGACTGTGTCGAAGTCGGTGAGACCCCGCTGCCCGATCCCGGTACCGCCGCCGCCGTGCAGACTCAGCACCAGCGCGACGGGGTCGCCGGGCGGCACGTGCAGCGTGTAGGTGCGGTCCATGCCGCCGGAACGGAACGTCCCCGACAGATCTCGAGAGCTGGCCGCCGAAACGTGGCGCTCGCCGCATCCCACGAGGAAAATTGCGAGGACGCTGACCGACAGCAATCGCGCCCATGGCATGTCGTCAAATTACCTATTGGCCGACGGTCGGGCAGCGCCACCCTATGAGCTTCGTCACGCCCGCGGCGGCCGCCGCTTCGATCATCGTGATTTTGATTTCGCACCGGGTCCCGACCGGGTCGGCGCCGCGGTGACCTCGCTGCGCTTGCGGTGCTCTTGCCCTGTCGAAAACCTGACCGGCGGGTGAACAAAATATGTACAACTACCGTTTGACCTGGGCGTGCGGTTGTCAGAAATCGATGTACCCCGGAGAATATTGCCCGTAGAAGCTGAAATACCCACGTTGGCGACCCAACTTGGCTTCAGCAAACCATCTCACTTCAGGGGAGCATCCGAAATGGTTCACCGCCTTCTGCTAGCCGCGGCGGTCGCTTTGCTTGGACCGCTGGCTGCCGTCTCGACCGCGCATGCCAACACCCAAGACGACAAATTCCTGGCGACCCTCAACCAAGAGGGCATCACCGACCATGTTTCTCCCTCGCATGCGATCGAGGCCGGCCACATGGTTTGCCAGAAACTGGACGACGGGGCGAAGCCTGCCGATGTGGTGAACGACGTACTGAACAGCAGCGCCATGCCCGCCTATCATTCCGGCTACTTCGTCGGCGCGGCCATCAAGGCATATTGCCCGCAGTACACGCCCGAGGAAGGCCCTGGGGAGAACCCCCCGAAATCCTGACGGGACACATCCGCGACTTCGATTGGCTCACGGCCCTTCTCGACCGCTGACGAATTCGCGGCGCGAGCCCGTCACCGGATCGTCGAACTCGATGCGCTGGGCCAGCAGTCGAAGCGGCGTACCGAAGTCGCCGGGTGAGACGTCAATGATGTTGGGGTACAACGGATCACCCGTGATCGGTATCCCCAGCGAGGCCATGTGCACCCGCAGCTGATGGGTGCGTCCCGTGCGCGGCGTCAACCGATACAGACCGTCCGGCGACAAAAGCTCCACCAGCGTCTCAGCATTGGGCGTGCCCGGCTCGCAGACCGCCTGTAAGCGTCCGCGCCGCTTGACGATGCGGCTCGCGACCACGCGCGGCAGCACCAGGTCGGGATCGACCGCCGCGCGCGCCAGATACGTCTTGCGCACCTTGGCGCGGGCGAACAGTGACTGGTAAGCCCCCCGCAGCTCGCGCCGGACGGTGAACAGCAGCACCCCGGCCGTCAGGCGGTCCAGTCGGTGCGCTGGGCTCAGTTCGGGCAGCCCCAATTCCCGTCGCAACCGCACCAGCGCGGTCTGCGCGACGTGCTGCCCACGCGGCATGGTGGCCAGGAAGTGCGGCTTGTCGACGACGACGATGTCGGCATCGTGATACAGCACAGGCATGTCGAAGGGCACCGGAACCTCTTGCGGCAGTTCGCGATACAGGTAGACGGCCGCGCCCGCGGGCAGCACGGTCGCGTGGTCGACCACCACGCCGTCGGCGTCGACCACTTCCCCGGCCAGCACTTTCGCGCGGGCCGGCTCACCGAATCGTGCGATCAGCTCGGCCAGCACCGGTCCGCCGCGCAGCCGCACCCGCGCGGGGCCCAGCCCGTCGCGAACCGGCAGCGGCGCGGCCCTCACCGCAGCCTCAATCGGGACTCAATTGAGCGGCACCGGCTCGAGGATCTCGGCGCGAGCCTCGGGCGCGCTGGCGCGCAACTCGTCGGCCGACACGTCGTCGGGCTGCGCCTGCGACAGGATCTCGGCCTCCACCCGGGCGGTGTAGTTCGCGACCTCGCGGTCGACGTCCTCGGCGCTCCACCCCAGGACCGGGGCGACGAGGTCGGCCACCTCCCGGGCGCAGTCGACGCCGCGGTGCGAATACTCGATCGAGATGCGCATCCGGCGGGCCAGGATGTCCTCCAGATGTAGCGCGCCCTCGGCGGCCGCCGCGTACACGGCCTCGACCCGCAGGTAGCCGGGGGCTTCCTGGATCGGGCTGAGCAGGCCGGGGGTTTCGCCCGCCATCTCCAGCACGTCGCCGATCAGCGAGCCGTAGCGGTCGAGCAGGTGGCGCACCCGGTAGGGGTGCAGACCCTGCAGCGCACCGACGTGTTCGGCCTGATTGATCAGCGCGAAGTAGCCGTCGGCGCCCAGCAGGCTCACCTTCTCCGTGATCGACGGCGCGACCCGGGCCGGAACGTATTGGGCCGCAGCGTCGATCGCGTCGGCCGCCATCACCCGGTAGGTCGTGTACTTGCCACCGGCGATGGCCACCAGGCCCGCCGCGGGCACCGCCACCGCGTGTTCCCGGGACAGCTTCGAGGTGTCGTCGCTCTCCCCCGCGAGCAACGGGCGCAGCCCCGCGTACACGCCGTCGATGTCGGCGTGCGTCAGCGGCGTGGCCAGCACGCTGTTGACGGTGCCCAGGATGTAGTCGATGTCGGCCTTGGTGGCCGCGGGATGGGCCAGGTCGAGATTCCAATCGGTGTCCGTGGTTCCGATGATCCAGTGATTGCCCCACGGGATGATGAACATCACGGATTTCTCGGTGCGCAGGATCATCGCGACATCACTGACGATCCGGTCGCGCGGCACCACCACGTGCACACCCTTGGACGCGCGCACCTGGAATCGCCCGCGCTGCTTTGACAATGCCTGAATCTCGTCGGTCCACACCCCGGTCGCGTTGACCACGACGTGGCCGCGGACCTCCGTGATCGCGCCGTCCTCGGAGTCGCGGACGCGCACGCCGATCACCCGGTCGCCGTCGCGCAGCAATCCGACCGCCTGGGTGGACGATCGCACCACCGCGCCGTAATGCGCCGCGGTGCGCGCGACCGTCATGGTGTGCCGGGCGTCGTCGACGACGGTGTCGTAGTAGCGGATGCCACCGATGAGCGAGCTGCGTTTCAGGCCGGGGCTCAGCCGCAGCGCCCCGGCGCGGGTCAAATGCTTTTGCGCCGGAACCGATTTCGCGCCGCCGAGCCGGTCGTAGAGGAAGATGCCCGCCGCGATGTAGGGGCGTTCCCAGACCCGCTTGGTGAGCGGAAACAGGAACGGCAGCGGCTTGACCAAATGGGGCGCCAGCGTGGTCAGCGACAGCTCGCGCTCGTAGAGCGCCTCGCGTACCAGCCCGAATTCCAGCTGTTCGAGGTAGCGCAGCCCACCGTGGAACATCTTCGACGAGCGGCTCGACGTGCCCGACGCCAGGTCGCGCGCCTCGACCAGCGCCACCTTGAGCCCGCGGGTCGCGGCGTCCAGCGCGCACCCGGCGCCCACCACGCCGCCGCCGATGACCACCACGTCGAACTGCTCGGTGCCAAGCCGCTCCCAGGCCACCTCGCGCTGCTGCGGTCCGAGCACGGACGCCGGCCAGGTCTGTTCGGTCGGCGCATGGATCGGGTCACTCACGGCAAAAGACTCCTCATCGGGGGTTCCCGTCAGTTACTCGTCGGTAGGACTGCTCCCCAGGCTAGTTCGTCGGACGCCTTTGAGTGGCGTTCAGTCGAGATCGTCGTGCGCCATCAGCCGCCGGGCCGCCTCGGTGATCGACCCCGACAACGACGGGTAAACGGCGAGCGTCTGCGCCAACTCGTTGACGGTGATGCGGTTTTGCACGGCGACGGCGATCGGCAGGATCAGCTCGGACGCGATCGGGGCCACCACCACGCCGCCGATCACCACGCCGGTGGAGCGGCGGCAGAAGACCTTGACGAAGCCCTGCCGCAGGCCCGACATCTTCGCCCGTGCGTTGGTCCGCAGCGGCAGCATGATGGTCCGCGCGGGCACCGAACCGTCGTCGATCATCGACTGCGGCACCCCGACCGCGGCGATCTCCGGGCGGGTGAACACCGTCGCGGCGACCGTGCGCAGCCGGATCGGGCTCACGCCCTCCCCCAGCGCGTGATACATCGCGATCCGGCCCTGCATGGCGGCGACCGACGCCAACAGCAACAGACCCGTGCAGTCTCCCGCCGCATAGATCCCGGGCACCGAGGTGCGCGAAACCCGGTCCACGGTCAGGTAATTGCCGCGTCCCAGCTCGATGCCGACCCTTTCCAGGCCCAGTCCGCCGGTGTTAGGAACCGATCCGATGGTCATCAGCGCGTGGCTGCCCTCGACGGTGCGGCCATCCGTCATGGTGACCAACACCCCCGCGTCGGTGCGGGTGACCGACTCGGCGCGCGCGTGCTTGAACAGCTGCACCCCGCGTTCGGCGAACGACTCTTCCAGCACGAGCGCGGCGTCGGCGTCCTCGTACGGCAGCACCCGGTCCCGGCTGGCCGCGACCGACACGCGCACGCCCAACTCGGTGTAGGCGTGCACGAATTCGGCGCCGGTCACGCCCGAGCCCACCACGATCAGGTGCTCGGGCAGCGCTTCCAGGTCGTAGAGCTGCCGCCACGTCAGGATCCGCTCGCCATCGGGCTGGGCCGTCGGCAGGATCCGCGGGCTGGCGCCGGTGGCGATGAGCACGACGTCGGCTTCGTGCTCGCTGGTGGTGCCATCGGCGGCGGTGGCCTTGATGCGATGCTTGGCCAGGCCGCGCGTGGGGTCGACGAGCTCGCCCCGGCCCGCGATCACCTGGACGCCGACGGCGAGCAGCTGGGCGGCGATGTCCGCGGACTGCTCCGCCGCGAGCGTTTTGACACGGGTGTGGATCTGCGGCAACGAGATCTTGGCGTCTTCGAAGTCGATGTCGAAACCCAGCCGGGGCGCCCGGCGCAGCTCCGTCCGCAGGCCGGTGGACGCGATGAAAGTCTTGGACGGCACGCAGTCGTCCAGCACGGCCGCGCCGCCCATGCCCTCGGAGTCGATCACGGTGACGTGCGTCGTGTCGGGATGAGACGTGGCGGCGACCAGCGCGGCTTCGTAACCGGCCGGGCCTCCGCCGAGGATCACGATGCGCGTTACCACGGTCCTTAACCTATCGGGACGAGGCAGGTCACCGCAGCGCGGCGTGGAACGGACGGCGCTCGGATGAATACCGGTTGCGGGTGTGCCGTTTAAGCTTTTTCCCGTGCCGCTCTACGCCGCCTACGGATCGAACATGCATCCCGAGCAGATGCTGCAGCGTGCACCCCACTCGCCGATGGCCGGAACCGGCTGGCTGCCGGGCTGGCGGCTGACGTTCGGCGGCGAGGACATCGGCTGGGAAGGGGCCCTGGCCACGATCGTCGAGGACCCGAATTCGAAGGTGTTCGTCGTCCTCTACGACATGACGCCGGCGGACGAGAAGAACCTCGACCGCTGGGAGGGCTCGGAGTTCGGCGTGCACAAGAAAATTCGCTGCCGCGTCGAACGGCTGTCCTCCGACACCACCACCGATCCCGTGCTCGCGTGGCTGTATGTGCTGGACGCGTGGGAGGGTGGCCTGCCGTCGGCGCGCTATCTCGGCGTTATGGCCGATGCCGCCGAAATCGCCGGCGCCCCAAGCGATTACGTACACGACCTGCGAACCCGCCCGGCCCGCAACATCGGCCCGGGAACCTCCGCTTAGAACAGGGCCGACTCGACGACGGCGGTCTGCTCGATGATGTTGACCATCACGCGCAGCCCGATCGCCAGGGACCGTTCGTCGAGGTCGAATGTCGGCTGGTGCAGGTCCAACTGCGGTCCCACGCCGGACCACACGCCCAGTCGCGCCATCGCGCCGGGGATTTCCTCCAGATACCAGGAGAAATCCTCGCCGCCGCCGGACTGCCGGGTGTCGGACAGCACATCAGGGCCGACGGCTTCGATCGCATGCATGAGGATGCGGGTCGAGACTTCCTCGTTGACCACCGGCGGCACCCCGCGCCGGTATTGCAGCGTGTGTTCGATCGCCAGCGGCGACAGCAGCGCGCCCACGGCCTCGCGGATGAACTCCTCCAGGCCAACCCACGTCTGCCGGCTGGCGGTGCGCACGGTGCCGGCCAGCACGCCGGATTGCGGAATGGCGTTGGCCGCCACGCCGGCATTGACCGCGCCCCACACCAACACGGTGCCGTTGCGCGGGTCGATGCGCCGCGACAGCACCCCGGGCAGCCCGGTGATCAGCGTGCCCAGCCCGTAGACCAGGTCGGCGGTCAGGTGCGGCCGCGAGGTATGCCCGCCCGGCGAATACAGCGTGATCTCGATCTGGTCGGCGGCCGACGTGATGGGGCCCTGCCGCACCGCGACCTTGCCGACTTCCAGCCGGGGATCGCAATGCAGCGCGAAGATCCGCG
The DNA here is from genome assembly GCF_001954215.1 of Mycobacterium sp. IS-2888. Taxonomy (NCBI): domain Bacteria; kingdom Bacillati; phylum Actinomycetota; class Actinomycetes; order Mycobacteriales; family Mycobacteriaceae; genus Mycobacterium; species Mycobacterium sp. IS-2888. The sequence goes on from NZ_MBET01000108.1 coordinate 113,487, forward strand.
ACACCCCGGTCAGCGCCCCGGCGGCGATCGCGTCGATCGCGCCGCCGGGCATCAACTCCTCGGCCGCCTGGAAGATCAGCCGCACCCCGACCGGCAGCTCGGGCACCGACGCCAGCGACAGCGCGGTGCCCAGCAGGATCGCGGTGTGCGCGTCATGCCCACAGGCGTGCGCGACGTTGGGCATCGTCGAGGTGTAGGGCGCGCCGGTCAGCTCGGCCATCGGCAGCGCGTCCATGTCGGCCCGCAGCGCGATTCTCGGCTCGTGGTCGGGACCGAAATCACACGTCAGCCCCGTACCGCCGGGCAGGACCTTGGGGTTGAGCCCCGCATCGGCCAACCGCTCGGCGACGAACTGCGTGGTGGCGTACTCCTGCCGGCCCAGCTCCGGGTAGCGATGGATGTGGCGGCGCCACTCGATCAGGTCTTCGTGGTGTGCGGCCAGCCACGACTCGGCGGTGTCGACCAGGCTCATGACGCCGCCCGTCTCTCCCGCGCCGCGAGCACCCGGTCGCGTTCATCGGGCGACTCGGCGAGGTGAACGACGGTGCGCGCCAACATGATTGCGCCGTCGACAACCGCACGATCGGCGCTGGGACCGGCGGCCGCGGCGGCAAAGGCGCGCTGGTGAACCGTGGCGCCACCGGCGTCGACGCCGATGATCGGGTGGATCCCGGGCAACACCTGCGTCACGTTGCCCATGTCGGTGCTGCCCATCGGCAGCGCGTCCTCGATCTCGGGGGCGACCGGGCTACGACCCAGCCGCCGCATCTCGTCGCGGAAGACGCCCGCCAGCCATCGGTCGGGTTTGAGCTCGGCGTACGGCGGTGCGGGCTGGTTGATTTCGTATTCGCAGCCGGTGGCCAGCGCGCCCGCGGAAAAGCACGCGAACATCCGGCCCTCCAGCTCTCGCAGCGAATCCGATTCGACCGCCCGCATCGCGTACTGCAACGTCGCATGGCCGGGGATGACGTTGACGGCCTGTCCGCCGTTGGTGACGATCCCGTGCACCAGCTGCCCCGGTGCCAGTTGTTGGCGCAGCAGCCCGACGGCGACCTGCGCGACGGTGACGGCGTCGGCGGCGTTGATCCCCAGGTGCGGCGCGACGGCGGCATGGGATTCCTTGCCGCGGTAGTCGACGACCGCTTCGGACAGCGCCAGCGAGCGGGCCCCGGCGATGTCGGCCGGCCCCGGATGCACCATCACCGCGACCGCGACGTCGTCGAACACCCCGGCTTGCAGCAGCAGTTCCTTGCCGCCGCCGGCCTCCTCGGCGGGAGTTCCCAGCAGCGACACCGTCAGGCCCAGCTCGTCGGCCACCTCGGCCAGCGCCAGCGCGGTCCCCACCGCCGAGGCCGCGATGATGTTGTGCCCGCACGCGTGCCCGATCTCGGGCAGCGCGTCGTACTCGGCGCAGATCCCGACCACCAGCGGTCCGCTGCCGAAGTCGGCGCGAAAGGCCGTCTCCAAACCTCCGGGCCGCGCGGTGATCTGGAAACCACGCTCGGCGACCAGTGTCTGCGCCTTGGCGCAGCTGCGATGCTCGGCGAACGCCAGCTCGGGCTCGGCGTGGATGGCGTGGGACAGCTCGACCAGGTCGGATCCGCGACGCCGCACCACGTCCTCGACGTTGGCTAATGCGGGTGCTGCGGGCATTCTCGCAGTATCTCACCCGGCCACGACGGCTCGAGGATCCGAGGGCTACACCAGTCCGGCGATGAACGCCGCCGCCTGGCCGGGATAGGGCGGCACCTCGTAGACGTGGTGCGCATCCCGGTCGCGACCGCCGACAACGCAGACGGGGTCGCCGTCACTGCACAGGTCGATCGCCCGGCCGGCCCACGCGCCCGTCGTCGATAGGGGTGTGTTGAAGCGGTTGCCCGGATTGCCGAACACCGCAACCGCTCGCACCTTCCCCACCAGGCCGGGATCCAGCGCGGGAGCGGATCCGAAGTTGCCGATGCGCTGGCCGACGGGCGGCACCCCCGCCAGCATCGAGACCGCGGCGGCGCCCTGCGAGAAGCCGCCGAGCACCAGCCGAGTGGCCGGGCATTGGTCGGCCATCGCCGCGATGTGATCGCGCGCGTCGTTGGCGCCGTCGGCGGTGGTCAAAAAGTTGTAGCTGGCCGGATAGTTCACCGCGTACGAGTCGACGCTGCGCGAGCCGAGGGCGGGCTGCAGCGCGGCGAAGAGCGCATCGCCCACGGCCCCCAGGCCGGGCGGTTCGGCGGTACCGCGGATGAAGATCAGTTGGACGTCGGGACACCCTGCTCGCGCTGTCGGAGCGGGGCCGCTCGCGAGCATTGCCACCGACAGGCCGACGGCGACGACGAGGCCGATAACCGGCCAGGTACGGAGACGCATACGGCAGATCCTGACATAGACCGCTGACAACCGCCGTGTGAGGCGTCACCAAGCTAAGCTGCCCGACTGTGGCCGAATCCCCGCCCGCGCCCGAGCAACTCGCGCGACTAGCCGCACAGGCCATCGCCGAGCGCACCGGGATCGGCGAGCACGACGTCGCCGTGGTGCTGGGCTCCGGATGGGCGCCGGCGGTCGCCGCGCTGGGCTCCCCAACCGTCGTGCTGCCCCAGGCCGACCTGCCGGGGTTCGCGCCGCCGCGCGCGGTCGGCCACACCGGCGAGCTCATGTCGGTGCGCATCGGCGAGCACCGGGTGCTGGTGCTGGCCGGCCGGGTGCACGCGTACGAAGGACACGACCTGGCCCACGTCGTGCACCCGGTGCGGGCCGCCTGTGCGGCCGGGGCGCGCATCGTCGTACTGACCAACGCCGCCGGCGCGCTGCGCCCCGAGATGCGGGTCGGCGAGCCGGTGCTGATCAGCGACCACCTGAACCTGACCGGGCGTTCGCCGCTGGTCGGCGCGCAGTTTGTGGACCTGACCGACGCGTATGCGCCGCGGCTGCGCAAGCTCGCCCGCGACAGCGACCCGCAGCTGACCGAAGGCGTGTACGCGGGCCTGCCGGGGCCGCACTACGAGACGCCGGCGGAGATCCGGATGCTGCGCACCCTCGGCGCCGACCTGGTGGGCATGTCGACGGTGCACGAGACCATCGCGGCCCGGGCCGCCGGCGCGGAGGTGCTGGGCATCTCCCTGGTGACGAACCTGGCCGCGGGTCTCACGCCCGCGCCGCTGCGGCACGCCGACGTGGTCGCCGCGGGGGACGCGTCCGCGGGCCGGATGGGCGCCCTGCTGGCGGACGTCATAGCCCGGTTTTAGAGCGCATGACGCCCGAGGAGTGGATCGCGCACGACCCGGACCCGACGACGGCCGCCGAGCTCGCCGCCTGCGGTCCCGACGAGCGTGCGGCGCGCTTCGCCCGACCGCTGACCTTCGGCACCGCGGGATTGCGCGGTCCGGTGCGCGCGGGCCCCGACGCGATGAACGTGGCGGTGGTGTCGCGCGCAACGTGGGCGGTGGCGCGAGTGCTCACGGATCGTGGGCGTGCCGGTTCCCTGGTGGTGGTGGGGCGCGACGCCCGGCACGGCTCGGCGATCTTCGCCACCGTGACGGCCGAAGTGCTTGCCGCCGAGGGCTTTTCGGTGCTGCTGCTGCCCGGTCCGGTGCCGACCCCGGTGGTAGCCTTCGCCGTGCGCCACACCGGCGCCGCCGCGGGGATACAGATCACGGCATCGCACAATCCGCGCACCGACAACGGCTACAAGGTGTACTTCGACGGCGGCATCCAGATCGTCTCACCGACCGACCGTCAGATCGAAACCGCAATGGCCGCAGCCCCTTTCGCCGACCGGATCGGCCGTCGACCCGTCGAACCCGCCGATACCGACCTCGTCGAGCGCTACATCGAGCGGGCGGCCGGCGTGCGGCGATCGACCGGCCCGGTGCGCGTTGCCCTCACCCCGCTGCACGGGGTCGGCGGTGCCGTCGCCGTGGACACACTGCACCGCGCCGGGTTCGAGCAGGTGCACACCGTCGGCGCCCAGTTCGCACCCGACCCCGACTTCCCCACCGTCGCGTTCCCGAACCCCGAGGAGCCCGGCGCCGCGGACGCGCTGCTCACGCTGGCCGCGGACACCCACGCCGACGTCGCGATCGCGCTGGATCCCGACGCGGACCGGTGCGCGGTGGGCATCCCGACGGCACCGGGGTGGCGGATGCTCTCCGGCGACGAAACCGGTTGGCTGCTGGGCGATTACATCCTGTCGAACGAGCGACCCGCGACCGCGGTGGTGGCCAGCACGGTGGTGTCGTCGCGGATGCTGGCGGCCATCGCCGCGCACTACGGCGCGGTCCACGTCGAAACCCTCACCGGCTTCAAATGGTTGGCGCGCGCCGACGCGGACCTGCCCGGCGCCCTGGTGTATGCCTACGAGGAGGCGATCGGCCACTGCGTCGACCCCGCCGCGGTGCGTGACAAGGACGGCATCAGCGCCGCGGTGTTGGTGTGCGATCTGGTGGCCGCGCTCAAAGCGCAGGGTCGCTCGGTGTCCGATCGGCTCGACGAGCTCGCCCTGCGCCACGGCGTCCACGACGTCGCGGCGGTGTCGCGCCGGGTCGCCGACGCCGACGAGGCCGCCGCCTTGATGGGGGCGCTACGGGCCTCACCGCCGCAACGGCTGGCGCGCTTCCCGGCGACCATGACCGACATCGGTGACGCGCTGATCTTCGCCGGCGGGAATGACGAGGCGTCGGCGCGGGTGGTGGTGCGGCCCTCGGGAACCGAACCGAAACTGAAGTGCTACTTGGAGATTCGCTGCGCGGTGGCCGACGGCCTGCATCGTGCCCGCGAACGGGCGGCCGGGTTACGCGACGAGCTGGTGTCCGCGGTGCAAGCCTGGTAGCTAGCGCGGCCCGTACTGCCGGTCCCCAGCGTCGCCGAGACCCGGCACGATATAGGCGATCTCGTTGAGCCCGTCGTCGACGGCCACGGTGAACAGCCGCGCGTCCGGCGCCGCTTTGTCAAGCGCCGCAATGCCTTCCGGCGCGGCCACCACGCACAGCACGGTGATGTCCGCCGCGCCACGGCGCTGCAACAGGCCGACGGCGTGTTTCAGCGATCCGCCGGTGGCCAGCATCGGGTCCAGGACCATCACCGGCAGCGCGCTCAGGTCGTCGGGCAGCGATTCCATATATCCGCTCGCCTGGTGGGTTTCCTCGTCGCGGGCGACGCCGACGAAACCCACCCTGGCCTCAGGCAGCAGCTCCAGCGCCTGGTCGACCATGCCCAGCCCGGCGCGCAGCACGGGCACCAGCAGCGGCGGGTTAGCCAGCCGCACACCCAGCGTCTCGGCCAGCGGGGTGCGGATCGCGAATGTCTCGCGGCCGGCGTCGCGGGTGGCCTCGTAGACGAGCATCGCCGTCAGATCGCGCAGCGCGGCCCGAAAACCCGCGGTGTCGGTGCGTTCGTCGCGCAGCGTGCTCAGCCTGGCGGCGGCCAGGGGGTGGTCGATGACGCGGACATCCATGGAATTCGAGCGTATATACCTCTTTTGTGCAATGGCCCGTTGACACGCGTGCGTGCGTCCCGTCAATGTCGGTGACCCGTTCATATACTCCCGGGGTGTCGCGCGAAATTCGAAGTCCGAGAACGCTGATCGACTGGGCATATCGCATCCTCGGAATGGCCGGCGCGGTCATGCTGATGGGTCTGGCGGCCATTCCGTCGACTCCCCGGGTGGGCCTGGCCGCCGCCGAGCTGCCCCGGCCCGCGCACGTGGTAATCGTGGTGGAAGAGAACCGTTCTCAAGCACACATCATCGGCAGCCCGCAGACGCCCTTCATCACCGCGCTGGCCGCTCACGGCGCGAACATGACCCAGTCGTTCGCCGAAACACATCCCAGCCAGCCAAACTACTTGGCGCTCTTCGCCGGAAGCACTCTCGGAGTGACGAGCAACGCGTGCCCTGTCAATGGGGGCAATGCCCCTAACCTCGGCTCCGAATTGCTCGCCGCCGGATACACATTCGTCGGTTTTGCCGAGGACCTGCCCGCGGTCGGTTCGCCCGCGTGCAGCGCCGGCAAGTACGCGCGCAAGCATGTGCCGTGGGCCGATTTCACCAATGTGCCGCCGCAGAACTCGGTGCCGTTCTCCGCTTTCCCGATGGGCAACTACGCCAGCCTGCCGACCGTGTCGTTCGTCATTCCCAACAACGACAACAACATGCACGACGGCTCGATCGGGCAGGCCGACACCTGGCTGAACCGCCAGCTGTCCGGCTACGCCAACTGGGCGCTGGCCAACAACAGCCTGCTGATCGTCACGTGGGACGAGGACGACGGCGGTCCGCGCAACCAGATCCCGACGGTGATCTACGGCGCGCATGTGCAGCCCGGCAACTACCCCGAGCAGATCAGCCACTACAACGTGCTTTCCACCCTGGAACAGATGTACGGGCTGCCGAAGACGGGTAACGCGGCCAACGCGCCCCCGATCGCGACCATCTGGGCACCCTGAAGGCCATCCGCCGCCACCGGGCCCGACACCGGCCCCGGCACGTACGCCGGCCGTCGCTATTGTGTGCCGCATGGCTGCTGACCTCGTGCCCATCCGCCTGAGCCTGTCCGCCGGTGACCGCTACACCGTGTGGGCACCCCGCTGGCGCGATGCCGGCGACGAGTGGGAGGCGTTCCTGGGCAAAGACGATGACCTGTATGCCTTCGAGACCGTTTCCGACCTGGTCGCATTCGTGCGTTCGGACTCCGACAACGATCTGGCCGACCACCCCGCGTGGAAGGAGCTGACCAGCGCCCACGCGCGCACCCTCGACCCCGCCAAGGACAAGCAATTCGACCTAGTCGCCGTCGAGGAGTTGGTGTCGGAGAAACCGACCGAGGAGTCGGTGGCCGCGCTGGCGGGCACGCTGGCCATCGTGTCGTCCATCGGGTCGGTGTGCGAGCTGCCGGCGGTGGCGAAGTTCTTCAACGGCAATCCCAGCCTCGGGACGGTGTCCGGCGGGATCGACAACTTCACCGGCAAGGCCGGCACCAAACGCTGGGATGCGATCGCCGAGATCATCGGGCGCAGCTGGGACGACGTGCTCAGCGCGATCGACGACGTCGTCAGCACGCCGGAGGTCGACGAGAAGCTGTCGGCGAAGGCCGCCGACGAACTGGCCGAGGAGCTCGAAGAAGACGAGGACGAAGACGCCGACGAGGCCCCCGACGAGGACGTCGTCGAGGAGCCCGAGGACGACGAAGGGTCCGAAGCCAGCGACGACACAGACGAACCCGAGGACGAGGAGGAGCCCCGCGCGGCCGGCGACACCGTGGTGCTGGGCAGCGACAAGGACTTCTGGGCGCAGGTGGGTATCGACCCGATTCGGATCATGACGAGTTCCGGGACGTTCTACACGCTGCGCTGCTACCTGGACGATCGCCCGATCTTCCTGGGCCGCAACGGGCGCATCAGCGTGTTCGGCTCCGAGCGGGCGCTGGCGCGCTACCTCGCCGACGAGCACGACCACGACTTGTCCGACCTGAGCACCTACGACGACATCCGCACCGCCGCGACTGACGGCTCGTTGGCGGTCGACGTCACCGACGAGAACATCTACGTGCTCAGCGGCCTGGCCGACGACTTCGCCGACGGGCCCGACGCCGTGGACCGTGACCAGCTCGACCTGGCCGTCGAGCTGCTCCGCGACATCGGCGACTACTCCGAGGAGGGCACGGTCGACAAGGCCCTCGCGACGGGTCGACCGCTGGGCAAACTGGTGGCGTACGTGCTGGAGCCCGGCTCGGTCGGCAAGCCGGCGGGCCCGTATTCCGCCGCGGTGCGGGAGTGGGAGAAGCTCGAGCAATTCGTGGAGGGGCGGCTCCGCCGGGAATAGCGGCGCGGACAGCGGTGAATTCGGCCGTCGAGCCGAGTCTTCCCTACATGACCACCCACTCGATGACCACCCACTCGCTCGTCGTACCCGGAGCCCGGCTGCACTACGAGGTGCGCGGCGCGGGTCCGCTGCTGGTGATACTCGGCTCGCCGATGCCCGCCGCGGACTTCGCGCCACTCGCCGAAGCGCTGGCAGGCGACCACACCGTCGTCACCACCGACCCGCGTGGAATCTCCGGCAGCCCCGTCGATGACCCGGCCCAAGATTCCACGCCCGACCTACGCGCGGACGACGTCGCGGCAATTCTCGACGACCTCGGTGCGGATCGGGCCGACGTGATGGGGTCGTCCGGCGGCGCGGTCACCGGGTTGGCACTCGTGACTCGCCACCCCACGCGTGTCGGCACGCTCGTCGCGCACGAGCCACCGTTGCTGGAGCTGCTGCCCGACGCCGCCCAGCAGCGCGCCAACACCGAAGACATCATCGACACCTTCCACCGCGACGGGCTGGCCGCCGCGATGACGAAGTTCATGGTGAACGCGGGCTTCCAGGCGGGCGGTGGCGACGCCCAGGGCGCCCCGGTCGCAACCGAACCGCCACCGCAGCAGCTGGCCGATGGCACCCGGTTCATCACCCACGAACTGCGGGGCACCGCCGCCTACCGGCCCGACATCGCTGCCCTCACCCGCGGCCCGGCGCGGGTAGTCGTCGGGATCGGCGCCGAGTCCGGCGGCCTGATCACGTACCGGACCAGTGTTGCGCTGGCCGAACTCCTCGGAGTACAGCCGATCGAGTTTCCCGGCGATCACGGCGGATTCATCTCGGCACCAGGCGAGTTCGCCGATATCCTGCGGGCCACGCTGTCCACGAGCGTTTGACGGGTAGTCAAGTCTCCTCTTTACTGGCGGCAGCGTCCGCCGGTGATTCAGTGGCGGCCCCGACGGGAAGGTGTGAGCCGAGTGTCGCTTCCCGGAATCGGCCCCTTACCGCTGTATGGGTTCCAGCGCCCGGCGATGTTGCTGTTCGCTTTGGTCCCGCTGGCCTTACTCGCGCTCTACGTCGTCGTTCAGGCCCGGCGCCGGCAGCGGCTGCGCCGGTACACCGAGGCGGAGGTGCCGCAGTCGATCTGGCGGCATCTGCCGATCGCGGTGTCGCTGCTCTGCCTGTTCTTGCTGACGATCGCGCTGGCCACCCCCACGCACGACATGCGCATACCACGCAACCGCGCGGT